>NZ_AKFJ01000082.1 GCF_000272475.1 Novosphingobium sp. Rr 2-17
AAAACTGCGCAGCTTCGCCGCGGCGGGTTTATCGACGGGAAGGTGTCGTAGGATGGGAAAGCTGGCGGGATGGCGGACTACCGAGCCGGTCGAATGACTTGACCTGGCCGATTGCGGAATGTCGGGTTCCGGCAGCGGTGACTATGGTTGCTTGAGTTGGCTCAGGGAGTATTCGCGCGCGCCTCCAGCTTCGATGCCGTCATCCGCATCTCAACCAATGCAGGCGACGTGCTCGACGATGTGATTGCGCTTCCACGCGGGCTGGCGCTCAAGGTCATGGATGTCCCGGACGATCGCTTACCGGGGTCGGAAGACGAGACCTCGCAGGATTTCATCATGGTCAACGGGCCAGTCTCGCCGCTCCCGTTGGCGGTGCGTTTCTCAAGAACCTGAAGCTCCTGTCGAAGACCACGGATGTTGCTAAAGGCGGCAACAAGGTGTTCTCGTCGGTGCTGCAGGGTGTCAATGCAGCGCTTTCCGCCGTGGGTTATGAATCACCGACCATCCAGCAGATGGGAGGCGCGCCCAGGTCCACCCCTTGGACGAGACTTATTACACGCAGACCCCATACCGGTTCGGAGACTATATTGCCAAGTTCAGCCTGGTGCCGGTGGCACCGGCGCTTACATCGCTCACCGGGACTAAGATCGACGTGACAGGCCGCCCCGATGCCCTGCGCGAAGACGTCAGCCGCGCGATGATCGAGCATGAGTGCGCGCGCGGCCTCGAGCGATAGCTGATCCTTCGCGATCAGGTCGATCAGCGCGGGAGCAGGCGCGGAAAGGCGTGGCCTTGGTGCGAAACTCATGGAGCAATACCGTTGGGGTCAATGGACCCGAGCAGTGGCCAGATGCGCAGTGGCTACGAGCAGGCGGACGCCGGCGCCCAGGGCATCGGGATGGATCGTGAAGCCGGTTTGGTGAACGCCCACGTGGCCGAGATCGCCTTTTTCTATGCCAAGGCCGAAATAGACGCCGGGTATGACCTGGCTGTAGTAGGCGAAGTCTTCCGAATTCATGAAACGCTCGGTTGAGATGGTCATATTGACCTTGGCTTCGCCCGCAGCGTCGGTTGCTAGTACGGCGATCAGATTGGTGTCGTTGATCGTGGGTGGGGTGCCGGGCGTCGCGACCCAGTCCGCGCTGGCGCCATAGACGGCGGCCAAGGCCGACATACGCGTGGAGATCCGGTGGTTGAGAGTGCCGGGCTTGGCGTTGTCGCCCAGCGGTTCGAAGGCGCGGAGGGTTCCCTCGATGGTAACTTCGGCAGGCGTTGCGTTGATCGAGGCGGAACTGGTGGTGATCTTGGTCACTGAGATTACTACTGGGCGGTTCGCCATGTCCCAGCCACGCGCCGGCAGATCAGCCAATTCGGTGATGATCTTTGCCGATGTGACGCCCAGGTCGGCGCCTTCGTAGGGAGAGGCCGCATGCGAGGCGGTGCCGCGCAAGGTGAGTTTGAAGGTATTGCTGCCGGCCATGGCCGAACCTTGCGAGACGGAAACGTCCCCGACTGGCATTCCGGGAACGACGTGTTGGGCAAAAATCGCTTTGACGCCCAGGCGGGTGAGAACGCCGTCGGCGACGATGTCGTCCGCACCGCCTTTCACTTCCTCGGCAGGCTGGAACAGGAACACGATGCGGCCCGTGAAAGTCTCGGGATGGGCGCGCAACTGCACGGCGGCGCCGAGCAGCATCGCGCTGTGCGCATCGTGCCCGCAATTGTGCATGCGCCCCGGAATCTGCGATCGGGGCATGTGGTCCGCTGGCTCTTCTCCGGTGTCGAGAGGGCGGGCATCCATGTCTGCACGCAAGGCGATCGTCGGGCCGGGCCGGCCACTGTCGAGCACGGCGACGATTGCCGAAGGCAGCGCCGGCACGTCCACGAAAGTGAACCCACCCAGCGCTCGCAGCCTGGTTATCAGGTAGGCATGGGCCTTGGGCAGATCTTTGCCGAGTTCGGGGTTACGATGGAGATACGTGTAGGCTGCTAGGGTTTCGCTATCGGCGGCGTGGGCCGGCGCCAGCGGCGCGATTGCCAATGAACAGGCTAACAGCGAGAGGATGAGGTTCTTACGCTTCATCATGTCAAAGCCTTTACGAAAGCAGCCAAGTTTTTGTCATGCGACGCCGGCCCAGTTTTCGCGCCGCCAGTCGGCAACCGCGATCGGCTGACCTGCCAGGACGCCAGCGCAAGCAACCGATCCGAAACGCATGTCTCCCGGCTGAAGGGGCAGGGTGCGGTGGCCGCGCAGCGCAAAGTCCGCGAGCGCGGGGTGATTGTCCTCGATGAGCAACTGCCCGCCCTCGCTGCGCCATCGCGGTGCAGCGATGGTCGAGGCGAGGTCATCGCCCTGGACCAGGATGCGCCCGATGACTTGGAGCAGGGTCTGGACTTGTCCGTCGGCACCTGGCGTCGCCAGAGCCAGCAAGTCCGTGCCCCGGCGCAGCATCGCAGGGGCCAGAGTGTGGACCGGGCGCTTGCCCGGCGCCGCGGCGTTTGCGCCGGAGGTGAAGCCGCCCGCGCGATTGTTCAGCGTCAGCCCCAGTTCGGGGACGAAGACACAGGATCCGAAATCGTCGAAGACCGAAATCAGCGAGGATACGGTGAGGCCCTGCGCGTCGGCGGTCGAGACCCCGGCGGTATGCAGATAGGCGCGTGGACCACCGCGCAAAGCAGCCCGCTCGGGATCGATCGTGAGCACTTGGTCGAGCAAAGCCGCGCCGCATGCCGCATCGTCGCGATGCGCGAAAGCAGCTTCGGTGAGTTCGACGCCGACGTGCTGGAAGCTGGCCGCGTTGCCGCCGTCGGGGTTGGTCTTCAGCCATTGTTCCAGCCCGGCCAGCGCCATCGCGAGCAGCACCCCTTGCGTCGGGGGCGGTTGGACCGCGACTTCGCCTCCCTGGAACGGGATCGTCAGGGCCGGGGTGACCGGGGTTTCGTGGGCAGTGAAATCGGTCATCGAAAGCGCGCCGCCGCGCGCCTGGACGCGTGAAACGATCGCTTGAGCGATGACGTCACCGTAGAAGGCGAGGGCGCCTTGTTCGGCCAACGTGGATAGCAGCGCCGCCAATGCTGGCTGCACGAAGCGGTCCCCGGCGGCGAGGTTCAGCAGGCTCCATTCGCCCGCGCCATGACGCTCCAGTCGGGCTCGCTGCGTAGCGACGGCTTTTGCCAAGGCGGGGGTTAGCGTGATCCCGTCTCGGGCGAGGCGAATAGCGGGAGCAAGAACGTGCGCCAGCGACAAACGCCCCCAACGCTGGTGCATCGCGTCCCATCCGCCGGCGATCCCCGGCAAGGTAATTGCGCGGGGGCCGTCGTCGGCGACTTGGGACATACCCAGCGGCGCCGCGCCCGCACCTGTGATGGCAAGGGTTTCGCGTCCGTCTCCCACCAGTGCGAACATGTCACCGCCCAAGCCGCAGGCGTCGGGTGCGACGACGCACAGCACGGCTTGCGCGGCGATGGCGGCATCGACCGCCGATCCGCCCTGGAACAGCGCGCTTTGCCCGGCGGCGACTGCAAGCGGATGGGCGGCGGACACGGCGCCGATTTCCCCGCGCAAAACCGGACGGTTTCGCGACGAGAACGCGTCAGCCAGTGCCCAGTTTTGGTTCGTCACGCTTCAGACCGCCGTATAGCCGCCGTCGATGACGATGGACGTCCCCGCGATGTAGCGGCCAGCAGGTGAGGTCAGCAGCATGATCGTGCTGGACACGTCATCCGGCGCGCCCTGATGGCGCATGGGGATTTGCGCCTCGATGGCGGCGCGCTTTTCTTCGGGGTCGGGCTGATAAGTCCAGAAAGGATCATTGAAGGGCGTCTTGATCCAGCCGGGGAGGATGCAGTTGATGCGAATGCCGTCGGGTCCGAGTTCTGCCGTCAGACTGCGTGCCAGCCCTGGTAACGCGGCCTTGGTCGCCTGGTAGGCCGACATTCCCGCATGGCCCCGGATCGCCCCGGTCGATGAAATGAAGACGATGCTGGGGTTGTCCGATTTGCGCAGCCAGGGCGTGGCCGCCTGGGTAAAGAAGAACGGCATCTTCAGGTTCAGCGCGACCGAATGGTCCCACATCTCGCCGGTCCAATCTTCCAGCGCGGCGGATTTCATCACGGCCGCCGTCACCAACAGGGTATCGATGCCGCCGAACGTGTCCACTGCCAGCGCGACGGCTTCCGCCGGCACTGCCGGGTCGGCCAGGTCTCGCTGAAGGAACACGCAGGCGCCGGGGTGATCCTCCTGCGCCACCAGGTCTGCTTCAGGGCGGTGGTCGATCAGCACCACGTCGTCCCCGCGCGCGCGGAAACCTTGCACCGATGCGCGACCGATCCCGGTGGCGCCGCCTGCAACGATTACGGTAGCCATGGTCAGTGTCCTGAAGATTGAGCAGTGAGCGCCAGGGGCAGGCTGGAAAGCCCGCGAAGGCCGGGGACGAGGCGTAGCTGCGATGGGCCGGTCGGCTCCAGCGTGCGCACTTTCTCGGCGATGGCGCGGAAGAACACTTCGCCTTCCAGACGCGCCATCATCTGCGCCACGCAACCGTGAATGCCGGTGCCGTAGCCGATCTGATGCGAGATGCGGCGCCGGATATCGAAGCGGTCGGGCTCGTCCCACACCGCCGGGTCGCGGCCTGCGGAGCCGATCAGCACCAGCACTTTTTCATGCTTGTCGAGTTGCTGGCCGGCAAATTCGAACGCTTGCGTGGTGGTGCGGAACAAGCTTTGCGACGAGCTGTCGTAGCGGGTTGCCTCCTCGAACGCGGCGCGTGCCAGCGAGGGATCTTTGCGCAGCGCCTGCCATTGGTCGGGATGCTCGGCCAGCGCGCGCAGGCACAGACCGATCGAATCGATCGTAGTATCGACCCCCGCCGACAGGAACGAGCGCACCAGCAGCTTGGCTTCGGCGTGGGTGATGTCGCCTGCGTCCCCCGATGCGTAGATCGCCGCGCCTAGACCATCAGAAGTGAGGGCGCTGCGATCACAACGCTCATCGATCCAGCCGCTGACTTCTTCGGCGCGCTTCATCAATTCGTCGTACCAGGGCGTGCGCGGGCCGAAGGCACCGAACACGATGCCACCGTAAATCAGCATGATTTCGCGATCGAGCTTGGGCATGCCCACGGCATCGGGGAACACCGTCAGCGGAAACGGCTGGACCAGATCGGCGACCGCTTCGATCTCGCCCTTTTCGAGGGCGGCGTCGACCAGTTCTGCGGCGACTCGCTCGAAACCGGCGCGCATGGCCTTCAAGGCTTTGGCATTGAGCGCGCGCATCATGACCTGGCGCGTGCGCTCATGCTCGGGCGGATCGACTTCCAGGATGATACTGGGCTGGCGCCAGTTCTTCTCCTTGAAATAGTTGGTCAACCCGCCGCCGCCGGCATTGCTGAAGCGCTGCCAGTCGGCCAGCACTTCCTTGACCTGCGCGTGATGTTGGACGACCCAGATCTGATGCTTTTCCAGCCACACGATCGGCCCCAGGGCGCGAAGCTGCGCGTAGTGGCGGTAGGGATCGGCGCGGAATTCCTCGCAGAACGGGTCGAGGTCTGAAACGACGCGCCGGTCCATTGCAATGTTCATCGGGGAAGATCCTTCATGCGGGCACGCAGCGCGGTCGTCGCCGGAATGTCGAGGGTGCCGTCCATACCCAGCACGACGCCATAGGCCTCACGGGCGTGGGCTTCGCTGACCCGGTCGTCGAGCATGTCCTCGATCACGCGTTTGGGTTCGCGGTCCAGCGGGCTGCCGAAGCCGCCGCCGCCGGCCATGACGTGGCGATATAGGTCGCCTGTACCCAGGGTCATGGCGCGGGTAGGCATCGCGGGCAAAACCTGGTCCCCGCCGCTGCCGCTCAACAAGTTGCTGGCCGGCGCGCCGGGACTGCCGCCGTTAAGCCCGTGCGGGGGATAGGCGATCTTGTCGGAGCGGACGCCGAAATAGACATCGTCGGCCAGCACCCGGTACTCGCGCACGATACCCAGTCCACCTCGATTGAATCCGGGACCACCGGTATCCTTCGCCAGCCCGTAGCGCTCGATGCGGATGGGGTAGTCCGCCTCGATGGTTTCGATCGGGACGTTGGCCTGGTTGGAGGCCATGTGCGGCACGCCTTCCTGCCCGTCATGACCACTTGTTGCGCCCCATACGCCCATGACGCATTCCGAGAACACGAAGGTCGCCCCATCGGTGCGCCCGCTGAAGCTGGGCAGGGTGGAGCCGCCCGCCCCGTCCGCGCTGACCCGATCGGGCACCGCCGCCGCCAGTGCGCCGAACACGCAATCGACGATGCGGTACCCCGTGATGCCACGCGCGCCGCAGGGCGCGGGATAGCTACAATTGAGCACCGAAGATTCAGGCGCGATGACGTGGATCGGTCGGGTGTAGCCGTGGCAATTGGGCACGTCGGCGCCCATGATCGAACGCAGCGCGGCATAGACGTTCGACTTGCAGAACGAGATCGGCGCGTTGATGCCGCCGGCCACTTGGGGTGACGTGCCGGCCCAGTCGGCGGTCACTTCGTCGTCCGCGATGGTCAGCGTCAGGCGAAACAGGATGGGCTTGGGATCGTCGCCCAGGCCATCGATGTGGTCTTCGAACGTATAGACGCCGTCGGGCAGTTCGCGGAACGCAGCGCGGGCCAGCCGTTCGGCATAATCGTGAAGGGCAACGCCATAGGCGCGTACCGTCTTTGCGCCGTAGCGCTCGATCATCGCGGTAAGCCCGCGTGAGCCTGCCATGGCAGCGGCAAGCTGGGCCTCGATGTCTCCCAGCACCAGATCGGGCGTTCGCACGTTGGCGGCGATCACGCGTGGCAACACGGGATCGGGCACGCCGGCCCGGCGCAGTTTCAGGAATGGCAGCCGCAGGCCTTCCTGGTGAATCTCGACAGCGCTGAGCGAATTGCTGCCCGGCACCAGCCCGCCGACATCGACGTGGTGGGCGATCGTCGCGGCCCAGCCTTCGATCTGCGCATCGTGGAAGATGGGCTTTACGACATAGATATCCGGCAAATGCTGGCCGGATGCCAGATAGGGGTCGTTGCCGATGAAGACGTCGCCGTCGTGGATGTCTCCGGCATACTCTTCCATCAAGTGGCGCATGGCGTCGCGGAAGCTGCCCAGGTGCATCGGCGTCGTCAGCCCTTGCGCCAGGTTTTCCCCCTGCGCATCACACAGTGCGGTGGAGAAATCCATCGCGTCGCGCACGATCGGCGAGTGGGCTGTGCGCATCAGTATCAGCGCCATCTCGTCAGCGACGGCCTCGAACCCGTTCTTGAATACTTCAAGGAGGATGGGATCGACATTGAAACTCATTGCGATGCTCCCGATGCCAGCGCGATGACGATATTGCCGTGGGCGTCGCGCAGCGCGGTGCAGTCCGGCGGCACGATGGTCGTGCCTTCGTATTCCTCGACGATCAAGGGACCAGCGCGTGGAGCTTCGGACAAGTGGGCGCGGGTGACGACAGGCGTTTCGAGCAAGCCGTGGTCCGGGCCGAAATAGGCCGCGCGGGTTGCGACCGTGGGTTGCTCCAGAGTTTTTTCTGCGGATTTGCCGGCGTCCCGGATCGTCTGAGGGCCGTTCGGAGGGATCGTGCCGATTGCGCGAAGCGTCACGATCTCGATCGCATGGTCGCCCAGGTCATGGCCATAGCTGCGCCGATGTTCCGCTTCGAAAGCGGCGCGGATGGCGGGAAGGCTGGCGTCGTCCAGTTCACCGCGCTCGATATCGACGCTCAACTCGAAGCCTTGCCCACGGTAGCGAAGGTCCGCACGCCAGGTGAGGCGCAGTTGCGGGGAAGCGCCCAGTTCGGCGCGTACCGTGTCTTCCAGTCGTTTGAACGTTGCCGCCATATCCACCGGTAGTGCGCTGTCCGGTCCCAGGGTGCGACCGAACGTGTTGGAGCGGCTGACCTCATGGTCGGTGAACAGCAGGCCCACCGCGCTGAACACTCCGGCGCCCGGCGGCACGATGACTTTAGCCATCCCTAATTCCCGCGCCAGCGCAGCGGCATGGATGCCGCCATTGCCGCCGAACGCGAACAAAGCGAAATCGCGCGGGTCGCGGCCGCGGTAAGTGGAGACGGCTTTTACGGCGCGCATCATGGCGGAGTTGGCAAGGCGGTGGATGCCCCAGGCCGCGTCCAGCAGATCGCGATCGAGTGGCTCGCAAACGTTGCGCTCGATCGCCTCGCGCGACAACCGGGCGTTGATGGGCACGCTGCCCCCGGCCAGCGCCGTGGGATTGAGATAACCCAGCACGACATTGGCATCGGTAACGGTCGCATCGGTGCCGCCGGCATCGTAGCATGCAGGCCCCGGCACCGCGCCGGCACTGTCGGGACCGACCTTGAGCGCGCCTCCGGCATCGATACGCACGATGCTGCCACCGCCCGCGCCGACTTCGGACACGTCGATCACGGGCAGCCTGAGCGCATAACCACCGCCCTTGGCCAGCGCGCTCGACATCGAGATGCCGCCGCCCACTTCATATTCGTCGGTGCTGACGAGGCGTCCGCCTTCGATCAGCGACGCTTTGGCCGTCGTGCCGCCCATGTCGAACGTGATGACGTCTCCGTGCCCGGCCTTGCCGCCCAGCCGCGCCGCGCCGACCACGCCGGCGGCAGGCCCGCTTTCGACCACGGTAGCGGGGCGCTCGATCACGCGATCGATGTCGAGCAAGCCACCGCTGGACTGCATCATCAGCAATCGACCGCCGACGCCTGCGTCACGCAGTCGTATTTGCAGCGCGGAGAGGTATTGGCTGACCACCGGGCCGATGTAGGCATTGACGACGGTGGTGCTAGTCCGCTCGTACTCACGGATTTCCGGCAATACATCGTGGCTGGCGCAGATGAAGGTGCCTTCGGGCAACGTTTCGCGCAAGATCTGCTCGACGGCCATTTCGTGCTGCGGATTGGCGTAGCTATGCAGGAAGCAGATCGCGACGGCCTCTACCTCGTGCGCGGCAAGCGCATCAGCTACCACGCGCACGGCCTCGGTATCGAGTTCCCGGATCACCTCGCCGCGCGGACCCAGCCGTTCGGGCACTTCCAGGCGCAAGCGCCGGGGCACCAGGGGCGCCGGCTTGCGATAGAGCGGCTCGTAAAGTCGGGGAACCCGGATGCGGCGCATTTCCAGCACGTCGCGAAAGCCTTCAGTGGTGACGAGCGCGGTGCGCGCGCCCTTGCCTTCGAGAATGGCATTGGTGGCGATGGTGGATGCGTGGAGGATCTCGTCGAAGCGATCCACGGGCAAGTTCAGCCGACCGGCGACATCGGCGATGCCGGTCAGGATCGCGGCGGCATAGTCGCCGGGCGTGGTGGGCGTCTTGGCGGTCGTCAGGGTGCCGTCCGGCGATAGGCAGGCGATGTCGGTGAAAGTGCCGCCGATGTCGGCGGCGATGCGGTAGCCGGAAGCCATGTCAGTCACACCGATAATGCATGAGCTTGTCTTCATCCACCGTGATCCCAAGCCCAGGCGCATCGAGGGCAAGGATCGCTCCGTTCGCGAACGCCATCGGTTCGGCTAGGATGTCATCCTCGTAATAGCGGCCTGCGACCTGGCACGGATGCGTCCCCGCAGGGGCGCTGACCGCGATCACTGCGCCAAGCGTGACAGCGGGCTGAGCCAGGGCGAACTGGACGTTGGCGGCAGTGCCGATCGCGGACTCGATCGAGCCGTTGACGTCGCACGCCATCAACTGGGCGTCCGCCACGCAGGCGACCTTGGCCGCACCGACGAAGCCGCCGGCTTTGGCAAGATAGATCGAGATGGAATCCGCCGCGCGGGCCTGGCTGATGTCCAGCGCATCGTTGACGTTCCAGCAGCTTTCGTCGGCGATGATCGGCACGGCGGAAGATGCCGTGACTTGCGCCATATAAGTAAGGCCCTTGGTCGGTTGTTCGATCATGCTGATGCCGGCGTCGACCAGCCGATCGACGATCCGGGCCGCGGCCTTGCCATGCCCATAACCCTGGTTGGCATCGAGCCGCAGCGTCATGTCGCCACCCAGTTCGAGGCGTAGCGCTGCAGCCAGGCGAATGTCGCGCTCTGCATCGACCCCGCCTTTGACCTGAAGCGCGCGCACGCCGTCTGCCGCAGCTTCTATGCCCTCGATGAGGGCTTCGTCTTCTGGCATCAGTCCGATCATGTGCGCGACCGGGACAGCTTCGCGCACCGCGCCGCCCAGCAACTTGTAGATGGGGAGGCCGACGATCTTGCCCCAGACATCATGCAAGGCGATGTCGATCGCGCATTTGGCGTAGACGTTGCCGACGACGAGGCGGTCCATCGCCCGGCGGGCTGCCGTGACGGCAGTAGCATCCATTCCCACGAGCGCCGGGCCGAGTACGGCGTTGACGATGTGGCATACGGTCACCTGGGTTTCGCCGCAGCGTCGCTCCCAGTCGCCCCCCCAATCCGGCAGCGGCGTCGCTTCGCCAAAGCCGACGAAACCGCCTTCGGTCTCGATTCGGACCGCCACGAAGCCGCCCAGGTTGGCAATGAGGCCCGCCCATCGAAAGTCCCGGCGCGGCGGAAGACGGAAGGCAAACGCTTCGATTTTGGTGATTTTCAACGCGTTCCCCTGAGGTGAGAAAGGTTAGGACTGCCGGTGGCGTAGCACGATATTTTCCTATGAGAAAATATTTTTAATTCACAGTCAAGAGGCTGGTATGGGGTGGCTAGGCATCTCTGACGGGCCGTCGGAGCAAACCAGCGAAAATGCCTCAGGCCTTGCGATCGTGCCCTTTTTACGAGGAAACTGCGGCGTTTCTGCTCAACGCGGACAGAGCCGGATTTTGGTAACGGGTGCGGTGCTTCGGCATTTTTGCTTATAAATCAGGGGAGTTTGGCGATTGGCGCCTGACAGATTGCCCGTTTGACCAGGGGAGCCGCTGATTGAGGAAAAAATTTCCCTCTTTTTCTTCTCACGAAAATCTGTCACCCCTGAGGAACTAACCCATTTTCACGATGAGTCCCTTGGTTCGATGACACCGGAACAGAACGACCTGATAACCCGCACCGGTAGCGCCACCCCGTTGGGCGGCCTGTTGCGCTGCTACTGGCAGCCGGTCGCGTTGGTCGATGAACTCGACGGGCCTCGTCCAGCAAAGGCTGTGCGCGTTCTGGGTCAGGACTTCGTCGTATTTCGCGACAACCAGGGTCGCATCGGCATGCTGGATCGCGATTGCCCACATCGCAATGCCGACTTGGCGTTCGGGCGTCTCGAAGACGGTGGTATCCGCTGCCTGTTCCACGGCTGGTTGTTCGATGTCGATGGCAACTGCCTCGAAACGCCAGGTGAGCCGGAAGGCAGCAAGCTGTGCTCTCGCGTCCGGCAGAAGAGTTATCCTGTCGCGGTGCGCGGCGGCATCGTGTTCGGCTATCTGGGTGAGGGGGAGGCGCCCGCGTTTCCCGCGCTGGATTGCTTCATCGCCCCGGACAGCCACGTCTTCGCGTTCAAGGGCTATCTCGACTGCAACTGGTTGCAAGCGCTTGAAGTGGGTATCGATCCGGCCCACGCTAGCTTCCTCCACCGCTTCTACGAGGACGAGGATGCGGCGGCTAGCTACGGAAAGCAGTTCCGCTCAACCTCGGCCGACAGCGAACTGACGATGACCCAGGTTCTGCGGGAATACGAGAACCCCGAGATCACCGTGGAGCGCTCCGAGATCGGCTTGCGGCTGACCGCGCTGCGTTCTTTGGGTGAAGGTGGAACGCATGTGCGCATCACCAATCTTCTTTTCCCGCAAGCGTTCGTCATCCCACTGTCTGAGACGATGACGATCACTCAGTGGCATGTCCCGATCGACGACGAGAGTTGCTATTGGTACGCGATCTTCACCGGATTTGCCGAGCCGGTGGACAAGGCGACGATGCGCGAGCAGCGCCTCAAGCTATATACGCTGCCCGACTACATGCCCCGCGTCGGGAGGCACAACAACTACGGCTACGATCTCGATGAACAGCGCCTGCGTACGTACACGGGCATGGGTGAGGACATCAACGTCCACGATCAGTGGGCGGTAGAAAGCCAGGGCCGCATACAGGATCGCACGCGCGAGCATCTGGGGACGACCGACAAGGGTATCGTCGCCTATCGCAAGCTGCTGTTGGCAGAGATCCGCAAGGCATCGCAAGGCAGTGCTCCATTGATGGCGCTGGGCGAGCAGGAAGCCGCTTTCGTGACCGGCCCTGCCACGATCGATGGCGTTGCAGTAGCAGGTGAGGATGTGGCTGGCTATTGGCAGCGCGCCGATGCGCGCCGTCGAGACAATGCTTCCTGGGCCATGGCTGCGGCGGAAACCGCGCAACCATGACCGGTTTCATCGCCCGGCATGGTTTGTGGACCGATGACCAGGCACGTCTAGCTGCCGAAGTGGAAGCGCAATTGCGCGCTGCCGGCGTCAACGAGGTTCGGTTGTCCTTTCCCGATCTGCATGGACTGCTGCGCGGCAAGACCTTGATGATAGAGGCGTTGCCCGGTGTTATGGAGGATGGCTGCGCCATCACCTCCACGCTTCTGCTCAAGGACACCGCGCATCGCACCGTGGTGCCGGTATTCACCCAGGGTGCGGGCATCGGCGAGCCGGCACTTCAGGGTGGCGGCGACGTTATCATGGTGCCTGATCCCACGACGCTGCGGCGTCTGCCTTGGGCGCCTGGCTCCGCATGGATGCTGTGTGACTTGTATTACCCCGATGGCCGGCCCGTTGCCCATTCCACCCGCCGCATCGCGCAGGACGCGGAAGCGCGCCTGGCGGAGCAAGGGTTCGAGTTCGTCAGCGGGCTAGAAGTCGAATTTCACCTGACCCGCCTCACCGATCCCAAACTGGATATCGCCGATGCCGGACAACCCGGTACGCCGCCCTCGGTGGAACTGCTTCACCAAGGCTACGCCTATCTGACCGAACAGCGTTACGACCGGATCGAGCCGATCCTGGATATCATGCGCGGGCATTGTCAGGCGCTGGGTCTGCCGATCCATTCGATCGAGATCGAATTCGGGCCGAGCCAGGTCGAGTTCGTGTTTCGCCCCGGCAGCGGCATCCAACCTGCGGACGACATGATCGTGTTCCGCAACGCCATCAAACAGATCGCGCGTCGCCACGGCTACCATGCGACTTTCATGTGCCGCCCCCAATGGGCCAATGCGATGTCGAGCGGGTGGCACCTTCACCAGTCGCTGCGCGACAAGGCTAGTGGGCGCAATCTCTTCGCGCGTGAAGATGGCGGGCAGGGGCTTTCGGACATCGGTCGTCACTTCCTGGCCGGCCTGCTCAGCGGTGCGCGAGCGGCGACGCCGTTCAGCACCCCCACCATCAACGGCTACAAACGCTACCGCGCCAATTCCTTGGCGCCCGACCGGGTGGCCTGGGGCGAGGACAATCGAGGCGCGATGCTGCGGGTATTGGCACGCGGCGCGCCAGGTGCGACCCGGATCGAAAACCGCATCGGCGAGCCGGCGGCCAATCCCTATCTTTATCTGGCCTCGCAAATGCTGACCGGGCTTGCCGGTATCGCAGCGCGGGCGGAACCCGGCGCGCCTGTCGATAGCCCCTATCTGGCCGACGCCCAGCCCCTGCCGAGCAGCCTGGAGGCAGCGCTCGACATCTTGGCCGCGGACGCTCCGATGCGCGAAGCGTTCGGCAGTGCGTTCATCGATTATTTCTTAATGATAAAGCGGGCCGAGGTTGAACGATACAACAGTACGGTTACTGATTGGGAGCAAAGAGAGTACTTCGACTTGTTTTGATGATTAAATAAAAACAAATAAAAAATAAATAAAATCCAGGAGTGAACGCGACATTCTGTTTCTAGGAGGTTGTATGTTCAAGCGGCATTCGAAAAATGAGGGAAAGATTGCGATCATGCGGGCGGGTTTTCTCGCTGGGGTTGCAGTTGTTTCAGTAGCATCCGGGGCGGCGCAGGCAGCCGAAGCGGATTCGAGCAACGAAGAAGGCACTATCGTCGTCACCGCGACGCGTCGTGAAATGACGCTGGACAAGGTGCCGATCAAGATCGACGCGTTCAGCCAGTCGCAGATGGATCAGCGTGGCATGCGCTCGATCGACGATATCGCGCGCTATACGCCGGGCTTGCTGTTCAGCAATACCGGCGGTGTTTCGGGTAATACCAGCAACAGCATCTCGATCCGGGGTATTTCTTCCGACGTCGGTTCAGCGACCACTGCCATTTACGTGGATGAAACACCGATCCAGATCCGCAGCGTCGGCTATTTCGGTGGTAACGTCTTTCCTCGCGTCTTCGATCTCGAACGGGTGGAAGTGCTCAAGGGCCCCCAAGGCACGCTATTTGGCGCTGGTGCCGAAGGTGGTGCGGTTCGCTTCATCACGCCGGCGCCTAGCTTGGATGCTTACTCCGCCTATGGTCGGGCGGAAGTATCGACCACCCATAACGGCGCTCCATCCTACGAGGTCGGCGCCGCGATCGGCGCTCCGATCGCAAAGGACTTGGTAGGCTTCCGCCTCAGCGTCTCGCAGCGGCGGGATGGCGGCTATATCGACCAGATCAATGCTGAGACGGGGGCATTGGTTGATAAAAATGCCAACTGGGAGCGTACCACGGTAGTGCGCGGTGCGTTGGCCATCCGTCCTGTCCCGGAACTGACGATCACGCCTTCGTTGTTCTATCAAAAGCAATATCAGGCGGCGCGCAACTCTGTCTGGGAGCAATACAGCGATTCCGGCGATGCAGATTATCGCAGCGGCAATACGCTTTCGGAACCCCGCCGCGATCGCTTCTATCTGCCGGCGGTCAAGCTGGAATATGATGGCGACAATTTCATGGTCGTCTCGAACACGTCATGGTTCGACCGCAGGCAAGTGATCACGCTTGATTACACCAGCTATCTGCGCGCGATCAGGACCGGCGACGCCGTAACGTCCGTCAGCACGCTGCGCCCCTCGTCATCCACGGTCGTGACTGAGCAAAATAACTTTACGCAAGAATTGCGCGTACAGTCCAAACCAGGTGGTCCGCTGGACTGGGTCTTGGGGTTCTACTACTCGAACCAGCGGCAGGTGTCGGACAATAACACGACAAGTTCGAGTCCAACCGCTGCCGTAGACGCCAAAAGCTACATCGACCTCGTCAATTCCAAGGACGAGCAGATCGCCGGCTTCGCCAACTTCGACTACCACGTTAATGACAAGCTGACATTGAGCGCCGGCGTTCGCGTATCGCAGATGAAGTTCTCGTTCACGGACGCCGCCGACGGCCCGGTCAACGGCGGTCCCAGCTACGTCGAGGGAAGCACCAAGGAAACCCCGGTTACGCCCAAGTTCAGCGTTGCCTATCAGGCCAACGAAAACACGCTGTTCTATGCGAACGCAGCCAAGGGGTTCCGCCAGGGTGGCGCGCAAGGGCCGGTCCCGGCTGAATATTGCGCGTCGGATCTTGCATCGCTGGGCATCTCCAAAAGCCCAACGACTTACGGGTCCGATAGCGTCTGGAGCTTTGATGGCGGCATAAAGGGCTCGCTCATGGGCGGGCGGATGCACCTTGATGCTAATGCTTACTGGATCAAGTGGAGCAACATCCAGCAACCGGTCAACTTGCCGAACTGCGGCTTCCAGTACATCCAGAACCTGGGCGAGGCGAACAGCCGCGGCATTGACGTGGCGGCGGATTTCCGGCTTGCCGAGGGCCTTAGCATAGGCGGCAACGTCGGCTTCAATCGTACGACGTATGCCGAGGATGTCGAGGGAAGTGGCGGCGCTCTGCTGGCTGCCAAGGGCGCCAGGATCGGCGGGCCGCAGTTCACCGGCGCGGCTTGGGCGCAAGTCGACTTCCCCGTCACCCAGGAGGTGGACGCGTATTTCCGTGCCGACACCACGTTCCGCAGCCGCGGACCTGCACTCGATCCGAAAACCTACAGCTTCGACGCGGGTCTGACGCCCACGGAATCCAGCGCGGTCGTCTCGGCCAGGCTGGGCGCGAAGCTGGCTGCGTTCGATTTGTCGGTGTTCGCCAACAACATCTTCAACGACAGCAAGCCCTTGTCGCGCACGCACGACTTGGCCGGATCATCGCTTTACTACGTCTACGTGAACCGGCCGCGCACGATCGGCCTGACGCTGACCTATCGTCAGTAGACGACGCGCAAGTCCGGAACCGAAAACGAGTCACGACGGGAAGCCAATGAACAAACCGAAACTTACCCGTCGTGGCTTTGTCGCCAGTACCGCTGCTCTTGCGGCCGCATCGACCGTCCGCGCCGCCGGTTCCTCCCTCTTGGTGGAAACGGCGGCGGGGACGGTCGCGGGCGACGTACTCCCCGGTAGCGGCGTTCGGCGCTGGCTGGGGATACCTTACGCGCAGCCGGCGTCCGGCGCGTTGCGGTGGCGTCCACCGCAGGCCGTAACGCCGTGGAAAGGTACTTTGCGCGCGGATCGGTTCTCCGCCAGTCCTTGGGCGACGCCCGAGGCTGGCAAAAGCGCCTTCAGCGTGCGCGGTCCCCACTCAATGGGGGATGACTGCCTGTCAGTGAACGTGTGGTCCCCTGCGGAACCTTCCGAAAAGCCGTATCCAGTCATGGTGTGGATATACGGCGGGGCGTTCGTTGCCGGCACGTCCGACAATCCGCTCTACGAAGGTGAAGCGCTGGCACGGGAGGGCGTGGTCTTCGTCTCGATCAATTACCGCGTGGGCATCCTGGGTTTCTTCGCCCATTCCGAACTGGCTGCGGAATCGCCTGACGGGATTTCGGGTAACTATGGCCTGATGGACCAGATCGCCGCGTTGCGCTGGGTGCAGCAGAACATCGCAAACTTTGGCGGCGATCCCGGCAACGTGACGATCCTGGGCCAGTCGGCTGGGGCGTTCAGCGTCGGTTTTCACCTCGTGATGCCGCAATCGCGGGGCCTGTTCCACCGCGCCATAGCGCAAAGTGGTGCGCCGATGGGCAAGCCGTCCAGTTTCATCCTGCTCGGCGAGCGCGAACCGATGGAGCGCGCCGGGCTGGATTTCGCCAAGGAAGTCGGCGCGTCCGGTATCGCTGACTTGCGGGCGATGAAAGCGCCCGCACTGGTCGAGGCAAATGCCAGTTCGTGGCGTTTCTATCCCCAGATCGACGGGCATTATGTGCCCGATCATCCTTTCGCCTTGGTCATGGCTGGGCGTCATGCCGCCGTTCCTGTCATCGTTGGGCGCAATCGCGATGAAGGGACGCTGTTTCCTCCGCTGGGCGGCGGCACGGTGAAAGGCCTTCGAGCGGAAATCAGCGCGGAATACGCCGAGCACGCAGCAGAGGCCTTGCAGTTCTTCGATGCCGCCGATGATGCTGCAGCCACGCGGCAAGGCCATGAGTCCATGGGCGACATCATCTTCAATTGGAATGCAGCCGCGCTCGCGATCGCCTTGGCGACGTCGGGGCGCTCTGCGGTCTATTCCTACCAGTTCGAATACGTCGGCACGGTCCCAGCCAGCGCCACTTTCAACGAAGGGCCGGGGGGCAATCTGGGGGCATTCCACGGTTCGGAGATCGGCTTTGCCTTGCGCACCCAGCCGGCCCGCGGGTTCGGTTTGAGCCGCGAGCAGAGCGGCCTGATGGACCGGATGAGCGGCTGGTGGACTCAGTTCGCGCGGACCGGCGATCCCAATGCGGTTCCCGGCGCACATGGCAATTGGCCGCGCTACCTGCCCGGCAAGGAAACCGTATGGTACATCGGCGCCCAGAGCGGGAAGCCTGGCCCGGTGCCGCAACGCGATCGGCTTGCGGTGTTGGGTCGCGCCATGAATAACACCATTCTCGAACGCGCCTGAACGGCAAGGCCGTGGAGACCACGATGGCAACTCTCTCCGAACCGTGCATCGGCGCCATGAATGCTGATACGCCGCAGATCGGCTGGCTGCTGATCGCGCTGACCTATCTCGCCACCGCCGCGAGCATGGGGATGGTGGGCGTAGCGGCTGCGCTAACGGCAGATTTGGGCGTGGCGATGCACGTTGCCCGCAACGATGTCGGCCTGGCGCTGGCGATGTTCTCGTTGCCCTCGGCGATCGGCGGGGTGTTTTGCGGCGGATTGGTGGATCGTGCCGGCGCCAAGCGGGTCATCGTCGTGTCCGCTTTCATCTGCGCACTGGGTGCCGGGTTTGCCGCATGGGGAGCAAGCCTCAGCTTGCTGATGCTGGCGCTGGCCATCAGCGGTGTCGGTTTCACCGGGATCAGCGTGGCGGCACCAGCGTTGCTGGTTGGCGCTACGACGGGGAGGCGGCAGGTGCGCGCCATGTCGCTATGGTCCACGTATGCGCCTACCGGCTTTGCGATGGGCCTGCTGCTGGCAGCGCCGTTTGCCGGGACGGGGCGGTGGCAGCCTGCGTTCCTGATCTATGGCGCGATCATGCTGGTGTTGTTCGCAGCTCTCATGGCACTGCCGCATGTGAAGACCGCCGCCGCACCCCATTGGAAAAAGCAACTCGGCAGCTTCGCCAGCGTCTTTCGCGAGCGCGATGTCATCCTGCTCACCGTGGCGGTAGCAGTGCCGTCCGCTCTTTCCTACGGCACCAGCCTGATTGCGCCGTCATACCTGGCGCAAGTGCATGGGACGTCGATGGGCGCTTCGGCAACCACGGTGGCAGCCATCAAGGGGGTGGCGATGGTGCTGTGCGGTCTCATGACCGGAGCGCTGCTGACCCGCCGTCTGAACCGCAAGCTGCTGTTCGCCGGCCTGGCGGTTCTGGGAATGGTCTCGCAAGGTGTGCTGTTCTGGCCGGGCTCGGGTTTTGCGTTGGCCTCGCTCGGGCTGTTCGGATGGCTTGTCGCGTTCAGTGGTATGGGCGCTGTGGCAATGGCGCAATTGCCTGTGGTTGTGGCCAGCCCGTCCCGAAGCGGCGCGGCCTCGGGTCTGATCGGGCAGGGCATCTCGGTACTTTCGTTCCTGGCGCCTTCGATCTACTTCGGCATGAACGGGTGGATGGGCTTCGTGGCCATCGCCTGCGTCGGGCTGATAGTGGCCGGTCTTGCGCTGCCTATCGCGCGGGGTAGGAGGCCGATCTTATCATGACCGATATCAAACGCTTGTTCGTGCTGCTGTGCGGCTTTGAGATCCTGCCAAAGACGATCTCAACGCGTGACCTTGGCGGACGCTTCATTCTGAGCGAGCCGGTATGCGCCTACTTGCTGGATACGACTTCGGGCTGGGTCTTGCTCGACGCCGGACTGAACCCCGACAACATCGACGATCCAGCGCGACGTGAGGCTTGCTTCACCCGCCACGGGATGACGGCGCCGATCGTAAGAGCTGCGCACCGCATCGAGGCCCAGTTCGAACAGATCGGCATTGGGTTTCAGGACATAGACTGGGTGATCCTGTCGCATTTGCATTTCGATCATTGCGGCTACCTGGGGCGCCTGCAGCACGCCCGGACCAGCGTGCAGCAAGCCGAATACGACGTGGCGTTCGGAGCCGATCCGGGACTGGCCTATATCCGCTCCGACTACGACATGGCCGGGCTGCAATGGGATCTACGGCGTGGAGACTGGACGGCGATGCCCGGCCTGACTTTGCTCGATACGCGCGGACATACCGCAGGGCATCAGTCCGCAGTGGTCGAACTACCAGGCAGCGGACCGATTATCCTGCCGTTCGATGCCGGCGATCTGGCGGAAAATTTCGACCATGAAATCCTGCCCGGAGAATGCTGTGACGATGCCGCCGCCTTGCACGCCATTCGCCGCCTGAAAACGTTGCAGGAAGATTTGAATGCCCGGATGCTGCTGTTCCACGATCCCGTCGCGATCCAGCACATGCGGCTCGCCCCCGAATACTACGACTGAGCGCGCTGCTGCCTGAAGCGCGTTTTCCTATAGGAAAGTGCGCCTGGAGTTCTGGCGTGGTGATTAGCGGGTCGAGGGATGCATGTAAGTCGATACCGGGCGTGCCTCTGCCGCGCTGGGATCGTAGGAAACCGACAGTACCCGCGCATCATCGTCGCCCACGGACACGTACAAGTGCTTCATGCTGCTATCGAAATACGCGCTTTCACCCTGGTTGAGGCGCAACGGCGTGTAATGTTCGGTATGAATATCGATCGCACCGGCCAGCACGTAGACGAATTCCTCGCCATTGTGCTGGCTCCAATGGTCGAACTCGTCGACTGAACGCGCGCGGATCACCATTTCGAAGGGGATCATCGCCTTCTTCGAAATCTCGCTGGAATGGACACGGTAATCGTATTGGTCGCTGGTGAACAGTTCGCCTTCGTTGGCCCGCGTCGTCGTCTTGCGGCCCGAAAGCTGGCTTTTCTCGCCAGATGAGACGATGTCCTCGATGCCGATGTCCAAGGCATCGCACACGCGTTTCAGGATGTCGTAAGAAACCGAAATCTGCGCATTCTCGATCTTGGAAAGCGCGGAGACGGAAATTCGTGCGCGGGCGCTGACGTCGGCCAGGGTGGAGTTCCGCTCCCTACGGATGACGCGCAGCCGCCGTCCCATCGTTTCGGCATCGTTGACTTGCTGGGTTCGCGCCACGAATTCGTCATCCATTCCCGGAAAATTTCTTTCCTAGAGGCTCATTGCACGGGTTTTCCGGTCGCGCAAAGACTCAATGCGGGCAAGCTCTTGGTCTGGGATGGCCGTCACGGCTGCCTTGTGGGCCTTCCAGTGCCTGGGCGAAACCGCATAAGTCTGTTTGAAAGCGCGGGAGAAATGGCTGGCTGAAGCGAAGCCGCACGCCAGGGCCACGGCGGTGACCGACTGCCCGGTCGATTTCAGGAGGTGGGCAGCATGGTCCAGGCGGATCGTCTCTCCCGCTTCCCGTACCGACATGCCCAGTTCGGCGCGGAACAACCGTTCGATCTGCCGCACGCAAACGCCAGCAGCATGGGCCAGTTCGCTGCGCGTGGGCGGCGTATCGATCGTGTCGTGAAGCAGCACCAGCATTTTCAGGACACGCGGGTTGTGGGTGCCAAAGCGCTCGGCAAAGTCCTGCCGCTGCCGAGCGTCCGATTGCCTGGGCGCGCTACGGATGAACCATTCCGATACTTTGACGGCCAGCGGGTGGCCGTGATCCTTGGCGATCAGCGCTGTCGCCAGATCGACGCCTGCGGTTCCCCCGGCGCAGGTTATGCGCTTGCGGTCGATGACGTAGAGGCTGTCTTCCAGTTCGAGGTCGGGGTAATCCGTGCGCAAGGCCTCTGCATGGTCCCAGTGGATCGTGGCGCGATGGCCTTCCAGCAGTCCTGCCCGTGCGAGCACATAAGGCCCGCCGGAGATGCCGACGAGGGTGGCGCCCAGACGGGCCAGCTCGCGCAGCCACGCAAGGCAGGCGGTGTCCTTGAACGTGGCCGGATCACCGGCTGCGAACACGAACACGCGTTCCAAGGCAGAGGCGGCGGGCAGCGCGGAAACGTGCGCCATGTCGGCGTCGGCTACGAAGCGGGCGCCGTTAGATGCCGTCGCACCATCGCCGCGCAGGGCGATGTGTGTCCACGCGTAAAGTTCGCGTCCGGCCAGCGTGTTGGCGGCGCGGAATGGCTCGACAATCGAGGCATAGGACATCAGCGCGAAGCCATCGATCAGAAGCAGGCCGATCCGTATCGGGGTTTGGGCATGATTGTCGGTATTGGGCATGATAATGTCGCTTACTGACAAGCGGAGGGTCTGAGAAGAACATAGTTTTCCTCTCAGGCAAATCACGGGTCCGGAACAGTCGATGCGCTACTCGATCCTTTCCCTTCTTTCGCAAGGCCTGGCCCGGAACCGTGGGTGGCCTCGGACATGGCGCGATGCAGCGCCGGCTTCCGGTTACGACGTGGTGATCGTCGGCGGAGGGGGGCATGGGCTGGCGACGGCGTATTATCTGGCAAGCCAGCATCGCACTTGCCGCGTGGCAGTGGTCGAGCGCGGCTGGATCGGCGGCGGCAACGCTGGGCGCAACACCACGATCATCCGTTCCAACTATGGCCTTGCCGGGAACGAGCCGTTCTACGAATGGTCGATGAAGCTGTGGGAAGGGCTGGAGCGCGAACTCAACTACAACGCCATGGTCAGCCAGCGCGGTGTCCTCAACCTTTATCATTCCGATGCCCAGCGTGACGCCTTTGCCCGGCGCGGGAACGCGATGCGTTTGCACGGCGTGGATGCCGATCTGATGGACCGGGATGCCGTTCGGCGGCTTGCGCCGTTCCTTAACTTCGACGCGGCGCGTTTTCCGATTCAAGGCGGTCTTTACCAGGGGCGCGGCGGCACGGCGCGGCACGACGCGGTAGTCTGGGGCTATGCCCGGGCGGCCTCTGCGCTGGGCGTGGACATCATTCAAAACTGCGAAGTCACTGGCTTCCTGCGCGACAATACGGGCGCCGTAACGGGCGTGGCGACATCGCGCGGCGATATCAGCGCGGGCAAGGTGGGGCTGGCGGTGGCCGGCAATACCTCGCAAGTCGCAGCGCTTGCGGGCTTGCGCCTGCCGATAGAAAGCCATGTTCTGCAAGCTTTCGTCACCGAAGGGCTCAAGCCAGTCGTCCCTGGTGTTATCACTTTCGGGGCTGGGCATTTCTACATCAGCCAGTCGGACAAGGGCGGCCTGGTCTTCGGCGGCGATATCGATGGCTACAACAGCTACGCCCAGCGCGGAAACATGCCGGTGGTGGAAGACGTGTGCGAAGGTGGGATGGCGCTACTGCCACAGATCGGCCGGGCGCGCGTGCTGCGTTCGTGGGGCGGGATCATGGACATGTCGATGGACGGGTCGCCGATCATTGATGCATCGCCCATCCCCGGCCTCTATCTCAATGCCGGGTGGTGTTACGGCGGCTTCAAGGCGACGCCGGCATCCGGCTGGTGCTTCGCCCACTTGCTGGCGACGGACCATGCCCACGAAACCGCACAGGCATTCCGGCTCGATCGCTTCGCTTCCGGCCATCTGATCGACGAAAGAGGCGCCGGCGCCCAACCCAACCTTCACTGAATGACAGCACACCAGAAGGGCCATTTCTAAAAATGCGCATACCCTGTCCTTATTGCGGCAGCCGCGATTCGCAGGAATTCGTCTATCGCGGCGATGCCTCGAAGCAGCGCCCGCTGGTGGAGCCGTCGGACGAGGCTGCCGATGCGGCGTTCTTCGACTACGTGTATTTGCGCGAGAATCCGGCAGGCGTTCTGGCCGAGCATTGGTATCATGCGCAGGGTTGTCGCAACTGGATCGTCGTCGAGCGCGATACGCGCAGTCACACCGTCATCGCTGCCACCATGGCCGCAGGAGGCGATCTATGAGCCGGCTGCCATCTGGCGGCCTGATTGATCGGTCGCAGCCGCTTTCGTTCGAATTCGACGGTCGGGCCTATTCGGGTTTCGCGGGCGATACGCTGGCGTCTGCCCTGGTGGCGAACAACGTGCAACTTGTCGGGCGATCGTTCAAATATCACCGTCCGCGTGGTATTCTGACGGCGGGCAGCGAGGAGCCCAACGCCCTCGTCACGCTGCGCGAAGGCGCTTTTGCCGAACCGAACACGCGTGCGACTACGATTGAACTGTTCGATGGCCTCAAAGCGATCAGCCAGAACCGCTGGCCTAGCCTGCGGTTCGATGCGCTGGCGATTAACCAGTTGCTGGGCGGCCTGATCGGCGCTGGGTTTTACTACAAGACCTTCAAGTGGCCTGCGTCGTTTTGGGAGAACGTCTACGAGCCGCTGATCCGCCGGGCCGCCGGCCTGGGCGTGCTGGCCGACCAGCCCGATCTAGACCGCTATGACCGCGACCATGGCTTCTGCGATCTGCTGGTGATTGGCGGCGGCCCTACCGGCCTTGCCGCCGCCATCGAGGCAGGGCGGGCAGGGCTGAGAACGATCCTGGTCGATGAAGATTCTCGGCTTGGCGGCCAATTGCTGTCGGAAACCTGTGAGATCGGCGGGTTGTCCGCTGTCGAATGGGTCGAGCGGACCGCGGCAGAGCTTGAGTCTATGCCGCATGTGCGCGTGCTGATCCGCACCAGCTTGTTCGGGGTCTATGACGGAGAATACACCGCCGTCGAGCGGGTGTGCGACCACCTTGCCATTGCGCGGCCCGGCCAACCGCGCCAGCGCTTGTGGAAGATCGTCGCGCGGCGCGCCATCCTTGCGACGGGCGCCATCGAGCGACCGATCGTCTTTGGCGGGAACGACCGTCCAGGCGTGATGATGGCGTCTGCGGTATCGACCTGGGTGCGGCGCTACGCGGCGGTGCCGGGGCGCCGTGCCGTGGTGTTCACGGCCACCGACAGCGGTTGGAAAAGCGCGCTCGATCTGCTGGCGGCAGGGGTGGATGTCGCCGCCGTGGTCGATCCTCGACCATCCCTGCCCGATATGGCAGGCCGGCTCGCTACGGCGGGGGTCGAGGTGCTGGGCAATGCGCAAATCGTGGGCACATCGGGAGTGCCGGTCAGCCGGGTACACGTCCGTCTGCGCGATGGCAGAGTGCGCACTTTGCGGGCCGATTTGCTGGCGATGTCGGGTGGATGGAACCCGGCGATCGGTCTGGGCACGCATTTGGGGGCAAGGCTGGTCTGGTCCGATGCCGTGCATGGTTATCTCCTGCCGGAGGATGGGCTTTCGCGAGACCTTCAGCCTGCTGGCGCTGCGGCGGGGCATTTTGGTGCTGGTGCGGCGTTACGCGACGGCGCCTTGCGCGCGACGGAAGCGATAGTGGCACTGCGCGGCGCCGCCCGACCCACAAGCACGTATGCAACCGATGACACGCCCTGCGAAGTCGGTGCGTTCTGGTATGTCGAGCGACCACGGGGCAAGGCGTTCGTCGATTTTCAGAACGACGTGACCGACAGCGACGTCGCGCAAGGTGCGCGCGAAGGCTTCGTCTCGGTCGAGCACCTCAAGCGCTACACCACGCTTGGCATGGGCACCGATCAGGGGAAGGGCGGGCAAGTGAACGGCCATGCCTTGCTGGCCGCCGCCACCGGGCGCGCCATCGCAGAGGTGGGCACCATTCGCGCACGGCCTCCCTATCACCCCGTCGCCATCGGGGTGTTGGCCGGCGCCCACCGCGAGGCCCATTTCCGGCCCGAGCGCCGCACTGCCGCTCACGACTGGGCGCAGGAGCAAGGCGCGACCTTTGTCGATGTCGGGCAGTGGAAGCGCGCCCAGTGGTTCGCTCGCAGCAGCGAAAACGATTGGCGCGAAACGGTAGACCGCGAAGTGCGCATGACCCGGCAAGGCGTGGGCATCTGCGATGTCTCCACGCTGGGGAAAATCGACGTGCATGGGGCGGATGCCGGCCTGCTGCTGGATCGGCTCTACATCAACACGTTCTCCACGTTGGCGATCGGCAAAGCGCGCTACGGCGTGATGCTGCGCGAAGATGGTTTCGTCATGGATGATGGCACCGTGACCCGGCTGGCCCAGGATTCGTTTTACGTGACGACGACGACGGCCAACGCGGCGCGGGTCATGCAGCATATCGACTATGCGCGGCAGGTGCTCTGGCCGGAATGGGACGTGCAGGCGACATCGGTGACAGAGCAATGGTCGACCTACGCCATCGCCGGGCCGCAATCGCGCGCGCTGCTGGCGAGCGCCTTTCCCACGCTCGACGTTTCGGCGGAAGCCTTGCCTTTCATGGGCGCGCGCCGGTTTATTTGGAATGGCGTGGTCTGCCGCGTGTTTCGCGTATCGTTCTCGGGCGAACTGGCGTTCGAGGTCAGCGCCCCGGCGCAGATGGGCGAAGCGATGATCCGCCACCTCTTTGCCTCCGGCGCGCAATTCGACGTCGTTCCCTATGGCACCGAGGCGCTGGGCGTGATGCGGATCGAGATGGGCCATCCTGCCGGCAATGAGCTGAATGGTCAGACCACGGCGACCGATCTGGGCATGGGCCGGATGATGTCGCGCAAGAAGGACTTCATCGGCAGGGTGATGGCGCAAAGGCTGGGACTGGCGGATCGTGCGCGCCCGCGGCTCGTCGGCCTCATGTCGCGGCGCGATGGCGATGTGCTGCGCGGCGGTGCGCACTTGCTGCGACCGGGTAAGCCGCAAGTCGCCGCCCATGACCAGGGCTATGTCACATCGGCCTGCTGGTCGCCCACATTGGGACGCACCATCGCGCTAGCGCTGCTGGTAAACGGCGCCGAGCGCCATGGAGAAACGATCGTAGTGCATGATCCGGTGCGCGGGGCGGATGTAGAGGCGCAAGTCTGCCATCCGGTGTTCCATGATCCTGAAGGAGTACGCGTGCGTGGCTGAAGGTCTGGTCATAACGCAGCGCGACGGTCTGGCGCTTGCGACGGTGATGGCGCGCAAGGGGATCGGCGACGAAGCCATCGGCGCGCGCTTGGGCCTTGTCCTGCCGCTGGGGCCGGCTTTCGTCAGTGACGGGCGGCAAGGCGCGGTTGGCCTGGGGCCTGGTGCGTGGCTGGTGATGCAGGATGCTGCAGAGGCTAGCTGGGCGGAGGATCTGGCCGCAAACCTCGAATGGTTGGCGGCGGTATCCGATCAGTCCAGCGGATATATCGTCTTTCGCATTGCAGGCCCGTCGGCGCCGGCGTTGTTGCAGCGCGGCTTGTCGATAGACCTGCATCCCGATGCTTTCCCCAGCGGAAGTGCCGCCACATCGAGCATCGCCCATATCGGCGTGATCGTCTGGCGCGTCGATGATGGACCGACTTACGACATCGCCGTGTTCCGCAGCTTCGCGGTAAGCTTCCGCCACTGGTTGGACGAGACCACGCTGGCGCTCGCGCCGCTTTAGAACCGGACCTCTACCGTGAACTCCTATCTGCTGACTCTGTCCTGTCCCAACCGGCCCGGTATCGTATCGCGCGTGACAGCCGAGCTTTTCCGTTGCGGCGGCGACATCAAGGAAGCCAACCAGTTCGACGATGCGGAAAGCGACCGTTTCTTCATGCGGATCGTCTTCACTCTGCCCGGCGGTGCGGAGGATAAGCTTCGTGAAGCGGTTAAACCGCTGGCGCAAACTTATGCAATGACATGGTCGCTTCATTCGCTCGACCGTCCGCGCAAAGTGCTGCTGCTGGTCTCCCGTTTCGATCACTGCCTAATCGATCTGCTCTATCGCCATCGATTGGGCGAGCTGAAGATGGACATCGTCGGCATCGTTTCCAATCATCCGCGCGAAGCTATCGCGCGCGTCGATCTGGACGACATACCCTTTCACCATCTGCCTGTGACGCGGGACACCAAAGCGCAACAGGAGGCACGGATCAAGGACATCGTGGAGCGGACCGGCGCCGAGCTGGTCGTGCTTGCCCGCTACATGCAAGTGCTGTCCGACGATCTGGCGCAGTGGCTTTCGGGGCGCTGCATCAACATCCATCACAGCTTTCTCCCGGGCTTCAAGGGTGCCAAGCCCTATCACCAGGCGCACGAACGCGGGGTCAAGCTGATCGGCGCCACGGCCCACTATGTCACTGCCGACCTCGATGAAGGACCGATCATCGAGCAGGACGTGGAGCGGATCACCCATCGCGACACGGCGGAAGACCTGGTGCGCAAGGGGCGGGACATCGAACGCCGGGTTCTGGCGCGCGCGGTCGATCTGCACTTGGCCGGGCGAGTGCTGCCCAACGGCGCGCGCACGGTGGTGTTCTGGGAATGAAGGCCCTATCTGGATTGCCATTCCCAAACTGCGGGCTGTCTGCCCGGTCGAGACAGCAGGAGTAGAGCCATTTCCCAGCGTTCTTCCATTACCAAAGGTGAAGCCGCGACCGGCTCCAGCGCACCCGTGGTTCCGGAGCGCAGTCTGGAGAGAGCGCTGGGCAACCAGGTGCGGGTCTTGCGTCGACAGCACGACCTTTCCGTGGCCGATCTCGCGGCTGCCGCCGGGATTTCCAACGGCATGTTGTCCAAGATCGAGAACGGCGGGATATCTCCGTCTCTGTCCACTTTGCAGTCGATAGCCGCGGTGCTGCAAGTGCCGCTTTCAAGCTTGTTCGCCTCGTTCGAGGAACGGCAGGACTGTTCCTATGTCGCTGCCGGGCAAGGCCTCAAGATCGAGCGGCGGGGCACCAAGGTCGGGCATGTCTACGAGTTGCTGGGTCACGCGCTGCGCGGCGACTTGGTGGTCGAGCCATACCGCATCACCTTCACGCAAGGCGCCGCCCCACACACCAGCTTCAGCCACGGCGGGGTGGAGTTCATCCACGTCCTGAAGGGCGAGGTGGACTATCGCCACGGCACCGAAGTCTACACGCTTCGGCCCGGAGATTCGCTCTTGTTCGACTGCGCCGCGCCGCATGGACCAGAGAATTTTGCCAGCGGTGAGGCGGAATTCCTGTCGATCATCGCCTACCCCCGCGACGAAGGTTGATTTTCCTAAAAAGAAGATTTCTTTCTTCATAATTGACGAAATCGCCTTTGCGCCTTAGACGTGGCGCATCTCATCCAAAGGCGGTTTCCTCTCGAATGTGCGGTATTGTCGGACTTTACCTGAAGGATCGGTCGCTTGAGCCTCGGCTCGGCGAATTGCTCTCGGGCATGCTCGAAGTCATGTCGGATCGCGGCCCGGACAGTGCCGGGTTCGCGGTTTATGGCGCTGGTGACGGCGCTGGCCTCAAATTGACGGTTCGCGGCACGGACCTGGGCAGTCTGGGGCAGCATCTGGGCGAAAGCGTTGTCATCACCATGCGGGACAGCCACGCCGTCCTGTCCTTCCCGCGCGCCATGGAAGCGCAAGTGCGCGCGGTCCTGGCCGAGCAATATCCCGATGCCGTCATCACGGGTTCGGGCACGCGGATCGAACTTTACAAGGAAGTCGGCCTGCCTGGAGACGTCGCCCGGCGTTTCGGTCTGGACGGCATGAGCGGCACCCACGGCATCGGCCATACCCGCATGGCGACCGAAAGCGCGGTCACCACCGATGGCGCGCATCCCTTCTCGACGGGGGAGGATCAATGCCTCGTTCATAACGGCTCGCTATCCAACCATCGCTCGCTGCGGCGAATGCTGGAGCGTGAGGGCATGTCCTTCGCTACCGACAACGACAGCGAAGTGGCCGCTGGCTATATCTCGTGGAAGCTGCGTGAGGGCGAGAGCCTGGCCGGCGCGCTGGAAAGCGGTTTGGACGATCTCGACGGGTTCTTCACGTTCGTCGTCGGTACCGAAAGCGGGTTCGCTGTGGTGCGCGATCCGATCGCTTGCAAGCCGGCAGTCATGGCGCAGACCGATCAATGGGTCGCGTTCGGGTCGGAATACCGTGCTTTGGTTGGTTTGCCCGGAATCGAGAATGCCCATGTGTTCGAGCCCGAACCGGCGCGGGTCTATGCCTGGGAGCGCGGATGATGCGCGTTCTTAACCTCGCCGAAATCGGGAAGCGCGAAGTCAACGCCCGGCTTCACGATCGTGACGCTGGTAGTGCCGATCCGCACTGGCGGGTGGAAAACCCACAAGGCCAGCACAGCATCGCCGCCGGGCTCGACGCGCCACTGGTGGTCGAGATCGCGGGGCATGCCGGCTACTACTGCGCGGGCATGAACCAGCACGCAACCGTGATCCTCGAAGGCAATGCGGGTGTGGGCGTGGCCGAGAACATGATGAGCGGCAAAGTCCATGTGAAGGGCGATGCCAGCCAGTCTGCGGGCGCAACGGCCCACGGCGGCCTGCTCGTCATCGATGGCGATGCCTCGGCGCGCTGTGGCATTTCGATGAAGGGCATCGATATCGTCGTCAAAGGTTCGATCGGGGCGATGAGCGCCTTCATGGCGCAGTCCGGAAACCTCGTGGTGCTGGGTGATGCCGGCGAGGCCTTAGGAGATTCCATCTACGAAGCGCGCGTTTATGTGCGCGGCACCGTGGCCAGCCTGGGCGCGGATTGCATCGAAAAGCCGATGGAGTCCCCGCACCGCGACGTTTTGCGCGGTCTGCTCGACGCGGCTGGGTTGGGCGCGGAAATCGATGTCGCCGCCTTCCGCCGCTATGGCTCGGCGCGCTCGCTCTACAATTTCCACGTTGACAACGCCGCTGCGTACTGAGGAGCGACCTAGCATGGACATCTCCCGTATCCCGCAGACGCTGCCGCGTTTTTCGGAAACCTTCGATCCGCATTCGCTCGCCGAAATCCGGCGCGCGGCGGCGACTGGCATCTACGATATCCGGGGCGGCGGGTCGAAGCGCAAGCTTCCGCATTTCGACGACTTGCTGTTTCTGGGCGCTTCCGTCTCGCGCTATCCACTGGAAGGATACCGCGAGAAGTGCGCCACTGACGTGTGGCTCGGCACGCGCTTTGCGAAGAAACCCATCCACCTCAAGATTCCCATCACGGTTGCAGGGATGAGCTTTGGCTCGCTGTCCGCGCAAGCCAAGGAAGCGCTTGGGCGCGGGGCCACCATCGCCGGCACTTCGACCACCACGGGTGACGGCGGTATGACGCCGGAAGAGCGTGGTCAGTCGCAGACGCTGGTCTATCAGTATCTTCCATCGCGCTACGGGATGAACCCGGACGATTTGCGCAAGGCCGATGCCATCGAAGTGGTCATCGGGCAGGGCGCCAAGCCGGGCGGCGGCGGCATGCTGCTCGGCCAGAAAATTTCGGAACGCGTCGCTGCGATGCGCAACCTGCCGATGGGTATCGATCAGCGATCGGCCTGCCGCCATCCCGACTGGACCGGTCCTGACGATCTCGAAATCAAGATCGAGGAACTGCGCGAGATCACCGATTGGGAAAAGCCGATCTATGTGAAGATCGGCGCGACCCGTCCTTATTACGACGTGGCGCTGGCCGTGAAATCTGGCGCGGACGTGGTCGTGCTGGACGGCATGCAGGGCGGCACTGCGGCCACCCAGGATGTCTTCATCGAGCATGTGGGCATTCCGATACTTGCGGCGATCGCACCGGGGGTGAAGGCGCTGCAGGATCTGGGCATGCATCGCAAGGTGCAACTGATCGTCTCGGGCGGTATCCGCACCGGCGCTGACGTCGCCAAGGCGCTGGCGCTGGGCGCCGACGCGGTCTCGATCGGCACGGCGGCGCTGGTGGCGCTGGGTGATAACGATCCGGCTTACGAGGCCGAATATCGCGCGCTGGGCACCACTGCCGGGGCCTATGACGATTGGCAGGAAGGCCGTGATCCCGCTGGCATCACCACGCAAGACCCCCAGCTTGCAGCGCGGCTCGATCCCGTCGCTGCGGGGCGGCGGCTTGCCAACTACCTCGCAGTGCTCACTCTGGAGGCGCAGACGATTGCGCGCGCTTGCGGCAAAAGCCATTTGCACAATCTGGAGCCGGAAGACCTCGTGGCGCTCAGCGTCGAGGCGGCGGCCATGGCCCGGGTTCCGTTGGCGGGTACGGATTGGGTGCCGGGCGGACGGTACTGACTTATCCGGCCCTGGACCGGGGCCGCGACTTCATCGAAACTTGCCGCGCGGTTTCGTCGCTTCGTGGCCCCACGTCATCAGGATGGAACCGCGCGTGAGCATCGATCTTGCCGAAGTCGCCGCCAAGCAGGCGATCAAGTACTTCCTGATTTCCTATACCGACTTGTTCGGCAGCCAGCGGGCCAAGCTGGTCCCGGCTTCGGCCATCGCCGGCATGCAGAAGAACGGCGCCGGCTTTGCCGGTTTCGCCACCTGGCTCGATATGACTCCGGCGGACCCGGACTTGTTCGCGCGGCCAGACCCGGAAGGATTGGTCGTCCTGCCGTGGAAGCCCGAGGTGGCCTGGCTTCCTGCCGATCTGTGGATGGATGGCAAGCCCGTGGCCCAGGGCCCCCGCAACTTGCTCAAGGCCCAGATCGCGCGTGCGGCAGAGCAGGGCATCCAGATGAAGACCGGCGTGGAGTGTGAGTTCTTCCTGATCTCGCCCGATGGCTCCGCCATTGCCGATCCTGCCGATACCCAGGCCAAGCCCTGCTACGATCAACAAGCCCTGATGCGCCGTTACGACGTCATCACCGAGATTTGCTCCGGCATGGAGACGCTTGGCTGGGGGCCGTACCAGAACGACCACGAGGATGCCAACGGCCAGTTCGAGATGAACTGGCACTACGACGACGCGCTCGTGACTGCCGATCGCCAGTCCTTCTTCAAGTACATGGTCAAGTCGGTTGCCGAAAAGCACGGCCTGCGCGCCACCTTCATGCCCAAGCCATTTGCCGATCTCACTGGAAACGGCTGTCACATGCATGTTTCCTTGTGGCGCGACGCACTCAACTTGTGCGAATCGGACGAGCAACCTGCCGATATTTCGGCGCTGGGGCGCTACTTTATCGGCGGGGTCATTCATTCGGCACAGGCCTTGGCGGCCATCTGCAATCCTACCGTCAACAGCTACAAACGCATCAACGCCCCGCGCACGATGTCTGGCGCGACTTGGTCGCCCAATTCGATTTCCTGGACCGGCAACAATCGGACCCACATGATCCGCGTCCCCGAAGCCGACCGGTTCGAACTGCGGCTACCCGATGGTGCGGCCAATCCGTACCTGATGGCAGCAGCCGTCCTCGCCGCCGGGCTGGACGGCCTCGCCCACGCGCGTGACCCAGGACCGAAGCTGTCGATCAACATGTACACTGAAGGGCACCGGGCCCCGAACGTGGGCAAATTGCCGCTGAACCTGCTTGATGCTTTGCGTGCGTTGGAAGCTTCGGAGGTTCTGGGCGAAGCGCTGGGCGCGTTTATTCCGTCCTACCTCAAGCTCAAGCACGCGGAGTGGAACGATTATGCCCGGCATCTGACCCGCTGGGAGCGGGACACGACGCTGGATTGTTAGGCGCAAACTGCAAATAGTCGCGCAATAATGATCGCGCTTAAGTCCCAATGATAGGTGATTTCTCCATCCAACTTTTGCGCCGTACAGCGTTATGACCGGCTAATCAGGCCGCCCCGCGCGTTCGCGCGGTTGCGCTCTATTTCGCGGACGCTCAACCGAGCCACCTTCGGCGTCTCGTCGGCATAGCCGTGACGATCGCGGACGGGTGGGATGCGCTGCACCCTGTCAGCGGACGCCGCGCTCCGGGCGCGGCGGCGTTGGGCCTTGCGGCGTCAAGGTGGCGGGGGGCGTCGCTGCCCGATAGCCCCGCCGCGCCGGGGCGCAACCCGTCCGCTGCGCTGCCGGGTCCTCCATTCCATTGCGGCCTTGTCAGGTGCGCCCCACCTTCACCCGGCGGGGCTGTTGGTCCGCTCCTGCCGCCCCCCGCCACCCTGGCGCCGGTCAATGGCGGTTGAGGAAGGAGTGGAAAGGACCAATGACTTGCGAACGTCAAAGCCTCTACGCTGAGGTCACCGCCCGGATCATCGCCGAGCTGGAGGAAGGGCGGCTTCCCTGGGTGCAGCCGTGGGATGCCGCGAAGTGTCCCTGCACGATGCCGCACAACGCCGTGTCGGGGCGATTGTACTCAGGGATTAATATTCTCATTCTTTGGGCCACCGGGGTAGAGGCGGGGTTCTCCTCGCAGCGCTGGCTGACCTTTCGGCAATGTGCGGCGGCGGGTGGTCATGTCCGGCGCGGCGAGACGGGCACGGTGGTGTGCTATGCTGATCGGTTCACGCCCAAGGACGAAGTGGCGCGTGCGCAAAGCGAGGATTGCGAGGCGCTGCAAGTGGCGTTCTTGAAGCGGTTCGTGGTGTTCAATAGTGCGCCGTAATGGCGGAAGTATAAAGGAGCTCTACTATGAGTAGATGATCTTGCTGGCTATAGATCATGCCCACTGAACTAACCTCGGCTAGCAATAGCTGAAATCCCGACAGGGACGGGGAAAAGTAGCATGTTCAGAAAAGGTCCGGAAGCGCCAAAGCCATCTGCGGCGTCATGGATCAGGGCAAGACGTGTATGGTGAAAGCTATACTGCCTGAACCCTAGTTTGCAGCTAACAACGTGAGCGGTGTCGCAGGATGGTTGACGCGGCACATCGGAGAAATGGAGGAAAGGGGGTTGAGTTCCTCCCGAGCAAGCGGTCATGCCGCAAGCCTGCCAGCTTCTCCGGCGCACCCTCTGTAGAGAGGCAAGTGAACGAACGGGGCACCTAACCACGTCGGAACTCCAACTTCCGTAATTGCGGGATCGCCTAAACAGGACGGCTTGCCCGGACCTGCATGGCGACGGAGCCGCCATAGTACTCAAAATGCCCGGCGTAATGGCCGGGACAGTCTCCACCAGGATGGGGAACGAGCGCGGCCATAAGTGCGGGGCAACCCGTGCGAAAAGCCTCAACGCTTGGGGGAAGGGCGGCAGCGACTGCGATCAGACAACCTCACGAGGAGGGTGTGCTAATGCTGCCAGATACCATCGAGAGGGCCGTCAGATCACTCCCGACCATCATCAGGTCGGGTCGGCGGGTCAATGGACTCTTCCGCCTCATGAAAAGCCCGCTCCTTTGGGAGCATGCCTATCAGCAGATCGCGCCTAATAAGGGTGCGATGACGCCGGGCGTTGACGGCAAGACACTCGACGGCTTCTCGCCCGAGACGGTCAGGTCGATCATCGACCGGTTGGCGGATGGAAGCTATCGGCCCAAGCCGGTACGTCGGGTGTATATCCCGAAAGCCAACGGCAAGAAACGGCCGCTTGGCGTGCCAACCACGGAGGACAAGCTCGTCCAGGAAGTGGCGCGGACGCTCCTTGAGCAAATCTATGAACCGCTGTTTTCGCAGCACTCCCATGGGTTTAGGAAAGAGCGATCGTGTCAGACAGCGTTGGAATCCATCCGCGCTAAATGGACGGGGGTGAAGTGGCTGATCGACGTCGATGTTGTCGGGTACTTCGACAACATCGATCATGATGTCTTGATCGGTCTGCTGGAAAAGCGGATCGCGGATCGTCGCTTCGTGCGTTTGATCCGGGGTTTACTCAAGGCGGGCTATATCGAGAACTGGGTCTATCATCGGACCTACAGCGGCACACCTCAGGGCGGTGTCGTCTCCCCGATGTTGGCGAATATCTACCTCCATGAGCTTGATATGTTCATGGAGGCCCGGATCGCCAGCTTCACCAAGGGCGACAGACGCGGGTTCTCGAAAGATTATCGTAGAATCCGCAACCGCACTTCTTACCTTCGTCGGAATGTGGATGCACTGCGAGCCCAAGGGCTTGCGGACTCCTCGAAGATCGCCTCCATGCTGGAGGAGATCGGTCGGCTCAAGGCAGAACGGGCAACCGTTCCGGCCAGCGACGCCCTCGATCCGAACTATCGGAGACTGCGCTACTGCCGATATGCCGATGACTTTCTTATCGGTGTGACGGGCAGCAAGGCGGAAGCACGTCAGTTGATGGACGAGGTCAGGGTCTTCCTGACCGACACCTTGAAGCTGGAAATGTCCGCCGAGAAAAGTGGAATCCGAAAGGCTACGGATGGGGCGCGGTTCCTTGGATATGAGGTCTGCACCAGCACCAATACCAACCCGCACAAGGCGATCTTCAATGGTCGTCCGACACTGCGGCGAGGGTTGTCCGGTTCGTCAACGACAAGGGTTGGGGCGACTATGAAGCCTTCCGTCCGCGTGGTCGGCCCGCGCTGCGCTTCGCAAGCGACGTGGAGATAGTCCTTGCCTACAATGCCGAATGGCGCGGCTTTGCGAACTATTATGCCCTTGCTGACGACGTGAAGCACAAGCTGAACAAGGCCGGTTACTTCGCCTTGTTCTCTTGCGTCAAAACAATCGCCGTCAAGCATAGGACATCGGCTCGCAAAGTCTTCGCCAGACTGCACCGGTATACTCACAGATGCTCCTATGTTGGTCAAGCGCCTTTTACGCAGGGTATCGTCTGGTGATTGTCGGTGCAGAGATGCCGATAGATTTCGCGGGCGATGTAGCGCTTCAGGCATCGACGGATTTCGCGAGGAGATTTGCCTTCGGCGGTTCGGCGCTGGATGTACTCGCGGGTTGGAGGGTGATGCCGCATCCGGACAAGCGCAACGCGGTATAGGGCGGCATTCGCCCGTCGATTGCCGCCGCGGTTGAGGCGATGGCGGCTGGTCTTGCCGCTCGATGCCGGCACTGGGCAGACGCCACAGAGCTTGGCGAACGCTGCCTCCGACCGGATCCGCTGGGGATTGTCACCCAGAACGACGAGCATGTCAGCGATCGTGCCGGTCGATATGCCTGGCGCTTCCATCAGGGCAGGTGCCTGCGCGCGCACCAGGTCTTCGAGTACGCTCTCATGCTCTTTGATCTCGGCATCCAGCATCAGCCACCGATTGACCAGCGCGCGTAGCGCCATCTTCGCCGACGCAGTGGTGGAGACCGGCGTGCCTGGGCGCAGCGCCGCAAGTCCGCGGATGAGCGTCATCTTGCCCGTGATGCCGATGAACCGCTCGCGCAGCGCCTGCGGCGCATTGACCAGCAGCGTCTTGAGCGTGACCATCGGCTGAGTTCGAGCCTTGAGCGCGGTATCACGTGCGATCTTGAGATGACGGATCATTTCGACGGCACCGTCGCCCGTTTTGGGCTGACCCTGCGCATCGCCAGCCAGCACGCTTCGTGCAGCGGACTCGGCGTCGACCGTATCGGTCTTGCCGTGCCGACGTCGGAGCTGGCGGTTAACTCGACCGACCTCGATGACGTGCACGCCCATGGCAGCCAGCGACCGTGTGAGACCGGCACCGTATGACCCGGTCCCTTCGATACCAATGGTGTGCACGGCGCCGTGACTGGCCGCCCAGTCCGCGAGTTGCCGGTAGCCTTGAGTCGTTACCGGGAAGGACGCGGTGACAAGCCGCGCGCCAAGTCCGTTGATCGCGACGGCCACGTGCGCGTCTTTGTGGGTGTCGACGCCGATGACGATGGCGTCGGGTGTGATATCATGCATGCCGGTCCTTCAGGTTGGTGGAACCCGAAGGCGCTTCGCGAGCGGACAGGACTGTGACGGGACGGCACTCCCTCAGGCTCCTATCAAGTCACGTCTCGCGACGCCCCGGGTGCAGCCTGGAGGGCCGACAGATCAACGCCATGACACGTGGTCAATCGTAAGCACGGGTCAGGCCTCCCAGACTGCACCGGTATACTCACAGTCGTAGCTGTTCTGGCATTTCATTCTCGTCAGGCCCGCCATCCGACTCCGTTGGAACGCGAATTGGCTGCAATGGGCGTCGAGCTTTGTGCCGCGGCGCTCCGACGCCACCAGCGCATCGTCGATCGCGAGCGTCGCGTGAGCATCGACGCCTTAACGGGGCTCCCAAGTCGGGCTGCGTTCAACGTGGCGATGGCGTCCATCCGTTGCGACCAGCCGGGTGCATGGGCTCTCTTTGTCCTGGATCTCGATAATCTGAAAATTGTGAATGATACCTTCGGTCACCTCGCCGGCGATGCGCTCATACGAACCGCCGCTGACCGAATTTCACGTGCCATGACCCCCGACGTAACCTTCCGTCTGGGCGGCGACGAGTTTGCGGTGATCATTCAGGCTGCGGACGCGTTGGCGGATCTCGAAGCGGCCGCGCAGCGGGTATTCCGTCAGCTCGAGCCCCCAGCATTGTGCGAGGGCCATTCAGTGACGCCACGCGCGACCATCGGCGGCGCGAGACGAGTCCGGGCGGCGGAGGCGCGCCTCCCGCGTGCGCGCCGGCACCCAGCAAGGCGAGGTTGAGCGCCCAGCAGCCGGCGGGCTCGGCCGGAACATAGTGGGCAAGGTTGCCCCGCGGCAGCGTGTGGTGAACCTCGCCGCCTTCGTGCTCAAGGAATCCGGCGTCGCCGCGCAGGCGATTGGTCGCGACCACGAGGGCGCGGAGAGGCTCGAGCACAGGCCGGTCTGAAATGGCGGTATTGACGATCGATCTTTCGAGCGGTCCCCACGATGTCACGGGTTCCGCGAGGGCTTCACGCGCCGAGTCAAGTAGCGCCTGATCCTCCGCACCAAACCGTCGCGTCGCGCCGACCATGCCGGCAACCGTCGCGGCCGCCTCGGCGAGCTCGGGCGCGGCATGGTCGGCGAGCCACAGCAGCACAGCGTCGCGTCTCGGATCGTCGCTGAGCAGCAGCGCCGCCGGCGTTTCGTGGGCGGGGCCGACGGCACCGGGGCCAGCGTCGCGGCGGAACACGTCCCAAGCCGCTGAAATCGTTGCGAGCGCGGCCGCGCGCCGCAGCTCTGGGGGGGCGAACCGCCACGCCGCCTGGGCGCGGCCGAGCGCGTGGGCATAGCCGGTGAGATCGCGCTGCTCGTCCATACAGGCGAGTTTATGCCAGTGATTGCCCGATTGCTAGGCATCCCCCTGCCCGTCCAAAATGCACTTTCCATAATCGATGCTTATGGTAAGAACAGGCGCAGGGAGAAGCGTTGAATGGCCGATCGCAGCGACGGTGAGATTGTCGTTTATCGGCTCGACGGCAGCGCCCTTCCCCAAAGGCGGACCCGGCCGAGCGGCGAAACGTCGGATCAGCGATTGGTCCGGACGATCGGCGCCATGCTGCCGGCCGACTTTCCCCCCGTTAGTCAGATCGGGGCGGAGACGGCCATGGAGGCGATGGCGGAGGCGACGAAGCTCGCCACAGCGGCCGATCTCGACTGCTTTGGCGGCTGGTGCCAGGAGAATGGACGTCCGCCATTTCCGGCCGATCCAGAAATCTCGTACTGTATCTGTGCTGGCTTGAGGAGCTTGGCAGCAAGCCAGCGACGCTCTCGCGACGCATGGCCAGCATCGCCAGCGCACATCGCTTGGTGGGGATTGGCGAGAAGGAGCCTTTACCGACCGATCACGCCATGGTGCGCAATGCGCTGCGCGCGAACCGACGCCGCAAGGGAGCCGCCCAGAAGCAAGCGGCGCCTCTGCGTTTCGGTGGTGCGCTCAGTGACGACGTTGGATCGGACCAGCGAAGGCCA
>NZ_AKFJ01000083.1 GCF_000272475.1 Novosphingobium sp. Rr 2-17
ATGAAGATCCTCGTGCCCGTGAAGCGGGTCATCGACTACAACGTGAAGCCTCGGGTGAAGGCTGACGGCACGGGTGTTGACCTTGCCAACGTCAAGATGAGCATGAACCCGTTCGACGAGATCGCGGTGGAAGAAGCCATCCGCATCAAGGAAGCGGGCAAAGCCGAAGAGATCGTCGCGGTCTCGATCGGCGTCGCTAAGGCGGCGGACACGCTGCGCACGGCGCTGGCGATGGGTGCCGACCGGGCGATCCTGATCGAAGTGGCGCCCGACGCCGAAGTCGAGCCGCTGGCGGTTGCCAAGCTGCTCAAGGCGATCGTCGAGGCGGAACAGCCCGGCCTGGTGATCCTGGGCAAGCAGGCGATCGACGACGATTCCAACCAGACCGGCCAGATGCTCGCCGCCCTGCTCGGGCGCCCGCAAGGCACGTTCGCCAGCAAGGTCGAAGTCGATGCCGATCACGTTTCCGTGACGCGCGAAGTCGATGGTGGCCTGGAAACGGTCAAGCTGTCCCTGCCCGCGATCGTCACCACCGACTTGCGCCTGAACGAGCCGCGCTATGCCTCGCTGCCCAACATCATGAAGGCCAAGAAAAAGCCGCTCGATGTGAAGAGCCCGGCGGATTACGGCGTCGATGTGGCCCCGCGCCTCAAGACGCTCAAGGTTACTGAACCGCCGGTGCGCTCGGCGGGCATCAAGGTCGCCGATGTCGATGCCCTGGTCGCCAAGCTCAAAGAATTGGGAGTCGCTTGATGAAGACGCTCGTTTGGGTCGAACACGACAACGCGTCGGTCAAGGACGCGACGCTCCACACCGTCACTGCGGCGGCCAAGCTGGGTGAGGTTCACCTCCTCGTCGCCGGATCAGGCTGCGCCGCCGTGGCCGAAGCTGCCGCGAAGATCGAAGGCGTGGGCAAAGTCCATCTCGCCGACGATGCCGCCTACGCGCACGCGCTGGCCGAAAACCTGGCGCCGCTGATCGTCGAGCTCATGGGGCATCACGATGCCTTCCTGGCGCCGGCGACCACCATCGGCAAAAACGTCGCCCCGCGCGTCGCCGCGCTGCTCGACGTGATGCAGATCTCGGACATCCTCTCGGTCGAAGGCGACAAGACCTTCACGCGTCCGATCTATGCCGGCAACGCTATCGCCACGGTCGAATCGAGCGATGCCAAGCTGGTCATCACCGTGCGCGGCACCGCCTTTGCCAAAGCAGCCGAGACCGGCGGCTCGGGCACGGTCGAGGCCGTCGCCGCCACCGGCGATGCTGGCCTCTCCAGCTTCGTCGGCTCTGAGATCGCCGCGTCGGAACGCCCGGAACTGACCAGCGCCAAAGTCATCGTGTCCGGCGGGCGCGCCCTCAAGGACGAAGAGACCTTCGCGTCCACCATCCTGCCGCTGGCCGACAAGCTGGGCGCCGCCGTCGGCGCCAGCCGCGCTGCGGTGGACGCCGGCTACGTGCCCAACGACTACCAGGTCGGCCAGACCGGCAAGATCGTCGCCCCGGACGTCTACATCGCCGTCGGCATTTCCGGCGCGATCCAGCACCTGGCGGGCATGAAGGACTCCAAGACCATCATCGCGATCAACAAGGACGAGGACGCCCCGATCTTCCAGGTCGCCGACATCGGCCTGGTGGCGGACTTGTTCACCGCCGTGCCGGAATTGACCGGAAAGCTGTAAGGCTTGGCGTTAAAGTTTTGAAATACCAAAAACCCCGGGGGCGACTCCGGGGTTTTCTTTGTGCTCGTTGCTACTATTACTGAATGCGTTCCAGCAAAATGAGCGTCGGCGGATCGTCTTCCTCCGGCACATGGCTGGCATAACGCTCGAACCCCAGACGAGCGGCGACGCGTTGCGAGGCGACGTTGCCCTCCTCGATCATGCAGGCGACGCGTTTGCCCGGATGCGTGGTATCGAACCAGGCCATCACGGCGGCCATGACTTCGCTTGCCACGCCCTTGCCCCACCAATCGCGGCGGATGATCCACCCGGCTTCGGCTACGTCGTCCATGCCAAGTTCCGGGCCGAAGCCGCGCCAGGAATGGAAGATGCCGCAAGAGCCGATCACTTCATTGCTACCCGCCGGGCGCACCAGCAGCGCGCCATAGCCATAGAGCGACCACGAGCCAGCGACGCGCAACAGGCGTTCGAACTGCGCTTGCCGTCCCGAGCGGTCGGGACCAAGGAAACGGCGCGTCTCTTCGTCTTCGACAAGCGCGCACAAGCTGTCGAGATCGGTGACGGTGGGACGCCGAAGTTCGAAGCGGTCGGTCTTCAGCAAAGGTTCGTCGGTCATAGCAACCGGTCGATGGCATGAATGACGACGCCGAACAATCCTCCCACCAAAGTGCCGTTGATGCGGATGAACTGCAGGTCGCGGCCAACCGCGCCTTCCAGTCGCGCCGAGACGGTGCCTGCGTCCCAGCGCTTGACCGTTTCTGAAACCAGCCGAACGATCTCGCTGCCATAGCGCGCGGCGATCCCGACCAGAGTGCGGCGGGCGAAGCGGTTGATCTGTGACTGCAGGCGCGGGTCTTCGCGCAGCGCGCTGCCCAGTTCGCCCAACATCTGGGTCAGTTGCGCGCCCATCGCCGCATCGGGATTGCGCGCGGTTTCGATCAGCTTGCGGCGCAGGCGTTCCCACACCGATTGCCACCATGTCCCCACCGCGGGATTGGCGATCAGTTCGCGCTTGGCCTTCTCCACCTTGGCGCGCAGATTCGGGTCGGTCTGAAGGTCTTGCGCCAGCCCTTCCAGCATCGATTCCAGCTTCACCTTGAGCGGGTGGTCGGGCTGCACGATCATTTCGGCCAGCAGTTTGTAGAGGCCGTCGAGCACGGAGTTGGCGATGCGGTTATCCAAGCCCGTGAACCGCAGCAGCGCATTGGCGCGCTCGCGGATCATGGTGCGGACCATTTCCTCGTTCGCCTCCAGCGCTTCACCGGCCCAGCGGATCGCGCCGTCGATCAAGGGCAAGTGGCGCTTATCGACGATCATCGCCGAGAGCATCTGGCCTGCCAGCGGCGAGACCTCGACGCGTTCGAGCTGACGGGCGAGCCCGGCACGGACTTGCGTGCCCATCCGCTCCGGGTCGAGCGATTCGAGCACGTCGGCCAGCAGGTTGGCCGCGCCCGCGCGCAACCGTGGCTGCGCCCCGCTAGCGGGATCAGAGAGGAACCCGCCCAGCGCAGCAGCGAAATTGAAGCTGCCCACCCGCCGCGCGACGACTTGCGGCGTCAGAAAGTTATCGCGCAGGAACGCCGCCATCGAATCGGCGATCCGGTCCTTGTTTTCCGGCACGATCGCGGTGTGCGGGATCGGCAACCCGAGCGGGCGGCGAAACAGCGCGGTGACGGCGAACCAGTCCGCCAAGCCGCCGACCATCGCCGCTTCGGTGAAGGCAGTCGCGTAGCCGAGCAGCCCGTGCCACTCCGGATGCCAGGCCGCCAGCTTGCGCAACACGACGAAGCACACCGCCATGAACAGCAGTAGCCCGGTTGCAAACAAGCGCATGCGGCGGGCCTTGTCCGGCGTAGCGGATATCGCGCTTGGTCCTGGATTACGGCGGGCCTTGGGCGGCAATGCGGTTCCTTCGTTACTCAGCCGGCAAGGCATCCGGTCCATGGCCTGGGCTGGGGCCGGTGCCAGGCTGCTCGGCATGGCTCGGATCGTACGTCAGCAACGATTTGCGCAACCTGGGTCCGATCCGCTTCTCGAAACCATCGGCGAGGCTGAAGGCTGCCGGGACGATGACGAGCGTGAGCAAAGTAGATAGCAACAGTCCGCCGATCACCGTCACGCCCATCGGCGCGCGGAAAGCGCCATCACCCGAAAGCGAAAGCGCGGTCGGGATCATGCCTGCGGTCATCGCCACCGTGGTCATCACGATCGGCTGCGCGCGTTTGTGGCCCGCATCCATGATCGCATCCAGCTTGTTCACGCCCCGCGCCATTTCCTCGATCGCGAAGTCGATGAGGAGGATCGAGTTCTTGGCGACGATGCCCAGCAGCATCAGGATGCCGATATAGACCGGCATAGAGATCGGCTGGCCGATGGCGGTGAGGAACAGCAGCCCGCCCAGCGGCGCCAGCAGCAGCGAGGCCATGTTCACCAGCGGCGAGACGAAGCGCTTGTACAGCAGCACCAGCACCGCGAAGACCAGGAATATCCCGCTGACGACGGCAGTGATGAAATCGCTGACCATCTGCGTCTGCCACTTGTCCTCCCCGACGGCGGAGTTGGAAACGCCCGGCGGCAAGTGCTGCATGATCGGCAGCTTCTGAATCGCCTCCAGGATCGGTCCCTTGACCTGGCCCTGGCCCAAGTCCGCGCCCACGAAAATGCGGCGCGACTGGTTGTAGCGCTGGATCTTCGTGGGACCGGCGCCGAATCGGATTTCGGCCACGCGGCTGAGCGGCACGGAACCGCCACCCGTGGTCGCCACAGGCAGGTTTTGGATGGTCGAGAAATCGCGACGCGAATTGCGATCGAGGATCACCCGGATCGGCACCTGGCGATCACGCAGCGAAAACTTGGCCGCGTTCTGGTCGGTCTCGCCCAGGGTGGCGATGCGGATCGTTTGGCTGAGCGCGGAGGTCGTGACGCCAAGCTGCGCCGCCAGATCGAGCCGGGGCACAACGACAAGTTCGGGCCGCTGCAGGTCGGCAGCGATGCGCGGGCCGACAATGCCCGGGATCGAGCGCATTTGCTCGGCCAGGGTCTGCGCGGTCTGGTTGAGCAACTGCGAATCGCTGCCAGACAGCATGACGGAAATATCGCGCCCGCTGCCAAAGCCGCCGGACTGTGTCGCGAACGTCACTCGGGCATCGGGGATCTTCTGCAACATCGGCGCCAGCCTGCGCTCGAACTCGATACTGGTGGCCTTCCGCTCGTTGGCGGGCTTGAGCGCCAGATAGAGCTTGGCCGACCCTTCCGAGGTGTACTGCAGAACCCGATGCACCTCGGGCTCCTTTTCGAACGTCCGGGCGATGCGGTTGGCTACATCTTCCGACTGTTCCAGCGTGGTGCCGGGCACCAGCTCGATCTTGACCGTGCTGGTGTCTTCGTTGGTGTTGGGCTGGAACTGCTGTGGCAGGCCGACCAACAGTGCGGACGTCAGCACCAAAGCGTAAATGCTGGCGCAAAAAGCGTAGAACCGATGGTCCCGCGTCCGCGCGATCATGCGGTCGGTGAAATAGCGATACCAGCGGCCGAAGCCTCCGATCAGGTCGAAGGCGAAGCGCAGCAGCTTGCCCCCCAACCACATGACCAAAGGTATCGCCAGCGGCGCCAACATGGCGGCAAGGACGATCGCGGAAGCCTTAAGCCCTCCCTTTTCAAGGCCGCCCTGCAGCCAGCCGAACACTTTGTAGGCCAGCAGGATGCTGCCTGCGAACAAAGCCATGAGCGCCAGCGTTGCGCCCAGCCAGTACAGCGGGTTCGATGGCTGGTGCACCAGCGCCGCCTTGCGTCGATGCGCCTCGCGGCTGTCGAGCGTCCAGGCCAGGACTTTCATGTACAAGTCCATGGCCCGGCCGCCGCCATGCTCCGCATTGCCGTGGGCCTTGAGGAAATAGGCCGCGACCATCGGCGTGATGATGCGCGCAACGGCCAGGCTCATCAGTACCGCCGCGACGACGGTGAGGCCGAACGCCTTGAAGAACATGCCCGGAATGCCCGGCATCAGGCCGACCGGCAGGAACACCGCGACGATCGAGAAGGTGGTGGCCACGACCGCCAGGCCGATCTCGTCCGCCGCGTCGATCGAAGCCTGGTAGGCGGACTTACCCATGCGCATGTGGCGCACGATGTTCTCGATCTCGACGATGGCGTCATCCACCAGCACCCCCGCCACGAGGCTGAGCGCCAACAAGGACAGGAAGTTGAGGGTGAAGCCCAGCATTTCCATGAACCAGAAGGTCGGGATCGCCGAAAGCGGAATCGCCAGCGCTGAGATCATCGTCGCGCGCCAGTCACGCAGGAACAAGAAGACGATCACGATCGCCAGCACCGCGCCTTCGACCAGCGCTTCCATCGAGCTGGTGTATTGCCCGCGGGTGTAGTCCACCTGGCTGAACAGGCGAGTGATGTGGATGTCGGGGTTGGCCTTGCGGATCTCGTCCAGCTTCTTGACCGCACCATCGTAGACCGCGACGTCGGAGGCACCAAGTGCCCGCTGGAAGCCGAAGGTGACGACCTCGCGACCGTTGACGCGGGCAATGCTGGTCCGCTCCGAATAGCCGTCGTAGACTCTGGCGATGTCGGAAAGTCGGATCTGGCGGCCCCCGCCCAGGCTGATGCGGGTTTGCGAAAGTTCGTAGGCGGTGCTGGCGTTGCCGAGCACCCGTACGGACTGGCGCGTGCCGGCGATCTCGGCCTGGCCGCCCGCGGCGTCGGTGTTGACCTGCCGCAGCACGGTGTTGATGTCCTGCGCGGTCAGGCCGAGCGAGACCATGCGCGATGGATCGACCACCACCCGGATCTCGCGATCGACGCCGCCGTCACGAGTAACCGCTGCCAGCCCTTCCACCGAAAGCAGGCTCTTGGTGATGGTATCGTCGAGAAACCAGCTCAACTGCTCGATCGTCATGTCGTCGGCGCTGACCGAGAAGTAGGCGAGCGTGTCGCTGTTCGCCTCGACCTTGGTTACTTGCGGTTCCAGGATACCATCGGGCAACTGGCCGCGCACCTGATCGACCGCGTTCTTGACCTGGTTGGTCGCGACGTCCGGATTGGTGCCGATCGAGAAGTTGACCACGATCGTCGCGCTGCCTTCGGACGCGGTGGACTGGATTTCTTCTACGCCGGGGACGGACCGCACTGCCCCCTCGACGATCTGGGTAATCTGGGTCTCGATCTCGGTCGGCGCGGCGCCGGGCTGGGTGATATCGACGATCACTGCCGGATATTCGATATCCGGCATGTTGTTGATGTCCATGCGATTGAACGCGACGATGCCGGCGATCATCAGCCCGATGAAAAACACGATGGGGATGATCGGGTTGCGGATCGACCATGCCGAGATGTTGCGAAGGCTCATTGTCTGTGCGCCCTTAGCGGCCTGCGGCCACGAGCCGGGTCTTCACCTTGTCGCCATCGTTGAGGAACCCGCCTGCGCGCATCACGACCTTCTCGCTCCCCGAAAGCCCGTCGGTGATGATGACGCCCTTGGCGGTCACCAGCCCGGTCTTCACCGCCTGCCGGTGCGCCACGCCCTTGGCATCCACAACGTAGACGAACGATCCCTTGGTATCGTTCTGGATCGCGGATTCGGGCAGCATCGGTGCTACCTGGGTGCCGCTCTGGATCGTCACGCTGGCAAAGCCGCCGGGACGCAGCGCCGGATCGTAGGCAAGCGCGACGCGGGCGACGCCCTGACGGCTAGTCTGGTTGATGACCGGCGAAATCTGCCAGACGTGGCCGATGAAGGTCTTGCCCGAACCGACCGGCGTGACCTTGGCTTCCTGGCCTACCGAAAGCCCGGCCAAATCGTCTTCCGACAACGCCGCCAGCAATTCCATCTCGCCATCCTTGGCCAGCCGGAACAGCACGCCGCTGCCGCCGGACACCACTTGTCCCAGCTCGACGCTGCGCTCCAGCACCAAACCGGAAGCGGGCGCGAGGATGTTGAGCCGGGCGGTCTGCGCCTGCAACTGGCCAAGCGTCGCGCGGGCAACCTTGACCTGAGCGGCAGCAGAATCACGCGTAGCGGTGAGCTTGTCGACATCGGCCTTGGAAATGAAACCTCGGTCCACCAGCTTGAGCGCACGGTCGAGGTTGGCCTGGGCGATCCGCGCGTCGGCGGAAGCGACTTCGACCTGGGCTTGTTGGCTGGCGATCTGCTGGGTCTGCACCGAACGGTCGATCACGGCGAGAACCTGCCCCTGCGACACCCATTGGCCCGGCTCTACCCGAACTTCGCGCACTTGCCCGCCATCGCCGACCGAGCCCACCGGCATCGAACGGCGCGCGGCCAGAGTTCCGGTCACCCCGATTGCCCCCGCGACGGTCGAACGGCCAGGCGCGACGACGGTGACGACCGGAATCTGGTCTGCGTCCTTGGACAGTGCATCCTCTTCGCCGCCGCGATGAAGGAACCACCAGAGCGCCAGAACCGCCACGAGCGCGATGGCCACAAGCACGATTATGCGACGCCGGCGTACCCTGCCTTGCTGATCGAGATCGGCAAACGGGTCGAGCTCGCCATGCGTGTCGCTGGCGTCGATACTACTCGCTTCGATCTTGCTGTCGTAATTCATTCAGTCGCACCGCTTTACCCCCCGGTGACCCTGCCGGGAACAGCCCGACCGAAACGACCGGCGTCCTGCCGCGCCGGCTCAACCCCTCTCGTCAACAAGCGACCGTAAGGTCGCCACTGGCGATCGGGGCCGCCCCCCGCAGCCGTAACTTCAAGGCTGAAGCCATATACCCGCCCAGGAGAAGAGGCAATCTGCACTCGGCTTCGGACCTACAGCCATCGACGAACGACTTTAGGCCCGCTGGCGAGCTCGCAGGCAAGTACTTACGGGGTGAGGTATTCGATCGGCGCCTATTATCCCAGACCTTGCCCGATGCCCTCGTTTCACTCAAATCTCCGCTCAGATTCGCGTGGTTTGAGCTTATCGAAAGCTCCGTGAGCGTTGCACCAAGGTCCCGCGCAGCGAGCGACGAACTGCCGAAAAGGTAAAAACAAGCCGATTAAAAAAGTGAAAGGCGGCGGCGACTTTTGCCGCACGCCGCCTGAAACTTGGCCCCGCTTGAATGAGCGGGACGCGAGCCTACTCAGTACTTTTGCTGGCGCTCGTACAAATCGCGGTAGTGCTGGATACGCGTGACGCGTAAGCCTTGCATCCCTGAACGATCGACCGCGCGCTGCCACGAGGCGAACTCCTCTAGCGTCAATTGATAACGCTCGCAGACTTCGTCGATCGAAAGCAGGCCGCCGTTAACCGCAGCTACGACTTCGGCTTTGCGCCGCACGACCCAGCGCGTGGTGGTCGCCGGCGGCAGCGATTCAATCGTGAGCGGCTCGCCAAGCGGGCCAATCACCTGGGCAGGCCTGATTTTCTGGTTTTCAATCATCATTGCCCTCGTTCGCGGGGATTGGTTTCATCAGCGACAGGTGAAACCTTACCTTCCGCGTGTTTGCCATAGGCTGAAGTATCAAGGTTAACGGACCTTGATACTTCCTCGTAGGTAGTGAGCACCGATGCTGCACAACCATCGAAGCTGCCGCGCAACCGCAACCGCATGCGCTCCGGCGTCTCGTACTGATCGTGCGCGGCCTCCAGCTCGCGCCCTTCGAAAAGACGCGCGCGCAGTGCCTGCCAGTCGATCGGCTGTTGTTCGCCATCCGCAGATGCGACCGCGCCCTCACCATACCCGGCCCTGGACTGCGCCTCCCCGTCGCTGAGGGTATTGGGACTGTGAGCCACCTTCATGCCAGGGTGATACGCCGGAGATGGTCAAGGATGCGTAAAGGCGGTATTTACGACTTGTTAACTATACCGTGGATTGCGATGTTCTGGCCTATGCGCTGGGCGAACGGACGGGAGGTAGGAAAAGCCGCTCGCGCGCTGTATGGAGCGCGGTATGACTGCCCTCGTCGACCTTTTCGCCGGCCTCGATCCCGCCGCGCTGTTCCAGTTGCAACAACCACTTGCCAGCAAGCGCATCGTCGTTGCGATGTCGGGCGGGGTGGACAGCTCGGTCGTGGCCGCGCTTGCCGCCGCCAGCGGGGCCGAGACCATCGGCGTGACGCTACAGCTTTATGACTATGGCGCCGCCACCGGTCGCAAGGGGGCGTGCTGCGCCGGGGATGACATCCGCGATGCCCGCGCCGTCGCCGATCGACTGGGCATTGCCTATTACGTCATCGACCACGAAAGCGCCTTTCGCGAGGACGTGGTCGAGCGCTTCGCCGACGATTATCTTGCCGGTCGCACCCCGATCCCCTGCATTCGCTGCAACATGGGGCCCAAGTTCACCGACCTGCTCGCCATGGCGCGCGAACTGGGCGCGGACTGCCTGGCAACCGGCCACTACGTTCGCCGAGAAATCGGTCCTGCCGGCGCCGAACTGCATCGCGCGATCGACCCTGCCCGCGACCAAAGCTACTTCTTGTACGGCACGACCGAGAGCCAGCTCGACTTCCTACGCTTTCCCCTGGGCGGCCTTCCCAAGAGCGAGACGCGCCGCCTGGCCGAATCTGCGGGCCTGCGCGTCGCTGCCAAGCCGGACAGCCAGGACATCTGCTTCGTACCCGATGGCGACTATGCGCGGGTGGTACGCTCGGTGCGTCCCGAAGGCGAAGCGCCGGGCGAAATCGTCCACGCCGAGACCGGCGCCGTGCTCGGTGACCATCGCGGGGTCATCCACTATACCGTCGGTCAGCGTCGGGGGCTGGACATCGGCGGGCAGCCGGAGCCGCTCTACGTTACGCGAATCGAAGCTTCGAGCCGCCGCGTCATGGTCGGCCCGCGCCGCCTGCTGGCGACCGCATCGGCCCGGCTGGTGGAAACGAATCGCATAGGCCCCCTGCCTGATGCCGCGCTCACCGCAAAAGTACGCTCGCTGGCCAAGCCTGTGCCGATTACCCTGGAAGGCCCGCTAGGCGACGGCGCGGAAACCACGATCCGCTTCCATACGCCCGAATACGGCGTGGCCCCAGGACAAGCTGCCGTGCTTTATGCCGGGGAACGCGTAATCGGCGGCGGCTGGATCGAGACGACCGAAGCAGCCTTTGCGGAGTAAACCCGCGCCGGGCTGGCCCGCTCAGTCGCGCCAAGCTTCCAACTGGCAGCCGCGTTCCGGCCTGAAGTCCGCCGACTGGCTGGCGAGCAGCGGCACCGATGCGCGAACCGTGCGAGTCGCAGGGTTTTCCGATAGCGAAACCAGGCGCGCCGCCCCGCGCAGCTCCGCAGCTTTGAGATCGCCCTCACAGCTACCGATCGTGCGTTGCGAGACATACCGACAGACGCAGCCGACTCGGGCACCGTAAGCCGCACCCGCCATCGCCTCTTCGCGCAGACCCTGCCACGCCCAGCCCAGCCAGGCACCCAGCGCCAACAAGACCAGAATCAACAAGTTGCGTTTCCAGCGCGACGGCTGACCCGAGGCGGAGGCCGCCTTGTCCCCTGCCCCGTGGGGGAACCGTGTTGCCATTCGCCAGCGCCTCGCACATCACTCGCGCGCCATGACGGTGCGCCGCCCTCCCCTTATCCTCGCCATGCTCATGCTGCCAGCCCTGTGGGGCTGTGGCCGCAATGGAACTGAGCCGCCTCCACCTCCCAGCGCCGAAGCGCAAGCAGCGATCAAGGATACCGGCGGCGCGCCCAAGGACGCGCTGGGCCGCGCCATCGACGGATTGTTCGATGCCGACGCCGTGGGCGAAACCCGCGCGCTGGTGGTGATGAAACGCGGCACCGTGATTGCCGAGCGCTATGGCAAGGACATCAAGGCCGACACCCCGCTGCCGGGATGGAGCATGGGCCAGTGCGTCACGGCCCTGATGATCGGCCAACTGGTTAGCGACGGACGACTGCGCCTCAACGAATCAGCGCCGGTGCCCGAATGGCAGCGCCCCGGCGACCCACGGGGCGAGATCACGCTCAAGCAATTGCTCCAGATGCGATCGGGCCTTCGCCATGAAGAGAACGGGGCGCTGGGCACTGGCAATCTGGAACGCGAATCGGATCGTGCCCGGATGCTGTTCCTCGATGGGCGTGACGACATGGCCGCCTATGCCGAGGCGCAGCCGCTGGAAGCCCCCGCCGGACGCGTGTTCGAGCAATCGTCCGCCAGCGCGGTGATTCTGTCCGACCTGGCGGCACGGGTACTGATGCCCGATGGCGATCCGGCCCGCCGCCGCCGCGCCGTGGGCGATTACCTCAAGGCCCGCGTGCTGCTGCCGATCGGCATGACTTCGACCGAAGTGGAATTCGATCGCGCGGGTACGATGATCGGCTCCGGGATGATGCAGGCCAATGCCCGCGACTGGGGGCAGTTGGGCGAATTCCTGCGCCGCACCGGTTCCGTGCGCGGCGCCCAGATCCTGCCGCGCCGCTGGGTTCAGTTCATGCTGGAGACCAGCCCGCGCAACAAAGGCTACGGCGCCGGCGTCTGGCTCAACCGCGCGCCGCCTGGCGAAGGCGCGCGGCTGTTCCCCGGCACCGCCCCCAGCAATGTCTTCGCGTGCCTGGGCGAATACGGCCAATACGTGATCGGATCGCCCGACCAGTTGCTGACCGTGGTGCGGCTGGGCCAAAGCAATGCCGCGCAGGAAGCGCAACTACACGCCAAACTTGGCACGCTATTGGCGCTGTTTCCCGGCGGGACGTAACCCCCTGACGGTTAGACCGTGAAGCTTTCGCCGCAGCCGCAACTGCCCTTGGCATTGGGATTGGCGAAGACGAAGCCGGCGGTGAAATCGTCCTCCACCCAATCCATCGTGCTGCCGATCAGGTAAAGCACGCTGGCGCCATCGATGTAGAACACACCGCCCGGCGTCTCGATCTTCTCATCGAACTTGGCTTCCTCGGTCACGTAATCGACCGAATAGGCAAGCCCGGAGCAGCCGCGGCGCGGGGTGGACAGCTTGACGCCGATCGCGCCTTGCGGCGCCTGGCCCATTAAATGGGCAATGCGCGCCTCGGCATTGGCAGTCAGGATAACGGCGGCGGGGCGGGTGCGAGCAATAGTCTGGGTCATGTCAGCCTCTTCTGCCAGAACTGGGCATGTCCGGCCTCGGGGTCTAGCTGGTAGTCGCCATAGCCCAGCGACTGGTAAAGCGCCTTGGCGCGGTGATTGCCGCTCAGCACTTCGAGCGTGATCTTGCAGGCGCCGCGTGCGCGCGCCTCATCCTCGATCGCGGCGAACAAGGCGCGGGCGATGCCGTGGCCGCGATGCGCGGGGAGTACCGACAAGTCGTGGATGTTGACCAAGGGTCGTGCCGCGAACGTCGAAAAGCCCATGAAGCATGTGGCAAGGCCGACGGGCTTGCCATCCACCCGCGCGAGCATTACGAAAGCGCCGGGAACCTGCGCCATGGCTGGCCCCAGGCGTTCGCGCACATCAGCCGACAGCGGCTCGCCCCCACCCATCGGATCGCGCGCGTAAGCGTCGAGCACATGCACGAGGCCGGCGACATCCGCCGGGTGGGCGAAATCGACAGGCGCGATCACAAGGTCAAGGACAGACGCGTCGCTCACAGCATTCCCAGCTCCAGCTTGGCCTCGTCGGTCATCTTGGCCATGTCCCACGGCGGGTCCCATACCAGCGAGACTTCGCAATCGCGCACGCCGGGCACAGAGGAGACGCGCAGTTCCACTTCGCCCGGCATCGATTCGGCGACCGGGCAATGCGGCGTCGTAAGCGTCATCGTCACCGCGACCGAGGCATCGGGCGATACATCGACGCCGTAGATCAAGCCAAGGTCGTAGATGTTTACCGGGATTTCCGGGTCGAAGATGTCCTTAAGCGCCGCGATCACGCCTTCGTACAGCGCGCCGCCAGGGCTGGCCGGATCGTCGCTTTCGGGGGCCTGCGCCAGGAAACCGTCGAGGTAATCGCGCTTGCGATCAGACCCTGCATCCACCGCCGCGTCATCGACACGGGCGCGGGGCGCGGGGGTTACCGCGTCGACTTCCTCGATACGGAACGGGGTGTCAAAAGGTGACTTGTCGTCGTTCATCCGAAAATTCTCCGCGTGCGCTCGATCCCTTTCAGGAGCGCCTCGATATCATGGTCGTCGCTGTAGAGGCCGAAGCTGGCGCGGGCCGTTGCCGGTACGCCCAAGTGCTCCATCAGCGGCTGGGCGCAGTGGTGCCCGGCGCGGATCGCCACGCCTTCTTCGTCCAATATGGTGCCGAGGTCGTGCGGATGCACCCCGTCGAGCGCGAAACTGATGATCCCCAGCGAATCTTCCGGCCCGAACAGCGTCACATCGTTGCGCTTGCGCAATTCGGCGCGAAGCAGCCCGGCCAGTTCGCGCTCATGCCGCTCAGCCCGCGCGAGGCCGATATCGTCCAGCCAGTCCATCGCCGCAGCCATGCCGATCGCCTCGACGATCATCGGCGTGCCGGCCTCAAACCGCTGCGGTGGGGGCGCGAAGGTGGTCTTCTCAAACGTCACCCGGTCGATCATCGAGCCACCGCCCTGCCACGGCGGCATGGCATCAAGGATGTCCTTGCGCGCCCACAGCACCCCGATCCCGGTCGGGCCATAAAGCTTGTGCGCCGAGAACGCGTAGAAGTCGCAATCGAACGCCGCCATGTCGAGCGCCAGGCGCGGGGCGGCTTGGCAACCATCGACCAGCAGCTTGGCACCCACGGCATGAGCCAGCCGCGCGGCGTGCGCCACGTCGAGCACCGAGCCGAGCACATTGGAGACGTGCGCGAAGGCCACCAGCTTGTGCGCCGGGGTCAGCATCCGCTCAGCCGCATCGAGATCGATTCGGCCATCATCCGTCAAAGGGCAGACGTCGATTTCGAGACCGACCTTCTCGCGCAGAAGCTGCCAGGGCACGATGTTGGAATGGTGCTCCAGCATCGAAAGCAGCACCCGGTCGCCCGCTTTCAGGTTGGCCAGCCCCCAGGTCTGCGCGACCAGGTTCATCGATTCGGTGGCGCCGCTGGTGAAGACGATCTCGTCCTCATGCGCGTTCATGAATGCGCCGACCCGGCGGCGGGCGGCCTCGAACGCCAAGGTCATCTCGGCGGAGCGGGCGTAGACGCCGCGATGGACGGTAGCGTAATCCTCACCCATCGCGCGCACGGTCGCTTCGATCACCGCGAACGGCTTTTGCGCGGTGGCAGCCGTGTCGAGGTAGTGCCAGTCACCCGCAAGGCCGGGGAACTGGTCCTTCAAAACGAGCGTGTCGGTGTTCACAGGATCTGCTCCAGCCGGGCGACTGCCGCAGCGCTCAGGGTTTCCTCGCCGGGCGCGCCGGTGAAAGCTTCGGCGACGAACGCCTGCAGCATCAGCCGCTTGGCCTGTGCCGGCGAAAGCCCCCGCGCCATCAGGTAGAACAACCCTTGCGCATCGAGTTCGCCCACCGCGCAACCATGCGCGGCCTTGACGTCGTCGGCGTAGATTTCCAACTCCGGTCGGGCATTGGCCGTGGCGGTGCGATCCAGCAGCATGGCGCGCACCGATTGCTCGGCATCGGTGCCATCGGCCCCGCGCGCAACCGCGATGCGGCCCAGATACGTGCCGACCGCCTTGCCCGCCAGCGCGCTGCGCACGATCTGGTGGGACGTGGCGTTCAGCCCGGTGTGCAAAACCTCGGTCACCAGTTCCACCGTTTCGTCGCCGGTCGCCAGTTGCGCCGCGCCCAGCGTGAAGTCCGCGCCCTCGCCCAGCGTCACGTCCACGGCGATGCGGCCATAGGCAGGCCCTGCGGTCAGCACGCGCAAATCGAACTTAGCGCCCTTGCCCAGCGTGATCGCGACATGCCGCGCGACGGGTGCGGTGCCGGTCTCGACGATCTCGAGCGATTGCTCGGCGCCGTCCGCCACCGTGACCTGCTCGGTCACGATCGGCCAGACGCCACGCAATGCCTCGATGTCCGAGTAGCGGAAATCCTCGTCCTTGCGGGTCGGGAGGGCGAGCGCCATCGTCATGCCGCCGTCTCTTGGACCACCGCTTCGTAGCCTTCGCTCTCCAACCGCAGCGCGAGGTCGGGGCCGCCCGACTTGACGATGCGCCCTGCGGCCAGGACGTGGACGAAGTCCGGCTTCACATAGTCGAGCAGGCGCTGATAGTGGGTGATGAGCAGCACGGCCTTGTCGGGCTTGCGCATGATCGCGTTGATGCCCTCGCCGCAGATGCGCAGCGCATCGATGTCGAGGCCGGAATCGGTCTCGTCCAGGATCGCCAGCTTGGGATCGAGGATGCCCATCTGCACCATCTCGGCGCGCTTCTTCTCGCCGCCGGAGAAGCCGACGTTCACCGGGCGCTTGAGCATGTCCATGTCCATGCGCAGCAACGCTGCCTTCTCGCGCGCCAGCTTGAGGAATTCGCCGCCCGAAAGCGGCTCCTCGCCGCGACCCTTGCGCTGGGCATTGGCAGCTTCACGCAGGAACTGGACGAACGAAACGCCAGGAATCTCGACCGGGTACTGGAAGCCCAGGAACAGTCCGAGGGCCGCGCGCTCGTGCGGTTCGAGGTCGAGCAAGTCAACCCCGTCAAACGTCGCCGAACCACCGGTCACTTCATAGCCCGGACGCCCGCCCAGGGTGTAGCCGAGCGTCGATTTGCCCGCGCCGTTCGGCCCCATGATCGCGTGGATTTCGCCCGCGTTGATGGTGAGCGACAGGCCTTTGAGGATCGGCTTGTCGGCAACGGTGGCGTGGAGGTTATCGATCTTAAGCATGGTCATCCTTCGTCGCTCACGAACGTCGAAGTCCGCGAGCCGGCGTCCCTGCGCGCCGAGCGCTTGTCGAACGGGACATTGAGTTCGGCGGTGATCTCGCGCACGACATTGTCGACGTTGGCGATCACTTCCTCTTGGGAAAAGCGCAGCACCCGCACGCCCACTTCGATGAGCTTGCGATCCTGCAGTTCGTGGACGTCGGGGTTCACCTCGTCGTTGCTCAACTGCACGACGATCCAGCGCGAAGGCGCCGCGAAATCGACGATCGCCGAGCCGACGATGCTTTGACGAGTGAACTTCACCCCGCCCAGCCGCGAGCCTGACAAATGCTCCCACAACAGCTTCTGCGCGTCGGTGGGGTTACGGCGCTGTTCCTTGGCGCGCTCTTTCAGACGCTCAAGGCGAGCGCCCGTGGCGGCAAAGTTGGCCTTCGCGTCAGCCTTGGGTCCGCTATCCGCGCGGCTGACGCCCAGGGTCTTGCGTTCGGCAGTCATGGTTGTCGTTCCTTCGTAGTCATGGTTAGGCGGAGCAGGTGTCACCCCACGCTCCCCTCAAGTGAGATGCCCAGTAGCTTCTGCGCTTCCACCGCGAATTCCATCGGCAGTTGCTGCAGGACTTCCTTGGCGAAGCCGTTGACGATGAGCGCCACGGCTTGTTCGGTGTCGAGGCCGCGTTGCTGGGCGTAGAACAACTGGTCGTCGCTGATCTTGCTGGTGGTCGCCTCGTGCTCGATCTGCGCGGTGGGATTGCGCACTTCGATATACGGCACGGTGTGGGCGCCGCAGTCCTTGCCCAGCAGCAGCGAATCGCACTGGGTGAAGTTGCGCACGCCATCGGCATTGGCGCCGACGCGCACGAGGCCGCGATAGGTGTTGTTGCTCTTGCCGGCCGAGATACCCTTGGAGATGATCGTCGAGCGGCTGCCTTTGCCGTTGTGGATCATCTTGGTGCCGGTATCGGCTTGCTGGTAATTGTTGGTGACCGCGACCGAGTAGAACTCGCCCACCGAATCCTCGCCGTTGAGGACGCAGGAGGGGTACTTCCAGGTGATCGCGGAGCCGGTTTCCACCTGGGTCCAACTGATCTTGCTGCGCGCGCCCTGGCACAGCCCGCGCTTGGTGACGAAGTTGTAGATGCCACCCTTGCCGTTGGCATCGCCGGGATACCAGTTCTGCACGGTCGAGTACTTGATCTCGGCGTCTTCCAGCGCGACCAGCTCGACCACGGCGGCGTGGAGCTGGTTCTCGTCGCGCATCGGGGCGGTGCAGCCTTCGAGGTACGAGACGTAGGAGCCCTTCTCGGCGATGATCAGCGTCCGCTCGAACTGGCCGGTATTCTCGGCATTGATGCGGAAATACGTCGACAGCTCCATCGGGCAGCGCACGCCCTCGGGGATGTAGACGAAGGTGCCGTCCGAGAAGACCGCGCAGTTGAGCGCAGCGAAATAATTGTCCTGCACCGGCACGACCTTGCCGAGCCACTTGCGCACCATATCAGGGTATTCGCGGACCGCCTCGGAGATCGAGCGGAAGATGACGCCCGCCGCTTCCAGCTCCTTGCGGAAGGTGGTGGCGACTGAAACCGAATCGAACACCGCGTCCACCGCGATCCGACGCGAACCCTCGACGCCGGCAAGCACTTCCTGCTCCGCCAGCGGAATGCCCAGCTTTTCGTAGATGCGCAGGATTTCGGGATCGACCTCGTCCAGCGACTTGGGGCCGTCCTTTTGCTTGGGCGCGGCCCAATAGTAAGCGTCCTGATAATCGATCGGCGGCACGTTCAGCTTGGCCCAGTCAGGCGGCGTCATCTCCAGCCACTTGGCATAGGCCTTGAGCCGCCAATCGAGCATCCACTCCGGCTCGTCCTTCTTGGCGGAGATATAGCGGACGGTGTCTTCGGACAGGCCCTTAGGACCGTATTCCTGCTCGATGTCGGAAACCCAGCCATGCTCGTACTCGGCGACACGCGCCGCCGCATCGCGGGCGGCCTGGTCGCGTTCGACGGGAACCTCGCGGTCCATGGGGATGGTTTGCTCAGACATTCACAACTTCCTCGACCAATTGGGCCTGGGCCACTTGTGGGCCAACCAACTGCGTTAACACCACCTGGGCCAGCGCGCCGCGGACGGCAGCGTTCACTTGCGGCCAGTGGCCCTTGACGTTGCAGCTCCCCTCAAGGGTGCAATCGCTCTTCTCCTTGTCGAGGCAGGCGGTCAGGGCGATCGGCCCTTCCACGGCCTCGACGATGTCCGCCAGCGTGATCGTTCCCGGCGGGCGCGCCAGCTTCAGACCACCGCCGACGCCACGCGACGAGCGCATCAGGCCGGCGCCCGACAGCTTGCTCACCAGCTTTTGCACGGTGGGCACCGGCAGGCCGGTTTCCGCCGCAAGCTGCCCCGCCGACACCCGCACACCACCACAGTGCCGCGCAGCGGCGGCCATGATGAGAACAGCGTAGTCGGTCATGCTGGATAATCGCATTGGACGCTTTTTGAGACCCTTTTTAAATCGGACCAATCTTTTCCGGTTTGCACCTAGTGCAGCGATCGCCAGGTTTCAATGGGGCATTTCGCGGCAGATGCGCTGAATTTGAGAGGCAGGCCGGGCTGAAAGCAGCCGCCATAACGGCCCCGTGACAGGGTCACGAGCGATGCAGCTTGCAAAAAACGACGAAAAAAGGCGGCCCCAGGCTGAGCCAGGAACCGCCATAAGGTAATTAAAGAACTCGTGCGCAAAGCGACTACGAGCCCTTCGGGTCGCATGGCTGCTCTATGCGCGGCTCGCTGCAATTTATTGTAGAAACGCGACACCATCGTGCGTGAAGCGGGGATGAACGGCCATTTTCGTGCCATTAGCGCCTTGGTTCACGAACCATTTGAGCGGTGGCGGACATAACGCTATTCGCCATCGGGTGATTTATCCGCTGATCCGACCCGCCTTGTTTCGAATCGAGGCCGAGCGCGCCCATGGCCTTGCCCTTTCCCTGCTCAAGCGCACGGGAAAAAGCCGCGCGCCGACGTTCCCCGCTATGCTTGCCAGCGAAGTGGCGGGGCTGCGTTTTGCCAATCCGGTGGGCATGGCGGCGGGGTTCGACAAGAATGCCGAAGTCGCCGACCAATTGATCGGGCTGGGTTTCGGCTACGCGGAGGTCGGCTCCCTCACCCCCTTGCCGCAGCAGGGAAACCCACGCCCCCGCTTGTTCAGGCTGGTCGAGGATCGCGCTGTCATCAATCGCCTGGGGTTCAACAACCAAGGCGCCGATGCGGCGCTGGCGCGGCTGCGTGCGCGAGCCGGAAACCCCGGGATCGTCGGCGTCAATATAGGCGCCAACAAGGATTCGGCTGATCGCGTTGCCGATTACGGGAAAATGGCGCGGATCATGGCACCGTACGCCAGCTATCTGGCGGTCAACATCTCCAGCCCCAACACGCCCGGTTTGCGCGCCTTGCAGGACGAATCGGCGTTGACCGGCTTGCTCGACGCGGTAATCGAGGCGCGCGATGCGGTCTGCCCTGCCGCCGCACCGCCAATCTTCCTGAAGGTTGCGCCGGATTTGGAACCGGCGGATATCGACGCCATAGCCCGCATAGCGATCGACAAGCGGCTGGGCGCGCTGATCGTCGCCAACACCACGATTTCGCGTCCCTCCCTGGCATCCGCCCATGCCGGCGAAAGCGGTGGCCTTTCGGGCGCGCCCTTGCGAAACATGGCGCATCAGCGCTTGCGCGACTTTCGCAGCGCGACCGGCGGCGCGGTGCCTCTGGTGGGCGTGGGCGGCATCACCACCGCCGAAGACGCCTGGGCACGCATCCGCGCCGGGGCCAGCCTAGTGCAGCTTTATAGCGCGATGGTCTACGAAGGCCCGGGCATCGCCAAGGCGATCTGCGCCGGGCTGGTCAAGCTGATGCAGCGCGATGGCTTCACCTCGATTGCAGAGGCCGTGGGAAGCGAATAGCATGGTGGACATGCTGTCCACACCCGTTCCGACCCGCCGTATCCTGGCCCTTGTCACGTCTCTCCTACTTGCCGGCTGCGCCACCACGCCGCAGCAGACCGTCTCCGCTCCTACTGCCCCATCCGCTCCCGCGCTTTATGACGAGGGCATGGTCAGCGCCGCCGATCCGCGCGCGGCGCAGGCCGGAGCCGAGATTTTGCGCCGTGGTGGCAGCGCCACCGATGCCGCGATCGCGACCATGCTCGCGCTCAATGTGGTCGAGCCGCAAAGCTCTGGGATCGGCGGCGGCGGCTTCCTGGTGCTCGGCGATGCTGCAGGCCGGATAGAAACCTGGGACGGGCGCGAGACGGCGCCCAAAGCCGCCACGCCGAAGCGCTTCCTGGATGCCAGCGGACAACCGCTGCCGTTTCGCACTGCCGTCATCGGCGGGCTGAGCGTAGGCGTGCCGGGCAACCTGGCGATGGCGGCCAAGGCCCATGCTTCGCATGGTCGCCTGCCGTGGGCGGCCTTGTTCGAACCGGCGATCCGGCTTGCCCGAGACGGCTTTGCGCTGAGCCCGCGCGGCTTCCGCTCGCTGTCCACCCAGCCGGAAACGGGCGCGCACGATCCGCAAGCCCGCGCGATCTTCTACGGCGTGAATGGCGAGCCGCTTCCGGTGGGCACGACCATTCGCAATCCCGCTTTGGCCAAGACCCTGGAAATGCTGGCGGCCAAGGGCGCCAAGGGATTGTCATCCGGCCCGCTCGCTCAGGAGATCGCCGCAAAGGTTGCCGCGCAAACCCCACAGGACGGCAAGATGACCGCCGCCGACATCGCGGGCTTCGTAGCCAAGCAACGCCCGGGCGTGTGCGGGACGTATCGCGTCTATCGAATCTGCGGCATGGGGCCGCCTTCGTCCGGCGCGACGACGGTACTGGCGACGCTGATCCAGCTAGAACGCTTCGACCTGACGGCGCTTGGCCCCGATTCGCCAACCGCCTGGCACCTCATCGCGGAGTCCGAGCGACTGGCCTATGCCGATCGCGACGTGTTTCTGGCCGATCCCGACTTCGAAAAGGTCCCGGTCGATGCCTTGCTGGATCGCGCTTACCTCGCCCGGCGCGGTGCGTTGATCTCTCCCGATACGACCATCCCCAAAGTCACCGCTGGCCTGCCCGCGCCGAAGCTGACGCTGGGCAGCGGACCGCCCGAACACGGCACCAGCCACTTCGTCGTGATCGACCGACAAGGCGACGTCGCCTCGTGGACCTCCACGATCGAAAGCCCGTTCGGCTCGGGGATCATGGTCGGCGGGTTTTACCTCAACAACGAACTGACCGACTTCAGCTTCGTGCCTCAGAAGGACGGCGCCCTCGTCGCCAACCGAGTGGAAGGCGGCAAGCGCCCGCGCAGTTCGATGGCGCCAACGATCGTCTATGGCCCGGACGGCAAGCTGCTGATGGTCGTCGGCGCGGCAGGCGGGGCAACGATCCCGGTGCAAGTGATCCGCGCCCTGATCGGCGTGCTCGACTGGAAGCTGCCCGTCGATAAGGCGCTGGCGCTGCCGGTGCTGTTCGCGCCGGGTGACATGGTGATGGTGGAGAAAGGCTCGCGCCTGGAAGCGATGATCCCGGCGCTTACAACGCTGGGCCACACCGCGATCAAGGCTGCCGACATGCCGCTCAAGACCAACGCTGTGGTCGTCAGCGGCGGCACCCTGGTGGGCGCTGGCGATCCGCGCAGCGAAGGTGTGGCGGTCACCCAATAAGCCGCGATACTTTCGCAAGGTTGCCGCAACCCTCGCCCCCGCCTAGACGTTCGCATGAAGAGATAGAGCGGAGAGGATACGGGGCAGCCATGGATCTCGCCGATTTCGACAAGAGCCCGAATCTCGTGGCGTTGTTTCTGGCCCGCGCGGATGTGTTGGGCGCCAGGCCGATGCTATGGGCCAAGCGCGATGGCGCCTGGGTTTCGATCAGTTGGGCCGAGGCCGCACGCCGCGTCTGCCTGATCGCTGCATCGCTGCGCCGGCTGGGCCTGAAAGACGGCGAGCGCGTGGTGATCGTGTCCGAGAACCGCCCTGAGTGGTGTCTGGCGGACCTGGCGATCATGGCGGCAGGCTGCGTCACGGTGCCGACATACACCACCAACACGACCCGCGATCATATCCATATCCTGGAAAATTCAGGCGCACGCGCTGCCATCGTCTCGACCGCAAAGCTGGGCAAAACGCTACTCCCGGCGATCGTCCAGACCGATATGTGCCGCACGGTCATTGGTATGGAGCCGCTGGCTCCGCTGCAGGGCGGCGTGTTCAAGACGGTCGGATGGGACAGCCTGCTCGACGGCGATCCGGTCCTCGCCAGAGCAGAGGTGGAAACGCGGATACTCGGGGTGGGCCGGCGCGATCTGGCCTGCATCATCTACACCAGCGGCACGGGTGGCGCCCCACGGGGAGTACGCCAGCACCACGGCATGATCTTGATGAACATGGCCGGTGCGGCGCGCGTCGTCGTCGAGGATTTGGGCTGGGACAAGAGCGATGGCGAAGTGTTCCTCTCGTTCCTGCCGCTCAGCCACGCCTACGAACACACCGGCGGACAATACCTGCCGATCGGGCTGGGCGGGCAGATCTATTACGCCGAAGGGCTGGATAAGCTGGCGGCCAACATGGAGGAAGTGCGCCCTACCTTCATGGTCGTGGTCCCGCGCTTGTTCGAAGTCCTGCGCACGCGCATCATCAAGCAGATCGAAAAACAAGGCGCGATGCCCAACAAGCTTATGGAGTGGGCAATCGGCAGCGCCACCCGCCGCGAAAACGGCAAGCGGCGACTAATCGACCGCGCCATCGACATGGTGATCGAACGTACCTTACGGCCCAAAGTGCGCGCACGCTTTGGCGGGCGGGTGAAGGCGCTGGTGTCGGGCGGCGCTCCACTCAACCCCGAGATTGGCAGCTTCTTTTCCGGCATGGGCCTCATGCTGCTGCAAGGTTATGGCCAGACCGAGGCCGGCCCGGTCATCAGTTGCAACCGCCCCGCTGCGGGTGTGAAGATGGATACGGTGGGCCCGCCGCTCCACGGCGTCGAGGTTCGGATCGCGCCCGACGGCGAAATTCTCGTGCGCGGCGAACTGGTGATGCATGGCTACTGGCAGAACGAAGCGGCGACGGCGGACGTGCTGATGCCGGACCCTGCTGCGCCGAACGAAGCGCCCTGGCTGCATACGGGCGATGTCGGGCATATCGATGCCAAGGGGCGGATCGTCATTACCGATCGCAAGAAGGACATGATCGTCAATGACAAGGGCGACAACGTCTCACCCCAGAAGGTCGAATCGATGCTGACCCTGCAGCCCGAGATCGCGCAGGCGATGGTTGTGGGCGATCGGCGGCCTTACGTGGTCGGGCTGATCGTGCCCGACGCCGATTGGGCGCTGGAATGGGCGCGCGACAACGACGAAAGGTTCGATTTCAAGGCCTTGCAAGGCCTCCCCGCCTTCCGAGCCGCGCTGCGCGCTACGATCGACCGGGTCAACGCCGAGCTTTCGGTGACCGAGAAAGTGCGCCAGTTCGCCTTCGCCGACGAGCCGTTCGCGATCGAGAACGAGGAAATGACCCCCAGCCTGAAGGTCCGTCGCCACAAGCTGAAGGAACGCTACGGCGAACGGCTGGACGCGCTGTATCGCGTTTAAGGTGTCGATAAGGCGTCGATAAGGCCGCCTACCAGTCGATCGTGCCCCGCCCCTGCTCTTTGAGGAAAGCGTTCGCCTTGCTGAAATGGCCGCAACCGAAGAACCCGGAGTACGCCGAAAGCGGACTGGGGTGCGGAGCGGTGAGCACGAGGTGGTGACTCTGCGCCAGGCCCGGCACGTTCATCGCCTTCTTGCGCGCATGACTGCCCCACAGCAGGAACACGCAAGGTTCCGGCTTGGCGGCGACGGCAGCGACGGCGGCATCGGTGATCGCTTCCCAGCCCTTGCCTTGGTGCGATCCGGCGCGGCCTTCCTCGACTGTCAGCGCATTGTTGAGCAGCAGCACGCCTTGGCGCGCCCAATGCTCGAGGTTGCCATGGCCCGGCGCGGTCACCCCGCAATCGGTCGCCAGTTCCTTGTAGATGTTCTTGAGCGAGGGCGGCACCCGCACCCCTTCCTGCACGGAAAACGCCAGCCCATGCGCTTGCCCGGCGCCATGATACGGGTCTTGCCCCAAGATAACCACGCGCACCGCATCGAGCGGCGTTAGCGCGAAGGCGTTGAGCCGGGTTCCAGCAGGCGGAAACACCCGCTTGCCGGCGGCTTCCTCGGCCTTGAGCCAGCCGCCCAGCTTGCGCGAGGCTGGCTCGGCCAGCACCGGCGCCAGCGCTGCTTGCCAACTGGACGGAATGGCCTGCGCCGGATCGGTCGCCTGCGAATTGCTCTCACCTGTTGCCGACATGTCCCTCGCGCCTCTCGAAATGCAGTACCGGACGCGCGCGCGCGCCGTGCGCCATTGCGAAACAATCGCCCAGTCCCTAAGCATTTTCAGATCATGACTGTCTATCTGCACGAAGAAGATCTCCCCGAAGGCGTGCTCGCGCCCGGACCCGTCGCGGTTGATACCGAGACCATGGGCCTCATCACCCCGCGCGACCGGCTGTGCCTCGTGCAGATTTCGGACGGCCGGGGTGACGAGCACCTGGTCCGGTTCGCGGTCGGCAGCGCTTATGCCGCGCCCAATCTCAGGGCGGTTCTGGCCGACCCGGCACGGGTCAAGCTGTACCATTTCGCCCGGTTCGATCTCGCCGCGATCCAGCATTACCTGGGGGTCACGGCGGCGCCGGTGTTCTGCACCAAGATCGCCAGCAAGCTGGTGCGCACCTACACCGATCGCCACGGCCTGAAAGACCTGGTGCGCGAATTGCTGGGCAAGGAAGTGTCCAAGCAGCAGCAGTCGAGCGACTGGGGCGCGCCCGAACTGTCCGAAGCGCAGAAGGACTATGCCGCGTCCGACGTGCGCTACCTCCACGCCATGCAAGTGATCCTGGCCGAGCGCCTGGCGCGCGAAAACCGCACGGAACTGGCGCAGGCCTGCTTCGACTTCCTGCCGGCCCGTGCCCAGCTCGACCTTGCCGGTTGGCCCGACCACGATATCTTCAGCCACGCAGCCGCCTGAGGCCGCTCGGGAAAGCCACGCATGTCGGTTCAAGCCACCGAAATCCAGAACCGCCGCCGGCATTTGGCCCGGCCCGGCGGTACGCACGACAAGTTCGTCGGCTTTCTGGCCAAGGCGTTGCCGGCCGGCATCGGCCTGGTCGCCGCGGTGATGATCCTGGTACCGCTCAGCCCACGCGGTGAAATCAGCTTCCTGCTGGATCGCAACAAGGTGGCGATAACCGGCGAGCGTATCCACGTCAGCGACGCGGCCTATCGCGGCCTCGACAACCGCGATCGCGATTTCCTGGTGACGGCGGGCACTGCTATCCAGCAATCGGCCAATATCCCGGTGATCGACATGATCGGCCTCAAAGCCCGGATGAACCTCAACGACGGACCAGGCAATGTCCAGGCGCCGAGCGGGGCCTATAATTACGAAACCGACAAGATCGACGTGGCTGGCCCGGTGGCGTTCGATGCGCCCGACGGCTATCGCATGACGACCCGCAATGTCGCCATCGACGTCAAGCAGCAGACGGCCGTCGGTAAAGGCGGGGTCGAGGGAACGGTGCCCACCGGCACCTTCACTGCCGATGCGATGCAGGCGGACCTGGAAAACCGCGTCGTTACTCTGGAAGGCAATGCCCGGCTGCGTATGACGCCTGGCCAGATGAGGATACCGAAATGAATTTCGCCCGCCCGTCGGCCTGTTTATCCCTAGCTGGCGCTTCTCGGATCGCTCGGGCCCGCATCGCGTTGGCCGTACCCGTGCTCGGCGCCTCGCTGCTGCTGGGTTCGCCCCAGCTTGAGGCGCAAGGCATGTCCAGCCACAATTCCAACGCACCGGTCGATTATTCGGCAGATCGCATCGAACTGCAGGACAAGCAGAACCGCGTCGTCCTGTCCGGCAACGTCGATGTCAAGCAAGCCGAGCTGCGCCTGCGCGCCGCGCGCACGGTGGTGAACTTCACCAACGGCGAATCGATGCAGATCCAGCGCATCACGGCCACGGGCAATGTCGTCGTCACGCGCGACGATCAGATCGGAACCGGGGACGTGGGGATCTACGATTTCAACCAGAAGGTCATCACAATGACCGGCAATGCCTCGCTCAAGCGCGGCAATGGCGACACGCTCCACGGCGGGCGCTTCGTGATGGACCTCAACAGCGGGGTGTCTTCGGCCTCCGGCGGGCGCGTGTCCGGCACCTTCAGCGTGCCTAAGAAGAACACCAACGCGCCGGCCAAGAGCAACTGATCCAGTAGCCGGAGCAAGATGCCGGGGCGCTGCGGGCTACGCGTGAACCCTGGCAGCGGAAGTCGCCAAAGAGGGACTTACTCCGTTTCCATTCGTCCCCACCATTTTGTCGTTGCGAGCCCGCAGGGCGAAGCAATCCAGGGCAGTTTTGCGCCGCCCTGGATTGCCGCGCCGCCTTCGGCGGCTCGCAATGACGAATGGTGCGGGCGAACGACGAACGTATGCGTTCCGCCCAGCGAGTCCTTGTGTAACCGTAAGCGGCAGTCTGGTCAGAACGCGCGGTCGTGAACGAGGACGCGCAGCGTCAACAAGATGATCTGGATGTCGCGCCGGATCGTCCAGCCTTCGAGATATTCCAGGTCTGCTTGCAGGCGGTTGACCAAGTCGGATTCGTGATCGGTTGCGCCACGAAAACCACGAACCTGCGCCAACCCCGAAAGACCCGGCTTGAGCGAGTGGCGCTGCCAGTACCGCGAATCGACTTCCCAGAAGAGCTTGTCGCCCGCCAGCGATCCGGTGGCATGCGGACGCGGGCCGACGAGGCTCATGTCGCCCAGCAGCACGTTGAACAACTGGGGTAGCTCGTCGATACTGGTACGGCGGATGAACCGCCCGACGCGGGTGATGCGCTTGTCGTCCTTGGATGCCGAGACGCTGCCCGTGGCATCGCCCAGCGCCTGCGTCATCGAGCGGAACTTGTACATGTTGAAGAAGCGGTTGCCTCGGCCCATCCGGCGCTGGGTGAAGAACACCGGACCGCGATCCTGCAGCTTCACCGCCAATGCCACCGCGATCAGCAGCGGGGACAGCGCCAGGATCGCGCTGCCGGCAAAGGTCACGTCGAACAAGCGCTTCAACACCCGATCGCGCAGGCCCAGCGGCCCGGCCGAAACCAGCAGCAGCCCGTGCTTTCCGACCACGCGCGCGCCCTGGGCACCCAGCCGCGCCACTTCATCGTCCAGCACTTCGCCGTCGACGTTGGCGCCCTTGAGCATCATCGCCCAGTCGGCGCGGCGACCGGCAGGGCAACTGACGATCACGCGGTCGATATTGCGTAGAATCAAGCCGACCCGGTCTAGCGCATTGGGATCGTTGAGGTTGGGCTTGAGGCCCATGGCCGCTGCCGAAATGCGGATCGCGCCTTTCATCGTCACTTGCGGGCCGCCATCGTCGATGATGAGTTCGTTGATGACGGCACCTTCGCACCGCCACGATACGAAACTGCGCAACTGCAGGCGGGTCCAGGCAAGGACGATCATCGCCGTGATTGCACCGCCGTTGAATCCGGCGCGCGAAACGTCGTTTTCCGGCCGGATCAGGAACTGCACGAACACGACGACCACCACCGAAATGACGACCGCCGTCATGGCCCGGAAAATGCCGGTCCAACCCTCCTGCAAAGTCTCCTTGGAATAAGAGCCGTTGTAGAGCGCGAACGTCAGATAGATCGGGAGGATAAGCTGGGCATTGCCTATCGAAGCGCCCAGGCTGGGTCGCCCCCCAAGAAGGTAGCCCGTCAGGGCGAAGCCGATAAAGATCGACACGATATCGCCCAGCAACATCGCGAGATAACATTGGAGTCGGCGACGCTCTCGCGAAGGCGCGACCAAAAATTCGTGCTCTTGAGCCCGCTGGTCAGCGAGCGGCTCCGCGATAAACGGCGCGTTCATTTGTATCGAACTCCCCGTTGAGGAACCCATGCCGCTCAAGCCCCCGCCTAAGCCACTCTTGCGGCATCTCTACAGATGCTGCACTGCACTATGTATACCCGCTTAGGAACAATACTAGCAATGGAAAATGCCGAAAGCGAAAAGGTTTTCCGATCAGCGGGTGTTCTGGATCGGTACAGCGAGCCGGGAAATAGTCAGTAACTCGTTTGCAAGCAGACGTTCGGCGTCCTGACTATGCGTCAATAATGACTGGTGCATGGCAATCAGGCGCGCCACCAGCCGCTCGAGCCGGCGCCCGCGCCAGATCTGCAATTGAACCAGCAGAACCGGCTGATCTTTCCAGAAAACCCGTCGCGCACCGGCCTCGGCCTTGAGGAACCCTTCGACATCGCGCCGGTCGCCCATGCGCGCAGCAAGGCCGGCCAACTGGGCAGCGCGGCGTTCGATCGCCAGCAGCAGACCCACCGGATTGATCGAAAGCTCGTGCATCCGCCGCAGTTCAGGAGCGATCGCCTGGCGTCGTCCACTCAGCACCGCATCGACCAGCGGCGCGAAATCGTCATCCTCGGTCTGGGCGCCCACCGCCTCTAGATCGGTCACGGCAACCGGGCGCGGCGTTTCCGGCGAGGCATCGAGATAGAGAGCAAGCTTGGCGACTTCCGATCGGGCGATGCGCGTATCGAGGCCAGCGCCGCGCGCGATCCGCTCGGCGATCTCGCTGCCCATCTTGAGCCCGGCGGCATTGGCCATCGTGCGCACCGCACCTGTAGCCGCCCCCAGATCGGGCGGATAGAACATCGCGACCAGGGCGTCGGGGCGGGCGGCGAGCAGCTTGGCCGTGCGTGACTTGTCGGTCGCGCCGGTGGCGACGATCACGACCGGACAACCATCGACAGGGCTTTCAAGCAGGATCTGCACGGCGTCGTGGGCTTCGTCACCCTGGGCGCGGACCCAGATGTGGCGAGTGCCGCCGAACAACGAGGTCGATCGTGCCTCGTCGGCCAGCCGCACCGGATCGCGGCGCAGATCGGCGCCGGCCATTTCGATACGCTCGCCGGGATCGGGATGTTCGGCGACGATCCGGGTCGCGGCATCGAATGCACCCGATTCGTCAGGCCCGCAAAAGAAGAACACCCGTGCCTCGCGGGCGGCGCGTTGCGCCAGCCCGGCGAACTCCTTCTGGGTCGCTTTCACAGGGGCTTGGCTTTCACGGGAGCCTTACTGGCGCGTATCGCCGCGCAGGCGCAGCGCGACGCTGGTCACGATGCGGCTCGCCACGTCTTTCGACATGTTTTCCAGAGCGGTCTGCTCGGCGGCGATCGTGGCGTAGTCGGACGAGACGACGTCGATGCCGGCATCGGTCCCAGCCGTAGCATCGAGCACGACGGCGCCGCTGTTCAGATCGACGAGCTGATACCGCGCGCGCAAGGTGCGCCGTTCGCGGCTGACGGTATTGTCGGCCAGCAGCGCAAAGCTTTCCAGTTTGTCGTCCAGGCGCACGTCGAGCCGATAGCGGGGAGTAGCCCCGCCCTTGCCGGACATGCCCAGTTCGTCGACCAGCGCATTGCGCACCAGCCAACCGGCCTTGCCCTCGATCGCGGAAACCTGGACGGTCGCCAGGCCACGCGCCACGGCGGCATTGCCACCGCCGGCGTACATCGGCTGCAGCCCGCAACCGGCGAGCAGGATCGCGCCGAACAGGGCGGCAAACGCCCTCATGCGACGAGGTTCACGAGACGGTCGGGCACGACGATGACCTTGCGCACAGGGGCTCCATCCAGCGCACGCTGCACCTTCTCGCTCGCCAGGGCAAGCGCCTCCAGCTCTTCTTTCGCGGTGCCGCGCGCCACAGTCAGCGTATCGCGCAGCTTGCCCTTGACCTGGACGGCCACGGTCACTTCGTCCTCGACCAGCAAGGCCGGATCGAACTGCGGCCACGCCGCCTGGGCGATCAGGCCATCACCAAAGCGGGCGTAAGCCTCTTCCGCCAGGTGCGGCATCATCGGCGCGACCAGCAGCAGCAAGGCGCGCGCGGCTTCCTGGCGATCGGACGAGGCCGCCGCCTTTTCCACCGCGTTGGTCAGCGAATAGATCTTCGCCACCGCCTTGTTGAACTGCAGCGCCTCGATGTCCTGCGCGACGCCGCAGATCGTCTGGTGCATCAGCCGGCGCAGCGCCTTGTCCTCACCAGCGTCTTCTCCAGTCTCGGGCAAAGCCGGCGTTTCGCTGCCGAACAAGCGCCACAAGCGCTGGACGAAGCGGGCGCAGCCTTCGATGCCGGCCTCGGACCACGGCAAGTCGCGCTCGGGCGGGCTGTCTGACAGCATGAACCAGCGGATCGCGTCGGCACCGTACGTCGCGACGATCTCGTCGGGATCGACCACGTTCTTCTTCGACTTCGACATCTTGATGACGCGGCCGACCTCGACCGGCGCGCCATCGGCCTTGAGCGTGGCGCTTTCGGCCCCGCGCTCGATTTCACTCGGCGCGAAGTAGATCGGCTGGCCATTGGTGTCGTTGATGCGGAAGTACGTCTCGTGCGTCACCATGCCTTGCGTGAACAAGCTGGCGAACGGCTCCTTGACGTCGATCTTGCCGATCCGGGCCAGCGCGCGGGTCCAGAAGCGGGCGTAGAGCAAGTGCAGGATCGCGTGCTCGATGCCGCCGATGTACTGCTCCACCGGCAACCACTGCGCGATCTGCGCGGGATCGAACGGGCGGTCGCCCGGCTGGCTGGCAAAGCGCAGGAAGTACCACGAGCTGTCGACGAAGGTGTCGAGCGTGTCGGTCTCACGCCGGGCGGCGTGGCCGCATTGCGGGCAATCGACGTGCTTCCAGGTGGGGTGGCGCGCCAGCGGATTGCCCGGCGTCGCGAAATCGACGTCCTCGGGCAGCACCACCGGCAAGTGCTTCTTGGGGACCGGCACCACGCCGCAGATCTCGCAGTGGATGAACGGGATCGGCGTGCCCCAGTAGCGCTGGCGCGAAACGCCCCAATCGCGCAGACGCCACACCGTCTTGCCCTCGCCCCAGCCTTCGGCCTCGGCGCGGGCGATGACCTGGGCCTTGGCGTCGGCGACGCTCAGGCCATTCAGGATATCGGAATTGACCAGGATGCCATCGCCTGCCTCGGCCTCACCGGCGAAGGGCTTGTCGGCATCCTCAGCGCTGGCGGCGACGACGCGCAGGATCGGCAGCTCGTACTTGGTGGCGAATTCGAAGTCGCGCTGATCGTGGCCGGGAACGGCCATCACCGCGCCGGTGCCGTAGTCCATCAACACGAAGTTGGCGATGTAGACCGGCAGCGCCGCCCCCGTGAACGGGTGGCTTGCGGTAATCCCGGTGTCGAAGCCCAGCTTCTCCGCCGTTTCCAGCTCAGCTGCGGTGGTGCCGCCCTGCTTGCACAGCGCGATGAAGTCCTGCGCCGCCTGCGAGTGCGCGGCCACGCCTTGCGCCACCGGATGCTCGGCAGCGACGGCGACGAAGCTGGCGCCGAAGATGGTATCGGGCCGGGTCGAGTAGACTTCGACGCTTCCGCCGTCCGACAGATCGAAGCGGAACTGCAAGCCTTGCGACTTGCCGATCCAGTTCTCCTGCATCGTGCGGACCTTTTCCGGCCACTTGTCGAGGCTGGACAAGCCTTCGAGCAGTTCGTCGGCGAAGTCGGTGATCTTGAGGAACCACTGGCTCAGCTTGCGCTTCTCGACCAGCGCGCCCGAGCGCCAGCCGCGCCCGTCGATCACTTGTTCGTTGGCCAGCACGGTGTGGTCCACCGGGTCCCAGTTGACTGCGGATTCCTTGCGATAGACCAGGCCGTGCTCGTACAGATCGAGGAACAGCGCTTGTTCATGGCCGTAGTAGTCCGGCTCGCACGTCGCGATTTCGCGGCTCCAGTCGAGCGCGAAGCCCAGGCGCTTCAACTGCGCCTTCATGTTGGCGATGTTCTCACGCGTCCAGCCGCCGGGGTGGACGCCCTTTTCCATCGCCGCGTTTTCCGCCGGCATGCCGAAGGCGTCCCAGCCCATCGGATGCAGGACTTCGTGGCCCTGCATCCGCTTGTAGCGGGCCAGCACATCGCCCATCGTGTAGTTGCGCACGTGGCCGATGTGGATGCGCCCCGATGGATAGGGGAACATCTCAAGGACGTAGCTGCGCGGCTTGGTGGACGTATCGTCCGCCCGGAAGCATTGCGCATGATCCCAAGCGGCCTGCCAGCGCGTGTCCGCCTGAGCCGGATCGAACCGCTCGGTCATGTCAGTCTTTTCTCCTGCGAGCGCTGCCGCCCGCTGTAAGTTTTGCGCCCGAAGGCGCTTTGCCGGCGACCTTCGCTTAGCCGCCAATCATCGTGCTGCGGCGCAGATCGCGGGCGCGGGTGAGAATCACGTCTTCGAGCTTCTGCACGGTCGCGGCCTGGACCGGGGCAGGAGCCCAGCCGCTACCTTGCGCCACTTCGCGCACGGTGGTGACCTTGATCGCATCGGCACGCAGATCGTCGCCCAGAATCAGGATCGACACCTTTACGCGCTCGCCCGGGTTCTTGGGGTTGATGTACCAGTCGGTGATGATGACGCCGCCGGCGCTGTCCGACTGAAGCAGCGGCATGAACGAAACCGCATCAAGGCTGGCGCGCCACAAGTAGCTGTTCACGCCGATCGTGGTGGTTTGCGCAGGCGCGATCGTGGCCTTTACCTGCTTCTTGCCACCGCAGCCCGACAGCGCGAGCGCCGCCACGGCGCAGAATCCGGCGCCCAACAAGGTACGCGCGGTAGGAAGGCCGTTCAGGGTGGTGCGTGTCATCGTGGTTCCTATTGGTATCATGTCGGCCCAGGCCCGCACTCGGACCTTCGACGGATCGTGTCAACTCGCCTCTATAGCCGCCGCTGCCTGCGCGGCAAGAGCGCCCGGCTGCTGGACAATGCGTCATCCGGCAGTCATCCGGGCCGTTCGCACCGCGCGGCTGAGCGATGGCTGAACACACACGCCCGATGCAGGGCGGGACAGGCGCTTTCCCATCGCCCTCAGCCTGTGTTAATTACCCCCTGGTATGAAGGTGCGGCGCGGCATCGCAGCCGCACTCCACCCAAGGTGAAAGATGGCGTCCGAAAGCACGGCAGGATCGAAAGGCGGGATGAAGACGGGCGGACTGCTCGGCGTCTGCGTCTGCGTGCTTGCGTTGCCCAGCGCGGTGCTGGCCTTTACCACCAGCTACGGCACCACGTCCAAGAAGCCGGTGCCGATCGATTCGCTGCAACCCGAAGTGGGCAACGATGCGTTGGCGCGGGCCATCGCCATGCGCTCGCTTGGCAAAGGCCAAATGTTTCCGTTCACACCTGCCGGAACGCCCTATCGCCCGGATCGCTCGGTCACGGTCGCTGTGCGGGTAGACCCCGAAGCGGCCAAGGCCATCATCGTACGGGGGCGTCCGCTGATCGCCCAGGCTGCCCAAGAAGTGAGCAATATTCGCATCTCGCCCGCCGCCTTCAACCTGGGCGTTTCGCGCGGATACCAGAATTTTGCGCAGGCACTGGTGCCGTCGGCGCCGTCTGCGCCCTCTGGCAGGCCGATGTCCGATCTGCCGGATTTGCACAAGTTCAGCCTTTCGAACGTAGCGAAAGACAAGGACGCCGATTCGCGGTTCAGCCCGCATTTGTCGATCGACCAGAAGAAGGCACCCGGTCGCGCACCTCGTACGTTTGCCGTCGATGGCGGCGAAGTGGATGTGGGCGGGGCCTATCGCGTCACCGATCATATCGATCTCACGGCCGGCGTACGCTACTCGCAAGAGCGTGAGCGGCTGCTACCCCTCACTGACGGTCGGCAGGATAGCCAGGCGGTTTACGTAGGTACTCAGTTCAAGTTCTGAGCAGTTGCATTATCTGCAATGTAAATAGACGTTTCAGCGTGCGTCAAACGCGCAAGACAGCCTTGCCGCTCCCTCTAGGATTTCCTAGCACGGTGGCGGTGGATGGATGCTGAATCGAAAGGCTGAAAATATGACGCGCGTAGCGATCGTTACTGGCGGAACTCGCGGTATTGGCGAGGCAATCTCTCTTGCTTTGAAAGAGCGCGGTCACAATGTGGTCGCAAACTATGCCGGCAACGATGAAAAGGCCCAGGCCTTTACTGAGCGCACCGGCATTCCTGCCTACAAGTGGGACGTGGGCGACCATGAAGCGACCATCGAAGGTGTCGCCCGCATCACCGAAGAAGTAGGCCCGGTCGATATCGTCATCAACAACGCCGGCATCACTCGCGACGGCGTGCTGCACCGGATGACCTTCGACGACTGGAACGACGTGATGCGCGTCAACCTGGGTGGCTGCTTCAACCTTGCCAAGGCGACCTTCCCCGGCATGCGCGAGCGCGGCTGGGGCCGGATCGTCAACATCGGCTCGATCAACGGCCAGGCGGGCCAATACGGCCAGGTCAACTACGCCGCCGCCAAATCGGGCATCCATGGCTTCACCAAGGCGCTGGCGCAGGAAGGCGCGAAGTACGGCGTCACCGTCAATGCCATCGCGCCGGGCTACATCGATACCGACATGGTCGCGGCGGTGCCCGCCCCGGTGCTGGAAAAGATCGTCGCCAAGATCCCGGTCGGCCGGCTGGGCAGTGCCTACGAGATCGCGCGCGGCTGCGCCTTCCTGTGTTCGGACAACGCCGGCTTCGTCACCGGCTCGACGCTGAGCATTAACGGCGGGCAGCACATGTATTGATCTGGCGGCGGCACCGGGTATTGCCGGTGCGCCGTGAAATTCCACGCGGCGGCCTTGCCTGACGGCGGGGCCGCCGCAGTTCGTTCCAGGAGACTCCCCGATGAAGACCCGCGCCGCCGTCGCTTTCGAGGCCAAGAAGCCTCTCGAAATCGTCGAAGTCGATCTCGAAGGCCCCAAGGCCGGCGAAGTGCTGGTCGAGATCATGGCGACGGGCATCTGCCATACCGACGCCTACACCCTCGATGGGTTCGATTCGGAAGGCATCTTCCCCTCGATCCTGGGGCATGAAGGCGCAGGGATCGTGCGCGAAGTGGGCGCGGGCGTCACCAGCGTGGTGCCGGGCGACCATGTGATCCCGCTCTACACCCCCGAATGCCGCCAGTGTAAATCGTGCCTGTCGGGCAAGACCAACCTGTGCACCGCGATCCGCGCGACGCAAGGCAAGGGGCTGATGCCCGATGGCACCACGCGGTTTTCCTACAAGGGCCAGCCGATCTTCCACTACATGGGCTGCTCCACTTTCTCGAACTTCACCGTCCTGCCCGAGATCGCGCTGGCCAAGATCCGCCAGGACGCGCCGTTCCAGAGCAGTTGCTACATCGGCTGCGGCGTCACCACCGGCGTCGGCGCGGTGATCAACACCGCCAAGGTGCAAGTGGGTGACAACGTGGTCGTCTTCGGCCTGGGTGGGATCGGCCTCAACGTGATCCAGGGCGCGCGGCTGGCCGGCGCCAACAAGATCATCGGCGTCGACATCAACCCGGACCGCGAGGAATGGGGCCGCCGCTTCGGCATGACCGACTTCCTCAATTCCAAGGGCCTGAGCCGCGAGGACGTGGTCGCCCGGATCGTGGCGATGACCGACGGCGGCGCGGACTATACCTTCGATGCCACCGGCAACACCGAAGTCATGCGCACCGCACTCGAGGCCTGCCATCGCGGCTGGGGCACCTCGATCATCATCGGCGTGGCCGAAGCGGGCAAGGAAATCGCCACCCGCCCGTTCCAGCTCGTCACTGGCCGCAACTGGCGCGGCACCGCGTTCGGCGGCGCCAAGGGCCGCACCGACGTGCCCAAGATCGTCGACATGTACATGACCGGCAAGATCGAGATCGACCCGATGATCACCCACGTCATGGGCCTGGAGGAGATCAACACCGCCTTCGACCTGATGCATTCGGGCACATCGATCCGCTCGGTCGTGGTGTTCTGACATGTTCATCCACGTCATGGTCGGCACCGACGATATCGACGCGGCCCGTGCGTTCTACGACCCGGTGCTCGGCGCGCTGGGGATAGCGCCGGGTGTCGCCGGCGGCCCCACGCGTATCGGCTATGCCCACGAGGGCAATCTCTTCGTGGTGACGGTGCCGATCGACGGCGGCGCGGCTTCGGCCAGCAATGGCGCCACCATCGCCTTTCGCGCCCCGTCGCGCGAGGCGGTGGATGCCTGGCATCAGGCCGGCCTCGCCCACGGCGGCACGACGTGCGAAGATCCGCCGGGGCTGCGGAATACGCCGCTGGGCCGCGCGTACCTCGCCTACTTGCGCGATCCTGCGGGCAACAAGCTGTGCGCCGCTTACAAGGAACCCGTGTGATGGAGACGGTCTCCACCAACCGCAGCCACGGCGGCACGCAAGGGGTATACACCCACGCGTCGGCTGAAACCGGGACGGCGATGACCTTTTCGGTCTTCGTGCCCGATCATGCGCCGGGCGCGAAGCTGCCGGTGCTGTGGTATCTCTCGGGCCTGACCTGCACCCACGCCAACGTCACCGAAAAGGGCGAATACCGCGCCGCCTGCGCGCAGCACGGGGTGATCTTCATCGCGCCGGACACCTCGCCGCGCGGGGATGACGTGCCCGACGATGCCGGCTGGGATTTCGGCAAGGGCGCGGGCTTCTACGTCGATGCGACACAGGAGCCGTGGGCGAAGAACTTCCGCATGCGCTCGTATATCGAGCATGAACTGCCCGCGCTGATCGCGGACGAGTTTCCCGCCGACATGGCCCGTCAGGCCATCACCGGCCATTCGATGGGCGGCCACGGCGCGCTGACGATCGCCTTGCGCAATCCGGGCCGTTTCCGCTCGGTCAGCGCGTTCTCGCCGATCGTCTCGCCGCTGAACTGCCCGTGGGGCGACAAGGCACTGGGGGGCTACCTCGGTACCGATCGCGCCGCCTGGCGCGAGTACGACGCTTGCGCCCTGATCGAGGATGGCGCCCGCCTTCCCGACCTGCTGGTGGACCAAGGCACGGCGGACAATTTCCTCGAAGGCCAGCTCAAGACCCAGCTTCTGGTCGATGCTTGCGCCAAGGCCGGCCAGCCTGCGACGATCCGGATGCAGGAGGGGTACGACCACTCCTACTACTTCATCTCCACCTTCCTGGCCGAGCATGTCGGCTGGCATGCGCAAAGGCTGAATGCCTGAGCGCGCGCCAGCCCACATAAGGCCACCAGATCAGAACGCCGCGTCGTCCAGCGCCATCATCGATGCCTTGCCGGCCTTGATCGCCAGGAACGCGGCGGTCGCTTGCGGCAGGATGCGGTCGAAATAGAAGCGGGCAGTGGCGATCTTGGCCTTGTAGAAGTCTGCCTCGTCGGTGCCTTCCGCCAGCTTGCGACCGGCGATCAGAGCCGAGCGGGCAAAGCAATACGCCATCGCCACCAGGCCCATAAGCCGCAGATAGTCGGTTGCGGCGGCAGCGGCTTCCTCGGGGTCTTTCAGGCCCTTCTGGGCAATCGTCCCGGTGGACAATTGCAGCGCGCCGAACGCCTTTTCCAGCGCGTCGATCATCGGCTTGGCTTGCTCGTTGCCTTTGTTGGCCTCGATGAAGTTGGCGATCGGATGGAACAGCCCGCGCAAGTAGCGGCCCATGTGCGCGGGCAGCTTGCGACCCACCAGGTCGAGCGCCTGGATGCCATTGGTGCCTTCATAGATCATCGCGATCCGCGCATCGCGGGCGTACTGCTCCACCCCGCTTTCGGCGATGTAGCCGTGGCCGCCGTAGACCTGCACCGCCAGGTTGGCGCTTTCGAAGCCCAGATCGGTGAACAGCGATTTCACCACCGGCGTCATCAGCGCCACGAAATCGGTGGCGCGCTGCTTGGCTTCGGGATCGGTGGCGTGGCGTTCAGCATCGAGCGCGCGGCTGACCCAGCCGGACAAGGCGCGGCAGCCTTCGTTGTAGGCGCGCATCGTCATCAGCATGCGGCGCACGTCGGGATGGACGATGATCGGATCGGCTGGGCCGGATGGGTTCTTCACGCCTGAAAGCGAGCGGCCCTGCAAGCGGTCCTTGGCGTAATACACTGCCGATTGATACGCGGCCTCACCCACGCCCAGCCCTTGAACACCGACCGAGACACGCTCGGTGTTCATCATCGTGAACATGGCTTCCATGCCCTTGTTCAACTGTCCGACCAGCCAGCCGGTCGAATTGTCGAAGTTGAGCTGGCACGTGGCGGAGCCCTTGAGGCCCATCTTGTGCTCGATCGCAGCCACTGAAACGCCGTTGGCCGGGCCAGGGGTGCCATCGTCCTTGGGCAGGTACTTGGGCACCAGGAACAAGCTGATCCCCTTCACCCCCGCCGGCGCATCGGGTGTGCGGGCAAGGACGAGGTGGATGATGTTCTCGGTCAGGTCATGGTCGCCGGCAGAGATGAAGATCTTGCCGCCGGTCAACTGATAGCTGCCGTCCGCCTGCGGCACCGCCTTGGTGCGCAGCATGCCCAGGTCGGTGCCGCAATGCGATTCGGTAAGGCACATCGTGCCCGACCATTCGCCCGAGACCAGCTTGGGCAAGTAGAACTGCTTCAGCTCGTCGCTGGCATAGGTCTCGATCGCGGTGGTGCCGCCGTGGGTAAGGCCGGGGTACAGGCTGAACGACAAGTTGGCCGAACAGATCATCTCCTCGGTCATCTTGTTGACGATTTCCGGCAGGCCCTGCCCGCCCCATTCGGGATCGGACGCCAGCGCGCACCAGCCGCCTTCGCGGAACATCGCGTAGGCTTCCTTGAAGCCCGAAGGCGTGCGGACGACGCCGTTTTCCAGCGTACAACCTTCAACGTCGCCGCTGCGGTTCAACGGCAGCAGCACTTCCTGCGCGACCTTGGCCGCTTCCTCCAGGATGGCATCGACGAGGTCAGGGGTGAATTCCTCCAGCGCCGCCAGATTGCCGAAGCCATCATCGCCCAGAGTCTCGTCAGTGTGGAGTTCGTGGATCACGAACTTCATGTCGCGCAACGGCGCTTCATAGACCTGCATTGTCACTCTCCTTGGGAGTGCTGCGAGCCTTCGTCCTGGTTCGTCGTCTCCGGTGCCTTCCCATGGGGCGAGGTTCGGAGATGGGTTCCCGCCTGCGCGGGAATGACGAACGTGGGGCGAGAGGCTCTAGGCGCTCCTTCTTGTTATCAGTTCCGCAGCGGCTTGCCGGTTTCCAGCATCGCTTCGATCCGGGCCATTGAGCGAGGGTTGCGCACCAGCCGCATGAAGGTTTCCCGTTCCAGCTTCAGCAATTCCTGCTCGGTGACGGTATCGACCAGATCGGCCTCGCCGCCGGTCAGCACCGTCGCCAGAGCATCGGAGACGACCACGTCGTAGTCGGTCGCCTTGCCTTGCTTGTGGAAGCCATCGACCGCCATGTTCAGCGCCACGTGGCCGCCTTCGCCCGGCAGGCGGAAGCTGGGAGCATCGGGCGGGGTATAGCCTTCGACCAGCGACAGCGCCTTTTGCTTGGCATCGTGCAGCAAACGGTCACGGTTCATGGTGATCGCATCGGCGGGGCGAAGGAACAGCAGTTCCTTGGCCTGCGCGGCGGACTTGGAGACCGTGGCGGTCGAAACCATTTCGAACACCTTGGCCACCGCCGGCATCGGCCCCTTGGGCATCATCGGGTTGTTGCGCCAGCGGTCGATCATCTCGCCGTTGCCGCCCCAGCCCGGCACCAGCCCGACCCCGCATTCGACCAAGCCCATATACAATTCGGCGTGGGCCTGGATCGCATCGCAGTGGAGCAGGATCTCGCAGCCACCGCCGACCGCGAGGCCGGCGGGCGCGCCGACCACGGGGAACGGGGCGTACTTCAGGCCCTTGTAGGCCATCTGCCCACCGGCCACGAGCTTCTCCACCTCGCTCCAAGCCGCGATGTTGAGCGCGAAGAGAGCCAGGCCCAGGTTGGCGCCCGCCGAGAAGCTGTCGGCATCGTTGTAGACGACCAGCGCCTTGAACTTGGCCTGTACCAGCGGGATCGCCTGGACGATCAGCATCATCACGTCGCCATCGAGCGAGTTCATCTTGCCGGTGAATTCCAGGCAGGCGACGCCATCGCCCACGTCCCACAGCGCGGCAGAGCCGTTCTTGAGCAGCGGCTTGGAGGCCAGCTTGATGTCCGCCAGGCGCAGCACGCCTTCAGGGCGCACCACGTCGTGGTATTCGCCATCGAGGCCAAGGAACTGGCGCTTGCCCCCCTCGATCCGGTAGAACGTGCGGTCGCCCACGAGGCTGAGCAGTTCGGGCACCGGCTTGCCTAGCGCCGCGAGGCGATCGGCCAGGTACTTGGCGCCCAGCTTGTCGATCATCTCGAACGGGCCGGCCTTCCAGTTGTAGCCCAGCTTCATCGCATCATCGACCGCCACCACGTCGGCCGCGGCAGACGGCACGAGGCTGGCGGCATAGGCGAGGGTATCGCCCAGCACCGCCCAGGCGTATTCGCCGACCGCGCCCTTGGTTTCGACCAGCGCCTTGAGGTCGCCGCGCGATGCGGCGCCGTGCGGGCCGGAGGGCTTGGCGGCGGCGCGGTATTCGCCGGAGACCAGATCGATCGCTTGCTTCTGGCGCTTGGCATCGAGGCGATAGAACCCGCCCTTGCCCTTGCGACCGGTATAGCCATCGGCGATCATCTTGGAGATCAGCGGAATCTCGCGCGCGATCGCGTGGTAGGGATCGCCCTGCGGCAGTGTGGATGTCAGGCTGGCCTGCAAGTGCGGCATCAGATCGATACCGACCAAATCGACCAGGCCGAAGATGCCGGTCTTGGGCACGCCCATCGGCTTGCCGGCGATAGCATCGGCTTGTTCGACCGAGATGCCTTGCTCGAACGCGGCGTTGAGGCCGAGCTGAATCCAGTAGGTGCCGATGCGGTTGGCGATGAAGCCGGGCGTGTCCTTGGCATGGACCACGGTCTTGCCCATCGCGACGTCGGCGAACTGCTCGACCCTGCCGGCGACACCGGCGTCGGTATCCGGCCCGGTGACGATTTCGAGCAGCCGCATGTAGCGCGGCGGATTGAAGAAGTGGGTGATGAGGAAATCGCGCTTGAACGCGTCCGATCGCCCTTCGACGAGGTTAGCGAGCGGGATCGTCGAGGTGTTCGACGACACTGCCGTGCCATCGCGCTTCACCGCTTCCAGCCGGGCGTAAAGGCTCTGCTTGATGTCGAGCCGTTCGATCACCGCCTCGATCACCCAGTCGCATTGCGCAACCTTATCGAGGTGGTCCTCGATATTGCCGGTCTCGACCAGCTTGGCCGCCGCCTTGCTCATGAACGGGGCGGGATCGGTCTTGAGCATCCGCGCCACCGCGCCTTCGGCCACGGCATCGCGGTTGGCGCCGTCCTTGGGGACGATATCCAGCAGCAGCACCGGCACCCCGGCATTGGCGACTTGCGCGGCGATACCCGCGCCCATGGTGCCCGCGCCGATGACGCAGACCTTGTTGATGGCAGATTGGGTCATTCCACTGCCTCCAGCACGGTGGCGATGCCTTGGCCGCCGCCGATGCACTGGCTGGCCAGCGCGTACTTGCCGCCGTTACGCTTGAGCAGCGAGGCCGCCTTGCCGACGATGCGCGCGCCGGTGGCGCCCAGCGGGTGGCCGATCGCTAGGGCGCCGCCGTCGATGTTCACTTTCGCGCGGTCGAGGCCGAGGTCCTTGATGCAGGCCAGTGCCTGGCTGGCGAAGGCTTCGTTCAGTTCCACCACATCGAGATCGGCGGCGGAAATGCCCGCGCGCTCCATCGCCTTGCGGCTCGACAGGATCGGACCAAGCCCCATCGTCTCGGGTGCGCAGCCGGAGATCGCGACCGACTTGATGCGGGCCAGGATCGGCAGGTTGTGCTGGCGCGCGAACTCCTCGGTGGTGACCAACACCGCGCTGGCGCCATCGGTCAGCGGCGAGGAGGTGCCGGCGGTGACGGTGCCGTTGGCGTCGAACGCGGGCTTCAGACCGGCGAGGGCCTCTGCCGTGGTCTCGGCGCGGATGGTGCCGTCCTCGCTCACGGTGCCCGCCTTGGTCTCGATCGGCACGATTTCTTCGGACAGCTTGCCCTCGGCGCGTGCGGTCGTGGCCTTGGCCTGACTTTCGACCGCGAGCGCTTCCTGGTCGGCGCGGCTGATCTGGTATTGGGTGGCGACGTTTTCAGCCGTCTCACCCATGCCCATGTAGGCCGCGCTCTTTTTCGCCAGCACGGGGTTGGGCAGCGGGTTGAAGCCCATCATCGGCACCCGGCTCATCGATTCGACGCCGGCGCAGATGAACGCCTCGCCCGCGCCGATCGCGATCTGGCCCATGGCGATGTGGATCGCGCTCATCGACGAACCGCAGAAACGATTGACGGTCATCCCGCCGACCGAAAGCGGCATGTCGGCCAGCAGCCCGATCAGCCGCGCGACGTTGAAGCCCTGTTCGCCCTCGGGGAAGGCGCAGCCGACGATGATGTCTTCGATCTGGGCAGGGTCGACGCCGGTGCGGTCGATCAGCCCGCGAATCACTTGCGCGGCGAGGTCGTCCGGGCGGACCCGGGCCAGCGCGCCCTTGTTGGCCAGGTGGAATGGGGAACGGGCATAGCCCGCAATCACGACGCTTTGCATGCATTCTCTCCAAGGCGACCGCCAGGTTCTTCGACCCGAAGCGGCTCGATCATCCGGATTGCCGAACGTTCTTCCCTTAGGGTGCAATTCTTTCCCTATACGTCAAGCAAATTCTGCGCTAGACGAGTCTTGTCCCAGCCGGGATCGGTGATGTCAGGCATGAGCATGACGCCCGATCCGGGACTAAAACAACAACGGCGGGAAGAGAGATGGAAAGGTCGTTCATGGACTTATGGAAATGCGCGTCGGCAGCGTCGGTTGCAGTGTGTCTTGCCGCCACGCCCGCGTTTGCCGCAAACCCGGATTCGGTGATCGGCACCTGGAAAACCACGACTCGAAATGGCGTCGTCGCGATTGAGCGTTGCGGTGAGTCGCTGTGCGGCAAACTGATCACCTCGGACAACATCAAGCGCGACCCGGATCTGCGCGATACGGCCAACAAGGACACCACCAAGCGCACCCGCAAGCTCAAGGATCTGCAGATCCTGGGCGGCTTCAAGCGCGAGTCGGACGCCTGGACCGGCGGCACGATCTACAACGCCGAGGATGGCGGCACCTACAAGGCGACGATCACGCCGGCGGGCGCCGACACCCTCAAGCTGAAAGGCTGCGTGGTGTGGCCACTGTGCAAGACCCAGACCTGGACCCGCGTGAAGTAAGGTCCAGCGTAACCGTAAGCCTCGCAACGAGGCGCCAAGTCCTGCTTCGATCGAGAACGAAAACTCAGGGAGAGTTTGTAATGAATACCAAGACCAACCGCGCCATCCTGGCCTGTGCAGTATCCTTCATCGGCATGGCTGCTGCCGGATCGGCCCATGCCCAGGCGTTCTACCTGCAAGAGCAGTCCGTGCGCGGCCAAGGCCGGGCCTTCTCGGGCGAAGGCGCCGATAGCGGCGTCGATTCGCTGTGGTGGAACCCCGCCTCGATCGCCGGCATGGAAGGCGGCGAGGCTTCTATCCACGGCAGCTACATCCGTCCGCGTGGCGAAGTGGTGGACAAGGGCACCGTGATCGTGCGCCCCGGCCAGGCCGGCGCTTCGGTCGGTGGCAATTCGGTTTCCAAAAACCCGATCAACGAAGGCGTCGTGCCTTCGGGCGCGGTGGCTTACGGGTTTGGCCCCGTGGCGTTCGGCCTCATGGTGAGCTCGCCGTATTCGTTCACCACCGACTACGATTCGGATAGCTGGTCGCGCTACAGCGCCGACAAGACCAAACTGCGCACGATCGATATCCAGCCCAGCGTCGCCCTCGCCTTGTCCAACACGCTGAGCATCGGTGCGGCAGTCAACGTCGAGCACGTCAGCGCGACGCTCAGCAACTATCTGCCCAACCTCTCGCCCCTGCAGGCCGATGGCCACCAGACGCTGAAGGGCAGCGGCTGGGATGTGGGCTGGTCGGTCGGCGCGCAGTTCCACGAAGGGCCGCTGCAGTTGGGCTTGTCGTACAAGTCGGCGATCAAGCACAAGCTGGACGGCACCGTGACGATCGAAGGCCTGCAGGGCTTGCTCGCTTCGCAGAACCGCACGGTCGACGCGACGGCACAGTTCAGCACGCCGTGGATGATCATCGGCAGCGCCCGCGCGCGGGTCAGCCCGAAGCTGACGCTGAACGCGCAAGTCGTGCGCATGGGCTGGAGCGAATTCGATTCGATCGACCTGGGCGCCCCGCTCAACACCTCGATCCCGGAGAACTACCGTAACAGTTGGACCTGGGCGGTCGGCTTCGATTATGACCTGTCGCCACAGTGGACGGTGCGGGCCGGCGTCCAGCGCGGTATCACTCCCACCCAGAACGGCAACCGCGATGCGCGCGTGCCCGATAGCAATCGCTGGAACTTCTCGACCGGCGCCACCTATTCGGTCAGCCCCAAGTTCCACATCGATGCGGCGGCCTCGTACATCAAGTTCAAGGATGCCACGATCGACCGGACCACGGCGGCGTATGCCGGCACGGCGGTACAGACCCCGATCGTGGTGAACGGCGAACTCCAGAACGCCTCGGCTCTGGTTCTTTCCCTCGGTGCACGGGTAGGCTTCTGATGAACGACGCGGCGACGATCGGCGGCATGCACTTTTCCGCCAAAACTGACGCTCAGCCGGCGGAAGAAATGCCGCAGATCGCGCCGCGTCTGCTGACCGACCTGCTCGACCACGCCGTGGCGTATCACGGCGATTGGCCGGCGGTCGATTTCATGGGCCGGCGATGGTCTTATGGAGAGATCGGCGCCCAGGCTCGCCGCGCGGCCCGCGGCCTGCAGGACCTGGGCGTCACCAAGGGCACCCGCGTCGGCCTGTGCCTGCCCAATACGCCGTACTATGTGATCTGCTACTTCGCGGTGCTGCGGATCGGCGCGGTCGTGGTGAACTTCAACCCGCTCTACACCGAACGCGAGATGGCGCAGCTCGTCACCGATTCGGGGTGCGAGGTGATGATCGCCTCGGACCTGGCGATGTCGCTACCCAAGATCGCGCCGCTGGTGGGCGCGCCCGACAGCGCCCTCAAGCGGGTGGTGGTGTGCCCCATCGCCGATGTACTGCCGGCCTTCAAGCGCAGCGCCTACCGCTTGTTCAAGCGCCGCGACATCGCGCACGAGCCGCACGATTTGCGCTTCCTGCGCTTCGCCCATTTGATCGAGCGCGATGCCGATCCCGATCCGGTCGCGCGCTCGCCGCACGATCTGGCAGTGCTGCAATATACCGGCGGCACCACCGGCATTCCCAAAGGCGCGATGCTGAGCCATGCCAATCTGGCCGCCAATTCGGCGCAGATGGTCGCCCATGTCGGGCACATGCCCGATGGGCAGGAGCGCACGCTCGGCGTCCTACCCCTGTTCCACGTCTTCGCGCTGACGACGGTGCTCAACTATTCGGTCGATACCGCCGCCGAGATGATCCTGCTGCCGCGCTTCGAAATGAAATCGTTCCTGGCGACCGCCCGGCGCACCAAGCCGACCCAGTTCTTCGGCGTGCCCACGCTGTATGGCGCGCTCAACAACCAGGCGCTTCATGGTGAGTTCGATTCGGTGCGCGTGTGCATTTCGGGCGGCGCCCCGCTGCCGCTGGAAGTGCGCCGCGCTTTCGAAGAGAAAACCCGCGTCAAAGTGGTCGAAGGCTACGGCTTGTCCGAAGCCAGCCCGATCATCGCCTGCAATCCGCTGGAAGGCGTGGTGAAGGACAATTCGTGCGGCCCCGCCTTCCCCGGCACCGCGCTGGAAATCCGCGATCCCGACGCGCTCGACCGCTTGTGCAAGACCGGCGAAAAGGGCGAAGTCTGCGCGCGGGGGCCGCAAGTGATGAAGGGGTACTGGAACCGGCCCGAGGAGTCCGAAAAGACCTTCATCTACGGCGCCTTGCGCACTGGCGACATCGGCTATCTGGACGATGACGGCTATCTGTTCCTGGTCGACCGCATCAAGGACATGATCCTGTGCAGCGGCTACAACGTCTATCCCCGCGTAATCGAGGAAGCGCTGCACGAACACCCGATGGTGGTGGAAGCCGCCGTGATCGGCGTACCCGATCCCTATCGCGGCCAAAGCCCCAAGGCTTTCGTCGTCCTGCACCCTGGCGATGTGCTCGACGCAGATAGTCTGCTTGCGTTTCTGGCGCAGCGCCTCAACAAGATCGAAATGCCCTCTCAGATCGAATTTCGTGAAAGCCTGCCCAAGACCATGGTCGGTAAACTCTCCAAAAAAGAATTGGCCGCCGAGGACGCCGCGCGCCGAGCAGGCGCGTCCGTTTGAACGCGTTGGCTGCCACTGCCCCGCCCGAACACGCAGAAATGCTGGGCATCCAGGACGCGGCCACGCGCCTGGGCGTCACCATGCGCGCCTTGCGCTTCTACGAAGACAAGGGACTCATCGCGCCGCAGCGTGTGGGCACAATGCGCATTTATTCACGGCGCGAGATGGGGCGGATGCAGTTGATCCTGCGCGGCAAGCGGCTGGGCTTCACCATCCGCGAGATCGCGGAATTTCTCGACCTGTATGACGCCGATCCCGAGCATACCGAGCAAGTCCGCGCGCTCAAGGCGAGGGTCGCTGCCCGCATCGCCGGCCTGCGAAAGCAGAAGCGGGCGATCGAGCAGACGCTGGAGGAATTGATTTCGATCGAGCGTCAGGCTCAGGCCTGGCTCGAAGGCTCTCCTCTCTCCGCGATCGAGGATGGTGTGGAGGAACTAAGGCGTGACTGATCCCGGCGCAGCGGTCGAAGCCTTGTGCGACCTGCTCGAAGTCGAGGAAATCGACACCGATCTGTTTCGCGGCTCTGCATCCCCGGAGGGGCCGGGCCGGGTGTTTGGAGGCCAAGTCGTGGCCCAGGCGCTGGCCGCCGCCGCGCGCAGCCTGGCCGAAGGAATGACGGGCGAGGCACACCGGGCGCACTCGCTCCACGCCTATTTCCTGCGCGCTGGTGATACCACCCGCCCCATCATCTACCGCGTGCTGCGCGATTTCGACGGCGGCAGCTTCGCCAACCGCCGCGTCGTCGCGGTGCAGGCCGGACGACCGATCCTCAACCTCGCAGCCTCGTTCCACCGCCGCGAGGAGGGCTTTTCCCACGCCGCCCCGCCTCCGCAGGTGCTGCCCCCCGAACAGTGCCCCGACTTCGCGCAAGCACTCGCGGCGCTGGGACAGAAGATGCCGGACGCGATGGCCGAGCGGCTCGCGGCGTTCGATGTCCGGCCCGGCCCCCCTGCCTCGCAAGGCGCTGCTGAGGGCCAGGCAGGCATGCCTTCGCAATATTTCTGGTTTCGCCTGGCCGCGCCGATCGCTGCGGACCCGGTTCGCCAGCGCGTGATCCTGGCCTATGCCAGCGATTTTGCGCTGGTGACGACCGCGCTGTTGCCGCACCCGATCGCGTACTTCTCGCCCAAGTTGCAAGGCGCGAGCCTGGACCATGCGTTGTGGTTCCACGCCGACCCGCCGATCGACGATTGGCTGCTCTACACGATGGACAGCCCCTGGGCCGGCGGCGCGCGCGGTTTTGCGCGGGGCGCCGTGTTCGATCGGGCGGGCGGGCTGATTGCCAGTGTGGCGCAGGAAGGCTTGATTCGGGTCAGGACCGACAAGCGGTAGGTCGCCTGCCGGTGGGCCCGGCAGGGGCTTCAGGCGAATTTCTGAACGGTGCGTCGCACTCGCCCAACCCTTCGCGGCTCAAGACGTTGGCATTGGTAACGCAACTCAAGGAGCGAACCATGTCCGAAGTCGAAGAAATGATCCACGAAGATGCTTTGCCCGGCCACGAGAGCAAGCTGGAGCCAAAGCCCGAGTGGCAGCCGCGCTATCCCGGCTCTGGCCGCCTGGACGGTAAAGTCGCCATCATCACCGGCGCGGACAGCGGAATCGGTCGCGCGGTGGCAGCGCTTTATGCCCGCGAGGGCGCCGACATCGCGATCGTCTATCTGTCCGAAGATGACGACGCCACCGAAACCAAGCGCATCGTCGAAGCCGAAGGCCGCCGCGCCATCACCATCCGCGCCGATGTCGGCATCAAGGAGGCGTGCGACCTGATCGTTGAGGAGACGATCACGGCGTTCGGTCACTTGGATATCCTGGTGAACAACGCCGGCGAGCAGCACCCGGACAAGGACATCACCGACATTTCCGAGCAGCAGTTGCGGCGCACGTTCCAGACCAACATCTTCGGGATGTTCTTCATGGTCCAGGCCGCCCGCCCGCACCTCACAAGCGGCGCGGCGATCGTCAATTGCACCAGCGTGACGATGTACCAAGGCAGCAAGGAGCTGCTCGACTACAGCTCGACCAAGGGGGCCATCACTGCTTTCACGCGCTCTCTATCCGAAAACCTCATCAGCGAGGGCATCCGCGTCAATGCCGTGGCGCCTGGCCCGATCTGGACCCCGCTCAACCCCTTCGGCGGTGCCAGCGAAGAAAAGCTGGCAACCTTCGGTGAGGACACCCCGATCGGTCGGCCCGGCCAGCCCAACGAAGTGGCACCTTCGTTCCTGTTCCTGGCCTGCGAAGATTCCAGCTATATGAGTGGGCAAGTGCTCCACCCGAACGGCGGCATCATCGTCAACGGATAACCCAAAGCTGGCGCGGCGCGGGCGAAAGCCTAGAGCAACCGATCCGATTGCATCGGCTCCGTTGCTCTAGATTCTTGTTTCGCCGCGTTTTCCGAGTCTGCAGGTGATTCCACCTGCTTCGAAAACGCTCTAGCGCCGCGCCAATCTTATGCCGCTGAACGCCCAACGCGCGGCGGGCGGAAAGAAATTACGATAGGTCAGCCGCGTGTGGCCGGCCGGGGTCGCCAGCGAGCCACCGCGCAGCACGAACTGATTGACCATGAACTTGCCATTATATTCGCCCACAGCATCTTCGCTCGCCACAAAGCCGGGGTAGCCGACATAGGGCGAGGCAGTCCATTGCCAGGCGACATCGTCCACCTGCCGCAAGCCACCCAGTCGCGCCGCGACTTCCCATTCCGCCTCGGTGGGCAAACGGGCACCGGCCCAGCGCGCGTAGGCTTCGGCCTCGTAATAGCTCATGTGCAAGGCCGGGGCATCCGGGTCGAGCGGCCCACGCCCCTCCAGCGAAAAGCGGGTCCAGCCCGCGCTGTCCTCGCGCCAGTATAGCGGCGCGCTCCAGCCTTCCGCCTCGCAAGTGGACCAGCCATCGGACAGCCACAGCTCAGGCCGGCGATAACCGCCATCGGCGATGAACGCCTGGTATTCGCCATTAGTGACCAGCCGATCGGCCAGCGCGAAGGGTTCGAGCCAGACCCGGTGGCGCGGGCCTTCGTTATCGAAGGTGAAGCCCTCCCCCTCGGCGCCGATCATATGGAGGCCGCCCGGCACTTCGAGCCACTGCGCCGGGTCTGTTGCGAGGCTGCCGGCTGGCACTGCGCGGTAAGCCGGTTCGATCGGATTGCGCGAAAAGGCGTGCTGGATGTCCATCAGGATCAGTTCCTGATGCTGCTGCTCGTGCTGCAAACCCAGTTCGACAAGCTCGACCCATCGCTCTTGCGGCACGGTATCGATCAGCCGCGCCATTCCGGCATCGACGTGGTCGCGGTAAGCGTGGACCTCGTCGAGCGAGGGCCGGGTCAGCAATCCTCGCTCGGCGCGGGTATGCCGTTCACCCACACGCACGTAGTACGAGTTGAACAACACCGCGAACGCAGGGTCGAACGGCGTGTAATCGGACAGAAATTCACACAGCAGGAAGGTTTCGAAGAACCAGCTCGTATGCGCCAGATGCCACTTGGCGGGGCTGGCGTCCGGCATCGACTGGACCAGGCAGTCCTCGGGCGAAAGCGATACAGTCAGCGCGCGGCTGGCATCGCGGACATCCCGATAGCGGCGGGCAAAACCTTGGGGTTCCGCGCATTCGGTAGGCCGCGTACTCACGGCTGCATCGCCGCGCCGGTCGCCGTCCACACATGGACGCCGAACATCGCGGCATCGTCGGTCCAGAAGCCCAGCGGTTCCCAACCTGCGGCGCGGGCCAACAGGCGCACTTCCTCGGGCGTGTACTTGTGGCTGTTCTCGGTGTGGATCGTCTCGCCCGCCTGCATGGCAAAGCTGCGTCCGGCGACGCGGAAGGTCAGCGACCGACGCGCCACCAGGTGCATCTCGACCCGGCCCAGCACCTCGTTCCACACCGCCCGGTGATCGAAGTCCTCGATCGGGATCGTACCGCCCAACTCGCGGTTGATGCGGACCAGGATGTTGCGGTTGAACGCCGCGGTCACGCCCGCAGCATCATCGTAGGCCGCTTCCAGGGTGGCGCGATCCTTGCGGGTATCCACCCCGATCACGAGCGTCGCGTCGTCCCCCAACATGCGGCGGAACGCGCGCAACAAGTCAACGGCACCGCGATGGTCGAAATTGCCGATGGTAGAACCGGGGAAGAACCCGCTACAGGCCTCGCCCAGCACCGGCAACGCCAGCGGCTGGGTGAAATCTCCGGCGATCGGTTCGATCTTCAAATGGGGCAACAGCGCCCGCAACGGCACCATCGCCTCTTCCAGGAAGTCACCGGAAATATCGACTGGGATATACCGTTTTGCACCGGTGGCGCGCAGCAACAGCGGAGTCTTGGTCGCCGATCCGGCCCCGAACTCGACCAAGGGACGGCCCGGCCCCGCCAGCGCCGCGATTTCTTCGGCGTGGCGCGTCAGCAGCGCGGTTTCGATCCGGGTGGGGTAGTATTCCGGCAGCGTGGTGATTTGTTCGAACAACGCCGAGCCGGCATCGTCGTAAAAGAACCGCGCCGCCAGAATTTTACGCGATTGCGACAGGCCTTCCAGAACGGTCCGGCAGAATTCGCCGCTCGAATCCGTGCCCAATTCTGGGCCTAATTCTGTGCCCAAGCCGCGAGTTGCCTCGACCGTGACATATGCCATGTGCGATTATCCGCCTTGATTGTCGCAGATGGCCTGAAAACCCGTTGGCCGATGACTGCTGGTTCGTCCGCTCGTCTCGTCTGAAAGGCAACCAGCGACGGCATGATTGGTTCCGATTCAGCCGCCCTGCCCCAAGATCCTGCGATACAGCGCGATGTAGTCGAGCGCCATGCGATCGACATCGAAGCGCGCCGCAACGCTCGCCCGCACCTTTGCGCGATCGAGCGTGGGGATGAGCGCCAGTGCGTCCCGCGCCTCCGCCATGTCGTCCACCAGGAAACCGTTGACGCCGTGCTCGATGAGTTCGGGCATCGAGCCGCGATTGGTGGCGATCACCGGGGTGCCGCACGCCATCGCCTCGATCACCGAAAGACCGAAGGGTTCGTCGAAGTTGATGAGGTGGAGCAGGCACCGCGCCTGGCCGAGCGCACGCAGGCGCTCCGCTCCACCGACCGGCCCGTGGAACCGCGCCTGCGCGGTGAGCAGTGGCTCCACGTCGCGTTCGAAGTAGCCGGAATCCTGGACGATGCCGTAGAGGTTGAGCGGCATTCCGACTTCGGCGGCCAGTTCCAGCGCCTCTCGCGCGCCTTTGTCGGGGTGGATGCGACCGAAGAACAGCAAGTCGTCGCTGCCTTCCGGTTCGAACGGAAACTGCGCGATGTCGATGCCGTGATGGATCGTCGCGGCATAGCGCAAGGCCGGATGGCGATCGGCATCGCTGATCGCGACGTAGTGTACCCGATCCTGGAACGGCGCGTACATCGGCAGGATGCGATCGGACGAAAAGCCGTGGATCGTCGTCACCATCGGCGTCGAGACCAGTGGCGCGAAGGCGTGGGCTGGAAAATCGGCCTGGTTATGGATCAGGTCGAACTCATCCGCGCGCGCGAACAAGTGCGACAAGTGGCGGTGTTCCCACACTTTGGCGTCGATCGCGGGGTCTTCGCCGTAAGATGCAGGGACGACGCCGGCCAGCGTCCCGGACGTTTCGCTGTCGAGCGTGGCGAACAGCGTCACATCCACGCCTCGCGCCACCAAGGCTTCGGTGAGCAGGCTGGTGACCAGTTCCCACGGGCCATAATGGCGCGGCGGGGTGCGCCAGGCGATCGGCGCCAGCATGGCAATACGCATGGCTCAGGCCGTCCGCTTCAGGCGCAGGACGAGGCCTTCGTCAGCCGCGATCCGACTGTCGATCGCGCGGGGCGCCTTCGTAGATGCCAGCACGGTTTCCACGTCGTACCCGTCAGGCACGCGGTAGGCGTGATCCGACGAACTCAGATTCAGGACGATCAGCAGTTGCTCTTCCTCATGTTGGCGCAGGTACGAAAGCACATCGTCCTCGCTCTCGACCAGCGTGATGGACCCCACCGACAAGGCATCGTGCGCGCGCCGGAGCGCCAGCAGATCGCGCGTCAGGGTCAGCATCGATCCTGCGTCTGCGCCTTGCACCGCAACGTTGCGGGTTGGCCAGTCATCATTGAGCGGCAGCCACGGCTCCCCAGTGCTGAACCCGGCATTGGCGGAGGCATCCCACGGCATCGGCGTGCGTGAACGGTCACGGCCGACATCGACGCCGGGCTGGCGGAAATATTGCGGATCGCGCATCCGATCGTGCGGAATGGCGACTTGGCCGATACCCAGCTCGTCGCCCTGATAGAGCGTCGGGGTGCCGCGCAAGGTCAGCAACAGCATCGTCGCCACCCGCGCCTGGGCCTCACCGATTCGGGCGGCAATACGCGGCGCGTCGTGGCTGCCGATCACCCAGTTGGGCCAGCCGAACGCCGGGATCGAGGCTTCGTAATCGGCGATAACCTGGCGCAGCTTGGCCACGTTCCACGCGGTTTCGATCAACTGGAAGTTGAACGGCAAATGCACTTGCGGCCGCTCGGGCGTGCCGAACCAGCGGGCGTGCGCTTCGTTGGGCAGGAAGATCTCACCGATCAGCACGCGTTCGCCATAACTGTCCGCCAAAGCGCGCATATCGGCAGAGATCGCATGCGCTTCGGGCTGGTCGGTCGAATACGTCTGGAACACCTCATCGCGCGCGTTGATCGCAGGCGTCCAGTCGGGATTGAGCGGATTGTCGGGGAAGGCCGCGTCCTTGACGATGTGCCACAGCACGTCGATCCGGAAGCCATCGACCCCGCGATCCAGCCAGAACCGCAGCACATTCGCCATCGCCTCGCGCACCTCAGGGTTACGCCAGTTGAGGTCGGGCTGTTCCTTCAGGAAGGCATGGAGATAGTATTGCCCGGTCGCCGCGTCCCACTCCCACGCCGATCCGCCGAAATCGCTGATCCAGTTGTTGGGCGGGCCGCCATCGGGTTTGGCATCGCGCCAGATGTACCAATCGCGCTTGGGATTATCGCGCGAGGCGCGGCTTTCGCGGAACCAGAGGTGCTGGTCGGAGGTATGGTTGGGCACGAAATCGAGCAGCAGTTTGAGGCCTCGCGCATGAACTGCCGTCAGCAGCCGGTCGAAAGCCGCCAGATCGCCGAACATCGGCTCGATATCGCAATAGTCCGCCACGTCGTAGCCGAAGTCCGCCATCGGCGAGGGGAAGATCGGCGAAATCCAGATCGCATCGATGCCCAGGTCTACCAGGTAGTCGAGCCGGCGCTCGATCCCGGCAAGATCGCCGACGCCGTCGCCATCCGAATCCTGGAAGGAGCGCGGGTAGATCTGGTAGATGGTGCCCCGTTCCCACCAAGGCCGGGCGTGCAGATCGGTCATGATGCCCGCAATAAGAGCCCGCACCGCCATTGGTTCCGCGCATCAGGGCGGTTAGGGTGCAGCGTATGACCACGCCCTACCACCCACCGGTCAAGCGCTCGGTCGAGATTGCCGGCCACAAGACCTCAATCAGCCTGGAGCCGATGTTCTGGGACTTGCTGCGCCGGACGGCGGGCGAGGAAGGGGTGCCGGTGAATGCGCTGGTGGCGCGTATTGATGCCGAGCGGCTCGACGCGCCGATGCCACCGGGCCTGGCCAGCGCGATCCGCGTCTGGCTGATGATGCGCGCCTTCGGCACCATCTGACATACGAAAAGGCCTGAAATACGAAAAGGGCAGCCGCTGCGTAAGCGACTGCCCTTTCGATGTTCGTTTCGCGTCGACTTAGTACGTCGAAGGCGGATCGCTGGCCGGGAAGCTCTCGTCACTCGCTTCGTCGGTCTTGGACCAGGCCTTGGGGGGCGAGGTCATGTGATCCGGACCGGAATCGCGCACGTGACCGCGTCCGAGCCCTGCCACCAGGGGTTCTTCATTCTCTTTGCGGCTCGCGTACTTGAACAATGCGTAACCCACCGCGCCGGCAGCGGCCAATTTGATAAGGCCCATGTGCGTGTCTCCCTTTCATGAGGAATTCGGGGTGGACAACGCGCCGTGCCGCAGAAGAGTTCCGTCTTGAATCCCGCTCAGGTCAGTCTCCGCCCACCCGTTCGATCTGTGCGCCGACCAGCGCCAATTTCTCTTCCAGGCGCTCATAACCACGATCCAGGTGGTACAAACGATGGACGCTGGTCTGGCCTTGGGCTGCCAGGCCCGCGATCACGAGACTCATCGAAGCGCGCAAGTCGGTGGCCATCACATCGGCGCCGGTAAGGCCGGATACGCCGTGGACGATCGCAGTGCGGCCCTTGGTTTCGATGCGCGCGCCCATGCGGTTGAGCTCGGGAACGTGCATGTAGCGGTTCTCGAAGATCGTCTCGGTCAGCACGCTGGAGCCATCGGCCATCGCCAGCAGCGCCATCAACTGCGCCTGCATGTCGGTGGCGAAACCAGGGTACGGCGCGGTCGAGAGCGTGACCGGGCGCAGCTTGCCATTAGCGGCGACGTGCAGGCCGTCGGCGGTCGGCTCGACGTGGACACCAGCATCGCGCAGCGCTTGCACGGTCGCTTCCATCTCTTCGATCCGCGCGCCCTTCAGGGTCACTTCGCCGCCGGTGATCGCCGCAGCGCAAGCGTAGGAGCCTGCCTCGATGCGATCGGGCATAACCATGTAGGTCGCACCATGGAGCCGGGGGACACCGTGGATGGTGATGTCGGAAGTGCCGATACCTTCGATCTGCGCACCCATCGCGACGAGCAGCTTGCACAAATCGACGATCTCAGGCTCACGCGCGGCGTTGTGCAGGGTCGATTTGCCGTTGCACAAGGCCGCCGTCATCAGCGCATTCTCAGTGGCGCCCACGGACACGACCGGGAACGAATAGCGACCGCCGGGCAAGCCGCCATCGGGCGCGATGGCACGCACGTAACCGGCAGCCAGTTCGATCTGCGCGCCCAAAGCTTCCAGCACCTTGAGGTGCAAGTCGATCGGGCGGTTGCCGATCGCGCAGCCGCCGGGGAGCGACACGGTCGCCTCGCCCATGCGCGCCAGCATCGGGCCGAGCACCAGAATCGAGGCGCGCATCTTGCGCACCAGATCATACGGCGCAACCGCACTGGTGATGCGGGTGGCCTGCAGCGTCATCACCCGGCCGAAATCTTCCGGGCGGCTGCCGGCGATCGCGGTCGAGACGCCAAACTGGTTCATCAGATGCTGGAAGCCGTCGATGTCGGCCAGACGCGGCAGATTGCGCAGCGTCAGCGGTTCGTCGGTCAGAAGCGCGCAAGGCAGCAGGGTCAGCGCGGCGTTTTTCGCGCCAGAAACCGGAATCGTGCCGGATAGGCGCTTGCCGCCTTCGATGATGATCTTGTCCATCGCCACCCTTTAGCGCGAAACACGGCACGGGCAACGAAAACGCAATGGTTAGCTGCGTATGAAAGCGCAGTTAAGTGCTTCGGCACCGGTTGCATCGGTCGCCCGAAGCCGCTTTAATTGCAGTGCAACATTTGGGGGGCATCTAGCCAAATCATGAGTGACAACAATTTCCGCAAACCGGTCCGCAAGGCCGTTTTCCCCGTTGCCGGCCTCGGCACCCGCTTCCTCCCCGCCACCAAAGCGATCCCCAAGGAATTGCTGCCGATCGTCGATCGCCCGCTGATCCAGTACGCGGTCGATGAAGCGCGCGAAGCCGGGATCGAGGAATTCGTGTTCGTCACTGGCCGCGGCAAGACCGCGATCGTCGAGCATTTCGACACCGCCTACGAACTCGAAGCGACGATGACCGGGCGCGGCAAGTCGCTCGAACCGCTGGAAGCGACGCGCATTCAGCCAGGCAACCTCGTTACCGTGCGCCAGCAAGTGCCGCTGGGCCTGGGGCACGCAGTGTGGTGCGCCCGTTCCGTCATCGGCGACGAGCCGTTCGCGATTCTCCTGCCCGACGAGATGATGTACGGCAGCCCAGGCTGCATGGCGCAGATGATCGAGGCCTATAACCAGGTTGGCGGAAACCTCGTCTCCGTGCTCGAAGTGCCGATGGAGGAAGTCCCCAGCTACGGCGTGATCGCGCCGGGCGCCTCGAATGGTGCGCTGACCGAGGTCAAGGGCCTGGTCGAGAAGCCCAAGGTGGACGAAGCGCCTTCGAACAAGATCGTCTCGGGCCGCTACATCCTTCAGCCCGAGATCATGGGTCTGCTGGAGACGCAGGGCAAGGGCGCCGGCGGTGAGATCCAACTGACCGATTCGATGGCCAAGCTGATCGGCCAGCAGCCGTTCCACGCCGTCACCTTCGCCGGTCGCCGCTTCGATTGCGGTTCGAAGGTCGGCTTCGTCGAGGCGACCCTGGCGGTCGCGCTCGATCGCGCGGACATCGGCGCCGACGTGCGGGCGATCGCCCAGAAGTTGTTGGGCTGAAGCTGCTTGGCTAGCTGCTGGGCTGATCCACAGCCCTTAGCGACAAACGAAAAGAGCGCGCTGCCATCGCTGGCGGCGCGCTCTTTCGATTTCAGCCGCGTGGGCTTGCGGCGGCTACTCAGCCGCGCGCTTCGGCCTCGGCGGCGCGCTTGGCTTCGAGCCAGGCAGCGGCTTCGGCTTCCTGGGCGGCTTCGCTGGCGGCGCGAGAGGCCGCTTCACGCTCGGAACGCAGTTCCTGGATCAGGGCGGCGCGGTCGTCGGTCAGGCGCTCGTCGCTCAGGCCATCGTCCTCGATGCCTGCCTTCTTGGCGGCCTTGGCTACCAGCGCGTCAAGCTCACGCTGCGAGCACAGACCCAGCGTCACCGGGTCTTTGGGGTTGATGTTGTTGATGTTCCAGTGCGAGCGATCGCGAATGGCGGCGATCGTGTTGCGGGTGGTGCCGATCAGCTTGCCGATCTGCGCATCCGAAACCTCGGGGTGGTTGCGCAAGATCCAGGCGATGCCGTCCGGCTTGTCCTGGCGCTTGGAAACAGGCGTATAGCGCGGCCCCTTGGTGCGGCTGGTGGTCACCGGCACCTTGTGCATCCGCAGCTTGTATTCGGGGTTCGCCTGGCCCTTCTCGATCTCTTCCATCGTCAGCTCGCCCGAGCGCACCGGATCGCGCCCGGTGTACTTGCTGGACGCGAGGTCGTCGGCCATAGCCTGGACTTCGAGCATGTGCAGGCCGCAGAACTCGGCGATCTGTTCGAAGGTGAGCCCGGTGGTATCGACCAGCCAGGAGGCGGTCGCATGGGGCATCAGCGGAGTGGGCTGGCTCATTCTCTATCTCCGGCACAAACAATAAGGGCCGCCCCTTCGCGGAGCGGCCGTACCGTTTCGACTTAGGCATAATTTAGGGATTCGGCAAGCACAACGGTTTCACTAGCGCCTTTGTGAATGCAAGCCGCAACCACAAGCCGTTAATGTACGCCCGTCACTGGCTGGCGAAGCGCTTAAACTTCCCCCCGTCGCTACCAGCTCCTCACACCCCTCAAGACTAACAAGTCCGTAGTCATAGAAACCCAGCCCGAAGCTGGCTGCCTAAAGATTTAACGGAGCTGGCGTCGCACCCGGACCAGCATGGGCTCCCCTTCAACCGGAAACAGTTCAAAGCCCATGTCTTGTTCGAGTGTAATGGCAGCCCGGTTGGACCGATCTTCGATAGATTCGACCGAAGTATAGCCTCGCCGCCTAGCGTGGACGAGCAGGTGATCGAGAAGGGTCCAACCGATGCCCAGGCCCTTTCGATCGCCTCGGATCACGATCGCCGCCTCGGCGCATTCTCCCGCCAGGTCACCCGCAAGCATCGCTGCGGCAACCACCATACCGTCGTCGGCGAAGGCAATCAGGCTTTCGGTCCGCTCGTCGTTGGCTGCGGCCATCGCCACCAATCGCTCATGCCCGATTTCGCGCAAGCTGGTGAGGAAGCGGAAGCGCAGATCTTCAGGCGTCACATGGGCGAAAAAGTCCACGAGCGTCGGCTCGTCATCCAACCGCACAGGGCGAACGTGTAGCCGCGTACCCTCGCGAGTGACGAGCAGGTCGGTGTCGATTGTCGTCATGGCTGTCTCCTTTGGCTGCCACGATCCTTATCGCGTGGCGCCGCGCGCGCATTGACTGCGATCAAGCCGGGAGCATCGTTCCTGTCTCCATGAAGCGCTGGTGCCATGACAGCGCCTCACCCGGCAGCGACGGGGCGTGCAGGCCATAGGACCCGCCTTGCGCGCGCGCCGCGTAGTCGGCGAGTAGCGGGCGATAGTCGGGATGCGCGCAGCGTTCGATCACCAATCGGGCACGCTGGCGCGGCGACAGCCCGCGCAAATCGGCCAAGCCTTGTTCGGTCACGATCACCTGGACGTCCTGCATGATATGATCGACATGCGCGGCCTGCGGCACGATCGCCGAGATCTTGCCGCCCTTGGCGGTCGATGGCGTCATGAAGATCGAGACATAGGCGTTGCGTGCGAAATCGCCTGATCCGCCGATGCCGTTCTGAATGCGCGATCCCATGACCAGCGTGGAATTGACGTTCCCGTAGATGTCCGCTTCGATCAGCCCGTTCATGGCAATGCAACCGAGCCGGCGGACCAGTTCGGGATGGTTGCTGATCTCTTGCGGGCGCAGGATCATCCGGTCGCGATAGCGCATCATATCGGCATTCAAGCGCGCCGCCGCCGCCGGGCTGAGCGAGAACGCCGTGGCGGATGCCATGCGCAGCTTGCCGGCATCGAGCAGATCGAGCATCCCGTCCTGGATCACCTCGGTATAGGCAGTCATCGGCTCGAACGGCGCATCGACCAGCCCCGATAGCACCGCATTGGCGATGTTGCCGACGCCCGACTGGATCGGCAGCAGCGACGGCGGCAGGCGCCCGCGCGATACTTCGTGGGTCAGGAATTCGATGATGTGCCCAGCGATGGCGCGCGCCGTGTCGTCAGGCGCGGCGAAGGGCAGGTTGCGGTCTGGCGCATCGGTTTCCACGATCGCGACGATCTTGTCCGGGTCACACGCCAGATAAGGCGTGCCGATCCGGTCGTCGGGGCGCACCAGCGGGATCGGCACGCGATCAGGCGGCAGGCGGGTGCCGTAATAGATGTCGTGCATCCCTTCCAGCGCGGGGTCTTGCCAACGATTGACCTCGAGGATGACGCGCTGGGCGCGGTCGAGCCATGTCTTGTTGTTGCCCACCGAAGAGGAGGGGATCAGCGATCCGTCGGGGCGGATGCCGGTCACCTCGACGATGGCGGTGTCGAGCGTCCCCAGCACGCCTTCCCACGCCATCGGCGCGACTTGGCTAAGGTGCATGTCGAGATAGTCGATCTCGCCGCGATTGATCTTTTCGCGCGCGACCGGGTCGCCGCTGTAGGGCAGGCGCTGGGCGATACCGTCGACAGCAGCCAGCGCGCCATCCAGCTCCGGCCCGGTCGAAGCGCCCGTCCACAGATTGACGCGGAACGGTTGCCCGTCCGCGTGCGAGGCCGCCATGTGCCGGGCAAGCGCCTGCGGCACCATCTTGGGGTAGCCCGATCCGGTGAAACCACTTGCCGCCACCGTCTCTCCCGGACGGATGAGGGCAGCGGCGGTATCGGCATCGGTGATGCGGGAACGGAGAGCGGCGCACGCGATGCGATCGGTCATTCGGTATCCTCAAAGATGGCGAAGGGGCGAGGCATCACGCTCCGCCCCTTCAGCCTATCAGACTGTCAGGCTATCAGGCTATCAGGCTGTCATGTCCAGGACGATGCGCCCTTCGATCTTTCCTTGGCGCATCCGGTCGAACACGTCGTTGACATCTTCCAGCCGGGCGGTGGAGACGGTCGCCTTCACTTTGCCCTTCGCTGCGAAATCGATCGATTCCTGCAGGTCGAGCCGGGTGCCGACGATCGAGCCGCGCACGGTTATCCCGTTCAGCACCAGCCCGAAGATATTGAGCGGGAAGTCGCCCGGCGGCAGTCCGTTGAGCGCCACCGTGCCGCCGCGCGCGACCATGCCGATCGCCTGCTCGAACGCCTTCTCGCTGACGGCGGTGACCAGAGCGCCCTGCACGCCGCCCCCGGTCGCTCGCCGGATGGCAGTGGCGGGATCTTCGTTGCGGGCATTGACCGTGATCGTCGCGCCCAACCGGCGAGCGAGATCGAGCTTGGCATCATCGACGTCGATGGCGGCGACGTTCAATCCCATCGCAACCGCATATTGGACGGCCATATGGCCCAGCCCCCCGATGCCGGAAATGGCGACGGTATCGCCCGGCTTGGTATCGGTCATTTTCAGGCCTTTGTAGACCGTGACACCGGCACACAGCACCGGCGCGATCTCCGTGAAGGAGATGTTGTCAGGCAAGTGGCCGATGTAGTTGGGATCGGCGATCACGAAATCGGCAAAACCGCCGTTCACCGAATAGCCGGTGTTAAGCTGGCTTTCGCATAAGGTTTCCCACCCGCCCATGCAATGCACGCAGTGCCCGCAGGCGGTATAGAGCCAAGGCACGCCGACCCGGTCGCCTTCCTTGACATGCTTGACGCCTTTGCCGACAGCCGAGACGAAGCCGACGCCTTCATGCCCCGGAATGAAAGGCGGGTTCGGCTTGACCGGCCAGTCGCCTTCCGCGGCGTGGAGGTCTGTATGGCAGACGCCCGAGGCGTGGATCGCAACCTGGATCATCCCGTCCGTTACTTCCGGAACCGGAACTTCATCGATCGTAAGCGGCTTGCCGAATTCGCGGACGACCGCGGCTTTCATGGTTTTTGCCATGATATCCTCCTATCGTGGTGTGGGGAAAGGATGGGCCTTGTCACGGCCCAAGCCTTGACCGCTGTCAAAAGAACCCGAGCTTCTTCGCAGAATAGCTGACCAGCAGGTTCTTGGTCTGCTGATAGTGGTCCAGCATCATCCGGTGCGTTTCACGACCGATACCGGACCGCTTGTAGCCGCCGAATGCCGCATGGGCTGGGTAGGCGTGGTAGCAATTGGTCCACACCCGTCCGGCCTGGATCGCGCGACCTGCGCGATAAGCGCGCGTTCCGTCACGCGTCCAGACGCCGGCGCCCAGGCCATAGGGGGTGTCGTTGGCAATCGCGATCGCCTCGGCATCGTCCTTGAAGGTCGCGACCGATACGACGGGGCCGAAAATCTCTTCCTGGAACACGCGCATGTCATTGGTTCCGCTGAGCACGGTGGGCTTGACGTAAAAGCCGTCGAGCCCCTCGGGGCGGTTGCGCTCGCCACCCGTGAGCACTTTCGCGCCTTCGCCGCGCCCAATCTCGAAATAGGAGAGGATCTTTTCCATCTGTTCAGCCGAGGCTTGCGCGCCGACCATGGTCGCGGGATCGAGCGGATCGCCCTGGATCATCGCCTCGACCCGGGCGATCGCCTTCTCCATGAACCGGTCATAGATCGATTCGTGGATCAACGCGCGGCTGGGGCACGTGCAGACTTCTCCCTGGTTCAGCGCGAACATGGCGAAACCCTCGATCGCCTTGTCGAAATAGTCGTCATCTTGCGCCGCCACGTCGGCAAAGAAGATGTTCGGGCTCTTACCGCCCAGCTCCAGCGTCACCGGAATCAGGTTTTCCGAGGCGTAGGACATGATGAGCTGGCCAGTGGACGTCTCGCCGGTGAAGGCGATCTTGGCGATGCGCGGACTTTGCGCCAGCGGCTTGCCGGCTTCGGTGCCAAAACCATTGACGATGTTGAGAACGCCTTCGGGCAACAAGTCGGCGATCAGCTCCGCCAGCACCAGGATCGAGGCAGGGGTCTGCTCTGCTGGCTTCAGCACCACGCAATTACCGGCGGCGAGCGCGGGCGCCAGCTTCCAGCAGGCCATCAGCAGCGGGAAATTCCACGGGATGATCTGGCCGACCACGCCGAGCGGCTCGTGGAAATGATACGCCACGGTATCGTGGTCTATCTCGGAAACGCCGCCTTCCTGCGCACGGATGCAGCCGGCGAAATAGCGGAAGTGGTCGATCGCGAGCGGAACGTCGGCAGCGGTCGTTTCCCGGATCGGCTTGCCATTGTCCCAGGTTTCGGCGGTGGCAAGCGTCGCAAGGTTCTCTTCCATGCGATCGGCGATGCGGTGGAGCATCAACGCGCGCTCGGCCACGCTGGTGCGGCCCCATGCATCCTTCGCCTTGTGCGCAGCGTCGAGCGCCAGTTCGACATCGGCGGCCTGGCTGCGCGCGACCTGGCAGATCACTTGTCCGTCGATCGGCGATCGATTGTCAAACCAGCGACCATCGACCGGATCGACCCAGCGGCCTCCGATGAAATTGCCATAGCGAGCCTTGAACGGCGCAGTACGGGCCATGATTGGCTGGTGGATCGTCATCGAAACCTCTCCTTTGTTCGTGGTCGGAGAGGCTCTGCTTGTCTGCGCCGCCAGGCAAGCGGGCGTGCTCTCGATGCAGGCGCGGCCATGGACTTTTCCATCGTGCGGCCTACCATGTGTCGCATGGCGCGACGCAAGACTCGTGCTGGTGTCGCATAATGCGACGGTGAGAGAGGCAGGCGACCGAATGAACGGCGCAACGATCGAGCAAGGGCGGCGAGCTTTCTTCAACGATGGGCAGTTGCCCGTCGCAAGCATACGCCAGCCGGTGCTGCGGTCCTGGCTGCGGTGCACCGATCTGGGCCTGTCGCAAGGCGAGAGACCGGCATCGGGACCGATGACCGACACCGATCTTGCCACCCTTCGCCAGCACCGCGAATCTTTACGCCGCCTCTGCCGCCCGGAGTTGGAAATGCTGGCGGGCGAAGCGCGGGACACCGGCAGCGTCGTGATCCTGGCCGATGCCGACGGCGTGATCCTCGATACCGTGGGCGACACAGGCTTCCTGTCGCGCGCCGCGCAAGTGGCATTGCGCCCCGGCGTGTCCTGGACGGAAGCCAGCACGGGCACCAACGCCATCGGCACTGCCATTGCCGAACGCCGGCCGATCGCGGTGCACGGTCCTGAACATTTCTTCGCCGAACATGCGGTGCTTAGCTGCGCGGCAACGCCGATCATCGATCCGCGCGGGGCGATCATCGGTGCGCTGGACATGTCCGGACCGTCCGCAGTGGGGCACGGTCATGCGCTGGGCCTGATCCGGCTTGCGGTGGATCAGATCGAACATCGCTTGTTTCGTACAGGCTTCGTCGACTGCCGGGTTTTGCGCCTGCATGACGATGCGGCCATGCTCGGCACCGCGCGGGAGGGCATCCTGGTGTTCCGGGACGAGCGGCTGGTTGCCGCCAACCGGCGCGGCCTGTCACTGGTAGGGCGTAGCTGGGATGCGATCGACGCGGCAGCGGTGGACGAATTGCTTGATCGGCGAATCGAAAGCAGTCGAGGCTGCAAAAGCCTTCGCCTTGCGAATGGCGCTATGCTGATCGGTAATTGGGACGAGCCGGGCACGGTCGCCGGTGCAGATCTGCCCCTCACGCCCCGCCCGCTTGCGGATGATCGCGCCGAGGCCATCGAGGCGGCGCTTGCATCGCATCACGGAAATGTAACCGCAGCGGCGCGACAGTTGGGCGTCCACCGCAGCACGATCCATCGTTATCTCGCCCAGATCCGGACCAATTGACCCGGCCTTACAAGCGGTAAGCCCACGCCGGTGCAATAACCTTCATCGGGATGAGGGCGGCACATTATAAAAGCCACGCGGATGGATGGGGCCAGCCTCGCGCTGGTTTCAACGAAGACGAAGACGGCCTGCAAGCGACTCGGCGGCGCTTGCGGGCCGTCTTCTACCGGCTAGGCCGGATTTGGATGGCATCAGCCGCTATTGCGCAGCCGGTGCTGCTCCGCTCGGCGCGGTCGAACCGGCTGCCGTCGGCGCATTCGACGCTGCTGCAGCCGGAGCGGCAGCGGCGTTGCCGGGGGCCGGAGCGTCGCCGCCTGGCGCGGCAGCAGCCGCCGACCCAGCGTCAGCCTTGGGCAGCGGCAGGTTGGAGCCTTGCGAGTTGAGATAGGCGATGATGTTGGCGCGGTCTTCCGGCTTGGAGAGGCCGGCGAAGGTCATCTTGGTGCCCGGCGCATAAGCCTTGGGGCTCTTGAGCCATTCGTTCAGCTTGTCGAAGTCCCAGGTGCCGCCCTTGCTCTTCAACGCGTCGGAGAACGCAAAGCCGCCGGCGCCCTGGCCGATGCCTTCACCCACAACGCCATGAAGGTTGGGACCGATGCCATTGGCGCCGCCCGCGTTGATGGTGTGGCACGAGGTACACTTGGCGAAAGTCGATTCGCCCTTGGCGACGTCTGCGGTGGCGAGCAGGGTCGCAATCGGCGCTTCTTTGGCACCCCCGCTTTCATCCTCGGCGCCAGCGACGGCATAGCCGGCGGTGGCGGGAGCATGGTGCTTGTCAGCCTGGAAGTACATGGAACTGCCGATGGTCAAGCCAAGGCCGACGACGCCGGAGAACAGAGCCCATCCGGCAATGGTATTGAAACGATCGTCCATTCCTGTGTGCCCCGTAGGTCTGAATGCCTCTGCCCTTATTGTTCGGGCTCTAGAGTTCGGCCAGCTTTAGCGCAAGAGCCATTGCGGTTGCAGGCATTGCGGCCTAGTCGCGCGCACGTCATGAATTTCTATCCCAAACCCGCTCACGAACTCGTCAACCTGATGACCGAGGCTGCTGCCGCCGATCCCGTACGGGCGATGGCGCTGCAAGGTGCGCCGGGCTGCAACGGGCATCGCGCCGCGCTGGAATGCGATCCCGAGTGCTTGCCGCTGCCCTGTTTCGCCTTCGAAGATGCGCTCGAAGCGGTGAAGGAAGGCCGGGCCGATCGCGCGATTATCCCGATCGAGAATTCGCAGCACGGGCGCGTGGCCGACATCCATTTCCTGCTGCCCGAAAGCGGCCTGTCGATCGTGGCCGAGCATTTCATGTCGATCCACCACGCGTTGATGGCGCTGGGCGACGGACCGTTCACCGCTGCCTACAGCCACCCGCAGGCCCTGGGCCAGTCGCGCCATTACTTGCGCGAGCGCGGGATCGTGCCGATGGCCTATGCCGATACCGCAGGCGCGGCAGCGCTGGTACGCGAGATGGGCGATCTGTCCGCCTGCGCGATCGCGCCCCGGCTGGCGGCAGACCTCTACGACCTAAAGGTGATCGAGGAGAACGTCGAGGACGCTGCGAACAACACCACTCGCTTCGTCGTCCTGGCGCGCGAGCCGCTCGATCCGTTCGAGTTGCAGGGCAAGGCAGCGATCACGACCTTCATCTTTGAGGTGAAGAACATTCCCGCCGCGCTCTACAAAGCGCTGGGTGGATTTGCGACCAATGGTGTGAACATGACCAAGCTGGAAAGCTACCAGATCGGCGCCAGCTTTGCCGCGACCACGTTCTATGCCGATATAGAAGGTGCGCCGGGCGATCCCCGGGTGGACAGCGCGCTGCAGGAACTGGCGTTCCACTGCAAGTACGTGCGCCCGCTCGGCAGCTACCCGCGTGGCCGCGCTCGGGGTTAAACTACCGTAAGGATGGGATAGACGGGCGCTTCGTGCGCTTGCGCCCCGATGCCGGGCATGCCAATCATCGCAGCGATGACGATTGCTGGGGGTCATGTTGGCGAAGCGGACGCCGGGGCTTCGGCTGCGAGCGCCACTGACGCGTGGAAGGCGGTTCGCGCCGCCAGTGACATCCAGTACACCCCGCTGCCCGACATCAAGCCCCAAGTGACCCAGACCCCGGAATGGCTCCAAGCGCTCGGTCGCTTTCTCGGCAAAGTCCTGGAAGCGGTGTTCGAGCCGATCGGTCGGTTCATCGGGATGTCCGGGTCGGCGGTATTTTACGCGTTTATCGGCCTGGGCGCCGTATTGCTCGCGTTCCTGATCTGGCGGCTGGCAGAGCCCATGATCGACCGCTGGCGCAGCCGCCAGCCCGCCGCGCCCGATCCCGGCTGGACGCCCGACCGCGCCGAGGCGATGGCGCTGCTGGAGGATGCCGACCGGCTCGCCGCGCAGGGCCGCTATGGGGAGGCCGCGCACTTGCTGCTGCGGCGGAGCGTGCGCCAGATCGCCGATGCCCGCCCCGATTGGTTGCAGCCCGCCTCCACCGCGCGTGAGATCGCGGTGCTGCGGGTGTTGCCGGAGGCCGGGCGCCAGGCCTTCGGGGTGATCGCTGCCCGGGTCGAACGGTCCTTGTTCGCGCTCAGAGACCTGGACGTGCAGGACTGGACGGTCGCCCGCCAGGCCTATGCCGATTTCGCGCTGGTGGAGCTGCGCGCATGAGTGTCGGCAGCGCGGTGCGCACCCCATCGACCGGCGCGGTCGATCTTGGGGCCAGTCCCTTCTCGCGTTGGGCGGTCTTGGCCATCGTCCTGCTGGGCTCTGCGCTGTTCGTGGCCTTGTTGTGGATGATCGGCACCGGCACGGGGTTCGGAAACACCAACGACGGCGAGGCCCATGTCGGCGGCAAGGGCCTCAACGGCTACGCCGCCATGGCCGACTACCTTGAAGCGCGCGGCTATCAAGTGACTCGCGCCCGCAACGAAGGCGGGCTGGACAAGCCGGGGCTGCTGGTGCTGACCCCGCCCGCCGGGGCCGAGGGCAAGGAAATCGAGAAGATCGTCAACGCCCGGCGCTACATCGGGCCGACGCTGGTGATCTCGCCCAAGTGGCAGGCGACGGCGCCCCTGAGCCAGGAGCGGGACAAGGTAAAAGCCGGCTGGGTGCGGCTTGGCGGAACCCGCCCACCGGAATGGAAGGGATTCCTCGACGAAGTCTACGTCTCGATCGACGCTGGATCGAAAAACGGCGCGCGCCTGCGCTGGGAAGGCATGGACCTTGCCGCGCCCTTGCCCGACGATCGCTTCATGCTTTCCGGCTCGGGCAAGAATGTGGTGCCGCTGGTGGAATCGAGCGACGGGCGCACGCTGGCAGGCTTCATCGCCGACGAAGGCTACTATCCGCAACTGGAGGTGTTCGCCCGCGCGCAAGTGCCCGTGCCCGACGAGGACGACAATGAACTCCATCCGCTGGTGGTGGTGTTCGAGCCGGACTTGCTCGACAATTACGGCATGGCCAACCTGCAGAACGCGCAACTGGCCGAAGCGCTGGTGCGCGCGAGCGGGGTCAAGCCGGGCGGCGCGGTGGTGTTCGATATGACGCTGAACGGTTTTGGGCGGGCGCAGAACCTGCTGACGCTGGCCTTCACCCCGCCGTTCCTGGCCGCGACGCTGTGCTTGATCCTGGCGGCAGTGATCGTCGGCTGGCGCGCTTTCCTGCGCTTCGGGCCACCGCTCGCGGGCGGGCGGGCCATCGCGTTCGGCAAGCGCGCGCTCGTCTCCAATGCCGCCGGCATGATCCTGCGGTCCCGGCGCCTGCACTTGATCGGCGGCCCTTATGCCGACCGGGCGCGGGAGCGTCTGGTCGCCGCGCTCGCCTTGCCGCGCTCGCTTGATGTGGCGCAGGCGGAGGACGCGATCGACCGCGCGCTGGCCCGCCGCCCGGATGCCCGGCAAACCGGCGCCGAACCCTTCACCCAAACCTTCACTGCCGTTTCCGCGCGCCTCAGGGCAGCGCGAGGCGTCCCCGATCTCCTCAAGGCCGCGCGCGATCTCCACGCGCTGGAAAGGAAGCTTACGCGATGAACGATGCCGAACCCCTAACGCTCGACCAGGTCGCGGCGCTGGCCGCCGCGATCCGTGCGGAAGTCGCCAAGGGCGTGGTCGGCCAGGCCGACACCGTGGAGCATCTGCTGATCGCCCTGCTCGCACGCGGTCACGTCCTGCTCGAAGGCCCGCCGGGCACCGCCAAGACGTTCCTGTCGCAATGCTTCGCGGCAACGCTGGGCCTGGATTTCGGGCGCATCCAGTTCACGCCGGACCTGATGCCGGGCGACATCCTGGGCTCCAACTTGTTCAACTTCCAAACCAGCCAGTTCACGCTGACCCACGGCCCGATCTTCTGCGATCTGCTGCTGGCGGACGAAATCAACCGCACCCCGCCCAAGACCCAGGCCGCGCTGCTCGAAGCGATGCAGGAACGCCGGGTGACGCTGGACGGTGCGGTCCACAAGCTGCCCGCGCACTTCATGGTGGTGGCAACCCAGAACCCGATCGAAAGCCAGGGCGTCTATCCGCTGCCCGAGGCCCAGCTCGACCGCTTTCTGTTCAAGCTCAACGTCGATTATCCCAGCGTCGAGGAAGAATGCCGGATCGTCGCCCGCTATGGCGAGAATCGCGGCGCGCCCACGCCTGCAGAGCTGAACATCGCCTCGGTCGCCACCCCTGCGCAACTGGACGCCGCGACCCGCGCCGTGGCAGCGGTGACGCTGGCCGACACGGTCGTCGAATATATCGTCCGACTGGTGCGGGCCACGCGGGACAGCGCCGACCTTTCGAGCGGCGCATCGCCGCGTTCCGCCGTGCTGCTGGCAGGAGCCGCGCGCGCCCGCGCCGCGCTCGATGGCCGCGACTACGTCGTGCCGGACGATGTGAAGGCGCTGGCCACCGGCGTGCTGCGCCACCGCTTGCTGCTCAGCCCGGCGGCAGAGATCGAAGGCAAGCAAGTAGAGGCGCTGGTGCGCGAACTGGTCGAGCAGACCGAGGCCCCGCGCTGAGCCACTGATGGCAAACCGGTCCCTCCTCGGCTTGCTCGCCCCGATCGTGCCGACCCCGCGGGCAGTGGCGCTGCTGGCGGCGGCGGCCCCGATTGCGCTGGTGATCGCGGCGATCCGGCCCCAGGCGTGGATCGTCGCGCCGATCGCGGGCCTGCTGATCCTGGCGCTGGTCTTCATCGACGCGCTGCTGGCCGGGCGGCTGGACAACCTGCATGTGGTTGCCCCCAGCGATATCGAGGTCGGCGCGGAAGGCCGGGTCGCCGCCACGGCGCACTTGCGCGGCGGTCGGCCTGCCGGACCGCAAATGGCGCTCGAATGTGACCCGCGGCTGGCACCGGGAGGCCGGATGGTGTTCCCGCTGGCCCGGCGCGATGGCGCATGGCACGCAACCGCGCCATTCACCCCCTCGCGGCGCGGCACGGGTCGGTTCGAGCGCGCCTGGCTGCGCTGGACCGGGCCGCTGGGGCTGGGCGCCCGCCAAGTGGTGGGCGATATCGGCCAGAGCGTGCGCGTCTGGCCCAACGTGGCGGCAGTGCGCTCGCCCGCGTTGCAGACCTACCTCAAGGACGCCCAATTCGGCTTGATCGCCCGGCGCATTCGGGGCGAAGGCACCCAGTTCGAGGCGCTGGCGGAATACCAACCCGGCATGGACCGCCGCCGGATCGACTGGAAAAGCTCGGCCCGTCACGTCCACCTCTATGCCAAGGAATACGAGACCGAGCGCAACAACCAGATCGTTTTCGCCTTCGACTGCGGGCAAGCGATGTGCGAACCGATCGCCGGTATGCCGCGGCTCGATCGCGCGATTTCGGCCGCGCTGGCAACCGGCTATGTCGCGCTCAAGGGCGGCGACCGCGTGGCACTCTACGGCTTCGCCTCGCACCCCGAAGTGTCTTCGCCGTTCGTCACCGGATCGGGCGAGTTCTTCCGCCTCCAGCGCGCCGCCGCCGGGCTGGAATACCGCTCGGAGGAGCCCAACTTCACCCTCGCGCTCGCCAGCCTTGCCAACCGCCTGCAGCGCCGTTCGCTGATCGTGGTCTTCTCCGACTTCACCGATCCCACCAGTGCCCAGTTGATGATCGAAAGCATCGGGCGCTTGGTGTCGCGCCACGTCGTGGTGTTCGTGACGATGGCGGACGAGGAACTCGAAAGCTTCTCCGCCGCCGCGCCCGATGACATGGAGACGCTGTCTATGGCTGTCAGCGCCGACTTGCTGCTGCGCCAGCGCGCGCTCGTCACCCGGCGGCTGCGGCAGATCGGGGTCGATGTGGTGGAAGCGCCGTGGGACCGGATCGGCACCCGACTGCTCGACGCCTACCTTGCCATCAAGCGTTCGGGAGCCATCGGATGAGCGCCGCCACGATTTCCGCTGACGACGCGACCGAACGCACACCGGCAAGCTCTCCCCAAGGTGCGCCTGGCGTCGTGCCCTCCCCCAACGCGATCGCCGTTGCCGCCTTGCGCTCCGACCGTTTCCGGCTGGAGCGCGAGGGCGATTGGCAACGGCTGGAGCGCATCGTCGTGCGGCTGGAAAAAGGGCGCTTGCGCGGCATCTCGGACGAAGACCTGCTGGCGCTGCCCGGCCTGTACCGCACCGTCGCCTCCAGCCTTTCGATCGCGCGCGAGACTTCGCTCGATGCGGCAACGCTCGCCTACCTCGAAGGGTTGGTGCAGCGCGCCTGGTTCGTCGTTTACGGCCCGCGCAGTTCGCTGGTCGAATGGCTGCGCGGATTTCTCGGTGGCGGCTGGAGCGCGGCAGTGCGCGGGATCTGGATCGACGTCCTGATCGCGCTTGCGGTAATGTGCGCAGGCGTACTGGTGGGCTGGTTATTGGTTTCGAACGATCCCGACTGGTACTTCGCCTTGATGTCGCGCGAAATGGCAGGCGCGCGAGTACCCGGCGCCAGTGCGCAGGCTCTGCGCGAAACGCTGTTCGGCAATTCGGGACGCGACGGCCTCAGCGTGTTCGCCGCGCAGTTGTTCAGCAACAACGCGCAAGTCTCGATCCTGGCTTTCGCGCTGGGCTTTGCTTTCGGCATCCCTTCGCTGCTGCTGCTGATCCACAACCTGGCGCTGCTGGGCGCTATGGGCTGGGTCTACCATCAGGCCGGCCTGGGGCTGGACTTCGCCGGATGGATCAGCGTGCATGGCACCACCGAACTCTACGCGATCCTCCTCTCGGGCGCGGCGGGCTTGCATATTGGCCGCTCGCTGGCGTTTCCGGGTGACCGGCCCTTGCTGCAAGCGGCGGGCGAGGCCGGTCGGCGCGCCGCCGTGGTCATGATGGGGGTGGTGCTCATGCTGATCGTCGCCGCCTTGCTGGAAGGCTTCGCACGTCAATTGGTCGACCAGACCTTTGGCCGCCTGGTCATCGGCGGCTTCATGCTCACGCTGTGGACCACCTACTTCTTCGCATTTCGCGGCAATACCGGCGCCCGGCGAAAGAAGCTGGCATGAAGCGGCGTAAGGTAAAAGCGCCCATCCAACGGGTCGATCCGCGCATGCGCAAGCGGCGGATTCTGGTGACGCCCGAAGGTATCTCCCTGCCGATCACGCTCGCCAGCCGTGCGACGCGCGCCGGCGCGCTGGTGCTCGACCTGGTTATCATCCTCGTGCTGATCGTGGCGGCATCGGTCGCCTTGATGCAGATCGCCGGCGGGGTCGGTGCGGCAACGCGGCTGGCGCATGACAAGTCGGCGGCAAGCCGGGCGTTTCAAATGCTGCTGATCGTGTGGATCATCGCCATGTTCCTGTTCCGCCACGCCTACTTCCTGTTCTTCGAACTGGGCCCGCGCGGCGCAACCCCCGGCAAGCGACTGACCGGCCTGCGCATCGCCGCGCGCGACGGCGGGCGGCTGACCGCCGAAATGGTCATCGCCCGCAACTTGCTGCGCGATATCGAGCTGTTCCTGCCGGTCATCCTGCTGATGGCAGGTGGCGCCGAATCCGGCATGGCGTGGCTGGCCGCGACTGGTTGGTTCCTGATTTTCATGTTCTTTCCGTTGTTCAACCGCGACGGCCTGCGCGCGGGCGACATCATCGCCGGAAGTTGGGTGGTTGAGCGGCCCAAGCAGAAGCTGCTGGCCGCGATGTCGCTCGCTGGCGGTGCAGGGATCAAAGGGCCGGAGCCTCGTTCGCGAGGGGATGAAGATCACGTCGCCGTACCCGCGCGCGACTATCGCTTCGAGGAGGCGGACCTGGCGATCTACGGCGAGTACGAACTGCAAGCGCTCGAACGCGTGCTGCGCGATAACCGCCCGCAAGCGATCGAGTCAGTCTATCAGACCATCGCCGAGAAGATCGGCCGCAATGATGGCTGGGGCGACGAACGCCGTTATCTGGAAGCCTACTACACCCAATTGCGCGCGCGGCTGGAGGCCGGGATGCGGATGGGACGGCGCAAGGCTGACAAGTTCACAAGGGGTGTATGACGATGGAAGCCTTGAAGGTGGATGGCTGGCGGATCGTCCCGGACGACCTGACCGGCACGGCGGTGCTCGCCCTGCTCCAATTCCATCTGGACGAAATGCACCAGTGGTCGCCGCCGGCCAGCGTCCATGCCATGCCCGCCGAACGCCTGCGCCAGCCCGATGTCGCGTTCTTCTCCGCCTGGGATGGCGATGCGCTGGCCGGGTGCGGCGCGATCAAGCATCTCGACGAACGCCACGGCGAATTGAAATCGATGCGCGTCGCGCCTGAATGGCGCGGCACCGGAGTGGGCCGCGCGATCCTGCGCCACTTGCTCGACGAAGCGCGCGCTCGCGGTTATGCCCGGGTCAGCCTGGAGACCGGGCGGCCCGAGCCGTTCCACCCCGCGCACCGCCTTTATCGCGGCCACGGCTTCGTCGAATGCCTGCCCTTCGGCGATTACGTGTCCGACGAATTTTCGCTGTGCATGACCCTGGATCTACGATGACCTTACGCTTCGCCACGACTGCCGATGCCGGCCCGCTTGCCGATCTGGGTCGGCACAGCTTCGTTGCCAAGTTCGGGCATCTCTATCGGGCCGAAGACCTGGCCGGGTTCCTGGCCGAGACCCATACCGAGGCCAAGGTCGCCAAGGAGATCGCTGACCCTGCGATGCGAGTGATTATCGCCGAAGGCGGGGACGGCAGCTTGCTCGGCTACTGCAAGCTGGTCCTGGCCTGCGGCTGGCCCGATCACGCCAAGGGGCGGACCACGATCGAGCTGAAGCAGCTTTACACCCATCCCGATGCGATCGGGCGCGGCATCGGCACTCGGCTGATGGACTATGCCCTGGCCGAGGCGCGGGCGTTCGGCGCCGATGAAATCCAGTTATCGGTCTACAGCGACAATCCCGATGCCCAGCGGTTTTACGCGCGTCACGGCTTTGCCAAAGTTGCCGACATCCACTTCATGGTGGGCGAACAGCGGGACGAGGAGTTCCTCTACGCCCGGTTGCTGTAACGCCGTGCTATCGACGCCTTATCGACAGCTTGCAGAACACGCTTCAAACCGTCACCGCAAGCGCCTATAGGAGCGTGCATGTCCTCCATACGCCCCTGGCGCGATATCGAACGCCGCAAGAGCCGCCAGATCATGGTCGGAAAAGTCCCCGTTGGCGGCGATGCGCCGATCACGGTCCAGACCATGACCAACACGCTGACCTCTGATGCGAAGGCGACGATCGACCAGATCCGCCGCTGCGAAGATGCCGGCGCCGACCTGATCCGGGTCTCGTGCCCCGATGTCGAAAGCACCGCCGCCTTCCGCGAAATCGCCCGCGCCGCGCAGGTTCCGCTGATCGCGGACATCCATTTCCACTACAAACGCGCGCTCGAAGCCGCTGACGCCGGCGCCGCGTGCCTGCGCATCAACCCCGGCAACATCGGCTCGGACGAACGCGTCGCCGAAGTGGTGCGTGCTGCCAAGGCCAATGGCTGCGCCATCCGCATCGGCGTCAACGCCGGCAGCCTGGAGCGCGACTTGCTCGAAAAGTACGGCGAGCCGTGCCCCGAAGCGCTCGTCGAATCGGCCCTGCATCACATCAAACTGCTGCAGGATCACGACTTCCACGAGTTCAAGGTGGCGGTGAAGGCCAGCGACGTGTTCCTCGCCGTCGCTGCCTACCAGGGCTTGGCCGAAGCGGTGGACTGCCCGCTGCACTTGGGCATTACCGAGGCTGGCGGGCTGATCGGCGGCACCGTCAAATCCTCGATCGGCATGGGCATGCTGCTGTGGTCGGGCATCGGCGACACTTTGCGCGTCTCGCTCTCGGCCGAGCCCGAAGAGGAAGTGCGCGTCGGCTTCGAGATGCTCAAGACCCTGGGCCTGCGCACCCGCGGCGTCCGTGTCGTCTCCTGCCCTTCCTGCGCACGCCAGGGCTTCGATGTGATCCGCACGGTCGAGGCACTGGAAGCCCGGCTGCAGCACATCAAGACCCCGATCTCGCTTTCGGTCCTGGGCTGTGTCGTCAACGGCCCCGGCGAAGCGCGCGAAACCGACATCGGCCTGACGGGCGGCGGCAATGGCAAGCACATGGTCTACTTGTCCGGCGTGACCGACCACGTCATCCAGTCCGAAACCATGCTCGACCACATTGTCGGCCTGGTCGAAGCCAAGGCGGCGGAGATGGAAGCCGCGAATGCTGCGCTGGAGCAGGCGGCGGAGTAGGGGTTCAAATTTTCGAGTTTGCCCCTGCAATTCGAGCCTGAACAATCGCTTCGATCGCACGCTGAGCCACCGATGGGGTTAGCTCGCCGTTCTTGACCTTCCCGCCTAGAGCCCCCGCCCAGAGCATCCGCCTAGCCAGCCCCCGCGTGCGACACCGACTTTGCGGTATTCGCATTCCATTACATGCATGGAATTGCGGGAGCATATGGCTTTAACCGCGTCGACGTGTGCGGTGCGTCACAGCGGGGTGTCCAATCGAACGAGCCGGTCGATCAAGACACCCGCCGCGTGTGAGTGCCATGACACGGCGGCCACGAACTCAGGGAGCTGGCGCGCCGGGAGGCGGGGAACCGGGCGCGGTGGCCATAGGGGCGGCGCTGCCGTCCCAGTGTTCTACCAGCTTGCCGTTCTTCACCCGAAACATGTTGAAAATGTACATCGTGCCAGGCGCCTGGCCGCCCATTCCGGGCATCTCACGGGTCGTGAGCAGGATCACCCGATCACCATCCGCCATCACGGCCAAGGTCTTGGGCATGACGACCGCGCCGGGCCTGTCAGGCATGCTTTCAAACACGCGGATCAGTTTGTCGCGCGGCGTGCCTGATCCGGGCAATCCTGCAAAGTTGGCGGAATGCTGCACGTAGTCAGCGCCGATGTACTGTTCGATGATGGCGCGGGCGCGGGCCTTGGTGGTGTGGGTGGCGTCCGCATCGTTGAGCGCCGCGTAGAAATCCAGCACGGCTTTTTTGTTGGCTTCTTCGACCGGCGTGTACTTCGCCGCCATGGCGGGAGAGCCCGCGCCGAGCGTTGCGACAGATGCAAAACCGGCCAGAGCCAGGGCGGCGCGTCGAAAACGGTTTGTCATGACGATGTCCTTGGAAGGTTTCTGTGGCTTAGCGCGTTTTCGATGCGGATGGAATCACCTGCTGACTGGGAAAACGCGGCAAAACAAGACTCTAGTCGCGAGGTTCGACGACCATACCGGCATTGGGATTGTTGTTGAGGTCGGGGTCGCCCAGTTGTTCTTCGCAATTGTATTCCTTGAACACGGCGAAGTCGGGCTGCCAGGAATACGTCCGCACGATCGTCCACGGCGCGGTGTAGTACATGGGATCATCGACGGTGGTGACGATTTCCAGGTAAGGCTTGTTCTTGCCGTTATCGACCTTGCGGATGCGATCGACCAATTTAGCGCTGGTGGAAAGCGGCGTACCGTTGACGTCGAAGTAGATCGGATCGCGGAAGCCTTCGGTCTCTACCACCAAGGTGGTGCCGTCCCACCGACCCGTCGAGCGGCCCATGTAGGGCGTGGTGCTCTGCTTCGAAGCTGCGGCGGGATCGAGCACGATCGTCCAGCGTCCGTGATATTCCTCGAACACGAAATCGATGACCTTGTCGGTCTGGAACACCTGGAAGGGCATACCCAGGTCACGCTGCCATTGCGAACCGGGCGGGCGGCAGCGGGCGGAGGCATTGAGAAACGGCTTTCCCATCTCCAGCGCCTTCACTCGGCGGACCAGCACCTTGGCGCCTTCCATGGTGTAGGGCAGAACCGTGCCGTACATGTCCTTCTGGACGCGCATTTCCAAAGGCTGATTATGGACCCAGGTTCCCCGCAGATTACGCGGATCCTGGGGCGGACGCGGGGTCTCGGGCGTGTAGGGCGCGAGCGGTTGCACCACTCCCGGCCCTGGCGGCATAAGGTCGGCGACCATCTTTTCCGCCGGCGTTGGCGGCGGCGGTGGCGGGAACGGACTGGGCGGCTCGCCGCCGTCCGCACCTTGCGCCGGCGGGCCGGGAACTTGGGCATGTGCCCCGGCGGAAACCAGCCCTGCCAGCATCAGTCCTGCGACCAAGGCCTTGGACTTCGTGAAGCCTGCGCGCGTCATGACTGCGGGAACGCCGGCTGGTGCTTTTCCAGACGGTCCATGCAGACGTCCTCGGGGAATGCGGCATCGGGCTGGCGCTTGTACGTGATGACCGCTTCCCATGGCTTGGTGAAGAGAGTTGGATCTTCGATGGTCACGCGATCTTCCAGCGTGTTCGCATCGAGCAGGCGCAGGCGTTCGGTGACCTTCATGTCGATGGTGTGCGGCACGAGGTCGTCGATCAAGGTACGCTCTGACACGTCGGTAGTAAGCGCGACAAGGGTATCGCCTTCCCAGTGGCCCTTGGACACGCCGGTCATGTTGGGAACGGCCGGTGCTTCGGTCGGCGCTCCTCGCGCATCGATCTGGCGGATCGCCCGGTTCCACTCAAAGTCGAAAGTGACGACACCCTGCTGCTGCCAAAGCTTGAAGCGTTGTCCGGTCAGCATCAACCGCGGGATACCCGGCGTGCTGCAACGAGACGTGGCGATGTCGTAAGCGTCGTAGTCCTTGCGGGCTTTGAGGCCTTTGTTGCGCTCATAAAGCTTACGGCCCGCATCCGTGAACGGGATCGGACCGCTGACTGGCTTGAGACTGGCACTGGGCGAGGCCGCCTTCCAGATACCCTCCAGATTAGCGCCGGATGCTGCCGGCTGGATGGGAGGCGATGCCGGCGTTTGCGCCAGCGCCGGCGAAACCGTCAGCACGGCGACGGCAGTGGCGATCAAGACGTGCCTTGCTGGAAGACGCATCACGATTTGGGCGGTCCGGCCGGGGCAGCGGCAGCTTCGCTATCGGAATAACTACGGCCATCAGCAGTAGTCAGCTTCGACATGAAGCCGCCTGGAAGACCACTGACATTGGGATGGTAGGCTATCTTCACTTTGTCTCCGGTATGGAAATCACGCGGCTGGAAGCCTTGCTTGATGAACACCATGGGGCTGCCGCTGCCGAGCGACATCGACGATGTCTTGCCCTTGGCGTCCTGGTACATGACGATCAGCGAAGAATGCGGCGCGCCCCAGCGAAACTCTTTGATGGTGGCGGATACCGTCACCGTCTTCGACATGTCGTAGGCACGGAACGAATGGTGCGCCAAGGCAGGCGCTGCGCCCAGCGCCGCGCTCAACCCAAGGCCAAGCAGGATTTGCGTCGGCGCGGAAAAAGCCACGCGCCCAACCATCCACGAACACAATCGAATGTTCTTCATCGCATGCTCTCCTAGAACCGCGCCGTGGCGTTGATGCCCCAGGTTCTGGGGTCGCTCAGATCGACCGTGCTAATGAACTGGCCTGGGGCGGTCGTCTGGAGTCCGGTTAAAGTCTTATACCGCGTATCCGTGATGTTGCGAACATATCCAGTGATTGCATAGCGTCCGTCTGCAAACGAGAACGTAGCGCTTAGGTTGCCCAATACCTTGTCTGAGGTGTGGACGTAGGGCTCGGCGCCGTCATTGGCTTGGTCATCTGTCATGCGTCCGCTTTGGAAGCTTGAATGATAGATGACTTCCGCCCGGGCGGACAGGCCAGTGCCTCCCCCTAATTCGACGCGATGCTCGATCCAAGCATTCCCTACGAACGGGATGGTGCCTGAAATGACATTATTGGAGAACAACTCTGCATATGCTTCCGGGATGTCATGATACCGAGCATGGGTGTAAGCGAGGTTCACGCCGATTTGGCCGTTCACCCAAGGCTTGGCGAGCATTTCAAGTTCAGCGCCGTAGACCCTGACGGGTGCTACGATCGTGTTGAACGTGGGCGTCTCGGGGGTGTCGGGCGTGACGTTGATGCCCGCCGTCTGATAGCCGCCGTAGTCGTTGTAATAGACTGCGCCGTTAACCTGGAGGCGGTTGCCCAGAAACCGGTTCTTAGATCCGATTTCGTAAGCAGTCAGGGTCTGCGAGTCGAGTTTCACGACCACCGGGGCCAAAGTGACATCGGTGGTGACGGCGACTTCGCCCGGTGAAAAGCCGCTGGAAATCGATGCGTACAGCATGTTCGCAGGTGTCAAGTCATGCTCGATGCGCGCCTTGTAGGTGACGTTCTTGAACGTCCGCAAGCCCTGGTCGCCGACAAGCGACTTGGTCTCACCGGTGATGCTGGTGTAATCCTGTTCAGTCCTCACGCGAGTATAGTCGTAACGCAGGCCGGCGGTCAGACGAGTGCTGTCGGCAATAGCATAAGTAGCTTCACCGAAGACACCGACGTTGTTGGTCCGCTTGTGCGTCTCAGATCGAAACGCCTGGATGCCGCTCGGAGACAAGACGAGTTGGTTAGAGTCGTGCAGGTTATTATAATAGTAGAACAATCCAGTCTGCCACGTCAGCTTGCCGCCGTCCTGCGAGCCAAGGCGTAATTCCTGCGTCAGGAAGTTGTCGATCGGCGTCACGATCGTTTGGTCGAATTCGGGAGGCGTCCCACGCGCAATGCCGAGGTTGGTCGCATTCCAGGTCTTGTAAGCAGGCACGTAAGTCAGCTTGACCCCGCCCAGGTCCAGGTTGAATTCGCCCCACCATTGATAAAAGTGGTTCTTGCCATGACCGATGTCATCATCGGTGATGGCTTCGTAGTGATTAACGGGCTGTTGCGTGATCGAAACGCCGCCGGAGTTCGCTTGATTGTACTGCACTGCAAAGCCGAGGAGGGCCGAAAACGTCTCCGTCGGCTTATACAGCAGCTTGATCCGCCCCTCAGTGGTTTTGCGATAGCCGCCCACGGCGGAATCGTAACCATCCCGCTCGTAGCGGTTCCCGGAAACCCGGATCGCCAGCTTGTCCTCGATCAATGGAATGTTCAGCGCGCCCGAGAACTGCGTCAGGTCGTAGCTGCCGACATGCGCAAGCAGATCGCCGCCAAGGTCGTTGAGGTCCGGATTGCGCGTATGGATCGCCACGACGCCCGAGGTTGCGCTGCGGCCATACAGCGTGCCCTGCGGCCCCCGCAGCACTTCGATACGCTCGATGTCGTAGCTGCTGCCGATGCCGTTGTAGACACCATCGGTATAGATTGCGGCGGTTGCGGGGGTGGATGTGACGCTGCCGCCGGTTCCTGCATTCGCCTGGATGCCGCGAATGGTCAGGCCGGTAGCCGGGTTATCGGTGCCGCCAGTGATCGCGCCGTTGGTATTTTCGGCCGCGCCGCCGGAGATGCCAGGCACGTTTTCAAGGATCTGCGAAAGAGCGTAACGCCCTTGCTTAGTCAGATCCTCGCCATCGCGCGTGCTGACGGCGGCCGCCGTCTTTTGGGCGGTGCTCGTGCGGCGCTCTGCAGTGACGATGATATCCTGGATCTGCCCCGTATCGACGACAGTCGTGCCAGCATCGGCGACGGGCTTTTCCTGCGCGAAGGCGGGAGGAGCGAGACAGCAACCCGCCAACGAAGCGGACACCAAAAGTCGAGCGTTGAACCTCACTAAAACTCCCCCTTTATTCAGTCTCTGACGGACTTTTCGGACACGCAGCATTGCGATGCTGTCGTCTCTCAAATTAATTCAATTTTTTACGATATTCTGAAATATTTTTCAAGCTGAATTATCCGCCATCTCGCTACGCGGACAAAATGGTGCTTTGACGGCTAACGGTCACGCGTGCTTGCTTGGACCGGCACGTTACTTCGGCGGCGGCGCGGCCTTGGCGGCTTCGTCATCGGCAAACGTGCGTCCGTTGGACAGGGTGAGCGCGGCAAGGGCACCTCCGGGAGCACCGTTGGCGTTCGGGTGATAGGTCACCTTGATCTTTTCGCCCCGCTTGAAGTCTCTGGGAGCAAAGCCTTGCTTGGAGAACATCAAGGGGCTGCCGCTGATGATCGACATCTGGCCATCGACGCCCTTGTCCTTGTAGACCAGCACCAGCGAAGAATGCGGCGCCCCCCAGCGGAATTCCTTGAGCGTGCCGGACGTCGTTTTGAGCGACTTCATGTCATAAGCGGCGAATGAATGGTGCGCCACGACGGGCGTAGCAATCAGGAAGATGCCGATGGCACCGAAGGCCTTGACCAGGCCGGACTTCTGAAACTTCGACATGTTGTTCGCCTTTAAGAAAGCAGCAATTATTTCATCAGCACATTGATGGCGTTCAGCGCGCGCAGCTTGTCGTCGCCGGTAACGCTGGTCACGCTCTGGGACGTGTTCTTGATCGGATAGCCCGCCGCCTGAAGCTGCTTGAGCACGCGATCCGGGTCGCGCTTGATGACGACGGCGACATCCTTGATCGGCGCGTCGAGCGAGGCCGTCATGAAGGCGCGCAGACCGTTTTCACCGCCGCCATCCATTTTCGGACCCACGGGCACGAACGTCGCGATCACGATCGCGGCATAGATGCCGATGATGATGCGCGGCTTGGTCTGCTTGAAGTAGCGCTTGAAGGCCACCCAGTTGGTCCAGGCGTGGGCAATGCCGCCGACGATGAACAGCAGCCCCAGATACATGTGCGCGTTCTTGCCGATGATCGTCGCGACTTCGAAGAACATCGACAAGCCAGTGACAGCCGCCAACAGAAAAGCGCCGATGACGATAGGCGTTGCCCATTCGCGTTTGATGACCATGACGACCTCCTAAAAGCATCCGAGGACCGAGCGCGACAGCGGCTGATCCTCAAACACACAAACTTCTAAAGACAAGCGCGAGCCCGTGGCGGCCCGCGCTCGTCCTGATGACTTACGGTGCCGGCGGGGGCCCCGGTGGTGGGCCACCTGCAGGCGGACCTCCGGCAGGGGGAGCTCCAGCAGGACGGGCACCCTTGGCCTTGAGCAGTTCGGCCACCGGCATCGTGATGATGGCCGGCGGCGGGTTGGGAATGCGCGCGCCGTCCCAATGCTCGACCAGCTTGCCGTTCTCGACCCGCCACAAATCGAAGTCGAACGCCTCGTAGAACTGGCCGGGGTGCTGCGGGTCTGGCGGATAGGACTTTTTAAGCAGAAATACGTGATCGCAGGTCGCCATCACGAAGTGATAGGTATCCTCTGGCGGCTGACCAGGAAGCTCGGGCGGACGCCCCCCGATACCCTTGTCCTTGAGATCCAGCAGCAGCTTGAACTCGTCGCGACCACTCACCCCGTTCACATCGCCGATGCGCTTGGCCATCGGATTGTGCTGGATATAGCCGGGGTCCATATGCTCGTAAGCGATCTTGGGATCGAGCTTGATATCGAACAAGCGCGCCAGTTCCTTGTTCGCCTCGATCTGCGCGGCGGGGCAGCTCAGTTCCTTGGGCGTGGTCGCCTTGGCGCTGCTTTTGGCGATCGCGGCACCGGGTAGCGCTCCGGCAAGGCTGACGCCCAGCGCCAGGGCGATCGCTGCAGTGCCGGCGGTCTGAATCGTATGCTTCATAAACGCTCCCTCTATCAGTGCAGGTCGGACAGATCGGATCGGATCAATGACCCGGCCCCGCACCCGGCGGCGGCGGACCACCTGCTCCTGGCGCACCGCCCAGCGGCGGCATGCCGGCCGGCGGCTTGGGCATTTCCACCAGCGGCGTATCCAGCCATTCGAGGATCTTGCCGCTGCGCACGCGGAAGTATCCGCCGATCGCCTGATCGATCGACTTATCGCCCAGCTTGAAGGTATCCGTGCGGCGCGTCAGCACCAGAACGTCGTTCTTCGGGCTGCCGACGACGTAGACGTCCTGATAAGTAACGGCAGTAAGGCCGCGCAGAAGAATCTTGAGATCCTCCTCCAGATGGGCCTTGCCCGTCTTCAACTCGATCTGGAACGGATCGTCGCGATACTGGATGGCATCATCGACGAAGGACAAGGCCTTCGGCAGATCCTTGGCGACCAGTGCGTCGCTCCAGGCCTTGATGACGGCGATTGCCCCCAGTTCTTCGGGACTTTGCCCCGGTGTGGGCGCCTTGGCTTTCGCACCGGCCACAGCCGGTGCTGTCGCCACTGCCGCAAGCCCGCCGATCACTGCCCGGCGCCCCACCTTGCCCCAAGCTGCACTCATGGCTTGGTCTTCTTGGGGGGAGTGCAGACGATCTTGTCCGCAATCACGCCATCGGTAACTGGGAACACGCAGACTGGACGGAACCAATCGTGCTGCCAGCTATACTCCTCGAACAGATCGGCGCGCGGGTTCTCGGCGCAATCGTAGTCGGTCAGCCGAACGCCGGCAGTCCGCTGCCAGGTGCGCGTCTTGGTGAACGGCTTGGTGTAGTTTTCGGGATCGTTGAACGTGATCTCGTTGGTCAGGTAGTTACCATCGGCGCTCTTGGTGACGCGTTGCACCATGTGCATCTGGGCGCCATGCGGATTGCCGACTTCGTCCATCTGCCCCTTGCCGTTATAGCCGATGGTATCGATGACCAGCGTGTTGCCTTCCCAGTGCGCGATGGAATCGCCTGAGTAGGTCGGCTTGAGATTGGCCGGATGCTGGGCCTCAAAGTAGACCTTGCGAACCTCGCGGTCCTCTTCCTGGATATAGACCAGCTTGGTCGGCGTCTGCTGGATAAGCACCGGCCCCTTGGGCGAGGTAACGCCCTGCACGCCGGTGGGACGGCAGGTCAGGTGCGGGCTGGCATTGGCGTGGCCGCCCTTGAACGCTTCCAGGCGCGATGAGGCGATGTCCTGCGCTGCCGGCTTGTAAGGCAAATCGATGCCCAGCAGGAACGGCGAGTTGGTGGGAAGATCGGTCCACGTTCCCTCGAAGTTGCGTGGATCGGTGTGCGGGTCCTGTTCCGCCGCAAAGGCAGCGGGTGCCACCGTGCTCATCAGCACCGCAGCCAGAGCCACTGCGCCGGTCAGCTTGCCGGAGAGACCTTGGGAAATTTCATTGAAAGCCATTGGTCTTAACTCCTTACCGGACGGCCGGTTCGCCGGCCTGGAGACGGTCCAGACAGACATCTTCGTAGCGGCTGCCCGAGGCCTGCCGCTTGTACGTCACGACGCTTTCCCAGGGTTTGGTGAACGTCAGCGGATCTTCGAACCGGGTGCGGATTTCCAGCACGTCCGGCGAAAGCAGGTGTACGCGCTCGGTCAGCTTCAGCTCATTGCTGTGCGGCATTCCAGCGGTGTCCAGCAAGGTGCGGTCGAGCAGATGATCGGTCTCGATCACCAGCGTTTCGCCTTCCCAGTGGCCTTGCGAGAAGCCGGTAGGAACGTCCTCGATCACTTGCGGGCCACCGTCGCCCGGTCCACCAGGACCGCCGGGGCCTCCCGGACCACCCGGACCACCCGGACCGCCAGGACCGCCAGGACCGCCAGGACCAGCACCCGGGGGCGGACCGCCGGGAGGTGGGCCACCCGGGCCGCCGGGGCCACCAGGACCTGCGCCCGGAGGGGGGCCGCCGATGCCCGGCGGTGGCGGCACCGATGCGTCCTTGTCCAGCGAGCCGGGCATGTAGACGATCCGCGCCCACTGATCCCATTCGCTCAGGAACGTAATGTGGCTGGGGCGCACGACCAATTCGAACGGATAATCGACCAGCAGCAGGCGCGGTGTACCAAGCGAGGAACACCAAGTGGCGCTGTCGAACGTGGTGTCACCCTTGGCCCGCTGGGCTTGGCGAGCGCGGTAGATTTTCGCGGCCTCGGGCTTCAATGGCGGTTCCGCGCCGTCAGCGGTACGCAGCGCCACGACCGGCTTTTCGATCCGCCATACGCCTTCCAGCGCCGACTGCGACTTTGCGACGGGTGCCGGTTCGGCCCAGGCGGCCATCGGCGGTGCGAACGCGGCGATGCCAACGGCAAGGGCCGCCGTCGCTGTCCATGTGAACAAGGGTGTGTTTCTCATCCGGTGGTTCTCACTGTGCAAAGGGGAACGGTGGTTGGCCAAATCAGGGGGCCTTGGTGTTGCGCGATAGATACGCGCCCAAGGCATCCAGATCGGCATCGGAAATCTCGGTCTTGCGGAAAGGGGGCATGCCGTTGATGCCGCTACGAACGAACGTGCGCACAACTTCGGGTGTCAGATCCGTGCGCTCTTCCAGGGCGGCTGGGACCGAGCCTTGGTAGCGCTGCTGCAGCAGGTTGGTGCCCAAGGGCAACCGTACCGTGACAGGCAATTTGGCTGCGGCTTCCTTGCCCCCAGCCGGCACGTATTCCGGCGCGTGGCAACCTGAGCACCATTTGCTGTACACCAGATACCCCTGGCCTTGCGCCCCCGGGAGGTTCGATGGCCCGACCACGCCGCCGATGGAAGATTCGTAAACTGGCCCAGGCTTGGACTCGGCGTTCACGTCATCGCTCACCGCCGCGACAGTGGCGATAGCCAGGATGGTGCCCAAACCTACGGCATAAAGGGCCGGCTTGCTCATGCCTTCTTGTCCCTCATGCGCTTGGGCCAGATGCCGCTTTTGCCGGGCGCCAGGATGCCATTGGGATCAACCGCGTCCTTCAGCGTCTCGCAAAAGCGGCGCAGCACGTGGTTGTTGTGCGAATATTGGTCCATCACCTCCGACTGGAAAGCGATATGGCCGCGGTATTCGCCCCAGCCCTTGGCCGCGCACGTTTCCACAAGCTTGGTGAACAAGTCCCGGTTTTTCTTGTTCGTGGCCGCGTCGTCCGTAATCACTATGGGAAACGTGAAAATGAAAGCCTTGGGATAGACCGAGTTGCACAAGGCCCACGATAGAAACGGCCCGCGCGTAGCCTCGTCGGCATGATCGAGCACGACTTCGCGTATGGTCTGCTTGAGCGCGAACAAATCGTCTGCCGTCGCCTGGCATACGGGCGAGAAGAAATACATGCCGTGCCGCGTGTCGCCCATCGCCAGACTACTGAACGGCCACAGGCTGGGCACCCCGAATTGCGGGCGCAGTTCAGGCACCATCGTTTCGAGGTCGAGCGGAAACTTGTACGACCAATCGAGGTGAAATTGCGCACCTGGAATCTTGGCGAACTGCTCCTTGGCATATTCCAACGTCGCCTCGACGATCCGGGCCGGCCCGCGCAGGCTTCCGGTCACCACCGAAACGGGAAGGTTCGCCTCGCGTCCCAATTCATCCCATTCGCTCGCCGAGCCGCCATCGCGGCGCGCGAGGAGTCCGATGGCCCGGCGCGACCCCTCTGGCATCGGCTTGCCCGGTGGCCCCATGGGGCTTCGGATCGGGCTGGATACGCTCGTGAGGTAGAGCAGGCCTTCATTGCGCATGGCCTGGATCGTCGCGATCATCGGTTTCAGGTCATCGCTCTTGCCCGAGCTGACCGTGAACTGGGCCTGCACTTCGGGCTTGCGAGCCAGCGAGAAGCCCATCTTGGTGACGATGCCGAAGTTGGACTGCGAGAACAGCCCGTTCAGGTAAGGACCAAAGCCGTACGGAAAGGAGTGCCACAAGTGCGGATCGGGCAAAGCGCCCATGCCCGTGCGCAAGACCTCGCCGTTGGCCAGCACCACTTCCATGCCGCGAGCCGTCGCGAAATTGTCACCCACAACGAAGCTGATGCCGTGATCGAGCGCGTTTCCGACCGGGCTGCCCCAGCCCGGCTCGGGCGTTGCGATCATGAACGGATGATCGTGCTCTTCGAAGTAGCGGTAAAGCTCCATGAAGTTCAGGCCGGGTTCGACCACGACGTAGGCCTGCTCCTCGTTGACTTCGAGCACTTTGTTCATGCGCTTGAGGTCAACGATTACGCAGCCGATCTGGCTGGGCGAAGCGCCCCCGTATCCCAGGTTGCGACCGGTTGAGAACGTGTAAAGCGCGATGCCGTACTTGTTGGCGATCCGCACCACTTGCTGGACTTGCTCGACCGTTTCGGGCGCCACCGCCGCCGATGAGACCAGTTGCAACGTGGGCTCGACGGCGAAGGGGCTGTAGGAATCCGTATAAGGCGCAATGTCCTCCGGGCTGGAGAATACCCACTCCTTACCCAGGGCGTGCTCGAACTCAGCGAGTGCGCGGGCAAAATCGGAACTGCTGACATTCGACGGAAGCGTCATCTACTTCTCTCGCTTCAATCGCTGGTTTCAGGCATGGTGCCGGTATCGCCGACCCCCGTTGGGGAGCCGATCTGTTCCTCGCAATCGAATTCATCCACCAGCGACAGATCGGGACGCCAGGTCAGACTGCGCGCGAAACGCCAGGGGCGCGTGTAGTAGGCAGGATCGTCGACGGTGGTCACGATTTCGAGATACCACTTGCCGCCATCATGCAGCTTGCGGATGCGATAGCTGAGCTTACCCTCGGGCGAAACGGGCGTGCCGCGGAACGACAGCCAGCGCCGCGTCTTGAAGTCGGTATTTTCGACGACCAGGGTGTCGCCTTCCCAATGGCCCACAGAGCGGCCCATGTAGGTCTTGCCCTTGGCCGGGGGCAGTAGCGCGGGGTCGAGCGCGATCGACCACCAACTGTGATCGGCGGTCGAAAAGACGTCGATCCGGTCCTTGGATTGGTAGAAACGAGTGCTGATCCGCACCAGCATCCAGTCGGGACCAGACGGGCGGCACAGGATCGAGGGGCTCATCAACGGCTTGCCGCGATCCATCGCCACCAGGCGGCGGTCCGCTACCGTCCGGCCGGCCTCGTTGAACGGCAGCTTGGCGCCGTACATGTCGGTCATGATCTCGAAAGCGGGGAGGAACTGGTCGCCATACCAGCTTCCGCTGAAGTCACGAAGATCAGCCGAAGGCTCGCCAAGGCCCGGAGCCGGGTCCGGCGTCGGCGGCGGGTTGTTACGGATCAGTTCCTTGTCCAGACCGCCGCCTGGGCCGGTCGAGAAGCCCGCCTTGCCGATGTAGAGGCCGCTCTTTCGCACCTCGTTGGGATCGGGCGGCGGCAGGACGGCGGCACCGCCCGGTGCGGACATAGTCCGCTCGGGCACTTCCTGCGTCGTCTGGTCCTCAGACGCCTTGTCCTGAGGTGTCTTGCTCTGCGGCTGAGCAGAGGCGTTGCCTGCCGACAGCGCCAGCAAGGTCGCCAGGGCTCCGGCGACGAAGCAGCGGGCGGCGGCGGAAGGGGGGTTATGTGCAATCATGCTGTGCTCCGCGCGCTGATCATTTAGCCGGAAGATTCGGCGCGCCGAAGACGCGATCCAGACACACGTCCTCAGGGAAGATCGCATCGGGCTGACGTTTGTAAGTCAGGACCGTGTCCCAGGCCTTGGTGAAATATTCCGGATCTTCGATCGTGATCCGGTCCTCCAGGGTGTTGGCGTCCAGCAGGGTCAGCCGCTCGGTGACTTTAAGGCCGAAGGTGTGCGGCACGACATCGTCCAACAGGGTCTTGTCAGACATCTCGGTGCTGGTGACGACGAGCGTGTTGCCTTCCCACTGCCCGCGCGACGTGCCCATCTTGGTGCCGACCAGCGAGGCATCGTCCGCCGCACCGAACAGCGAAATCTGGGGCGGCAGGCCGGGCAAGCCGATGACCCGGCGGTCACGGTTCCATTCAAAGCCGATGGTCAGCACCTGCGGGTCCTGGAAAATCCGAAACCGCTGCGCGGTGAGCATCGCGCGCGGCAGGCCCGGCGTCGAACAGCGCGAGGTGGTCAGATCGAATTCCAGATCCTTCTTCGCCTTGCTGCCCACATTCTGTTGGTATTGTTCGCGGCCCTTGGCCGAAAATGGAATGGCGGCGTCATTGGGCAATATCGTCTTGCGCGGCGAAACCGCTTTCCAGGTGCCGCTGAAATCAACAGGCTCTGCGGCGCGAGCAGGACTGCCCGCAACAAACAGAAGCGTAAGACCCGCGATCACCAGACGAAGCACGCCCTTTGACGAGTGCACGCGCGACCCTTGGCCAACCTTGGTCTCAGCCCGCAAACGATCGCAACGAAGGCTGTGCTGATCGCAAGATCGCCGTCCGGTGTTCCATGCCTTCGAAGCCAACTTTCCACTCCCGTCCGTGTTTTGAGCCTCAGCCAGCCATTCGCGCTGGCAGAGGGTATTCTGAAGACAAACCGCCGCCCAGTGCAGTCGCTATTGGTGGGGCGCTCAGCTCCAGTCCTGCAGGATGATCGGCGGCGCCGCACGGACGAAGGTGAATTTTCCGTTCTTCAAGCCGTAAAGGATGATGCCGCGCTGCCGCAGCACTTGCCCTTTCTTCACCGCTTTGCCGAATAGTCCCGACAAGGCCGTGATCGGCATGTCGCGGACGCACGTGAACTCGCCCAGGAACTGCGCCGCCACGCCGTTTTCGTCTGAAACGAAAAATTCGACCGTAATATGCTCGTTCACATAGGTGCCCAGCACCTTGCGAAAGTCACCGATGGTGCTGGCGCCTTTCAAAGGCGGCACCGTTTCCATCACGACGTCGTCGTCATAGAACTGGGTGAACCCGGGGTCGTTGGCGTTGTACAGCTCGATATACTTGTTGAAGCGCGCACGGGGCATGCCCTTGCCGCCTGATGCGGCCTGCGCGATGCCAGGAAGCGTTGCACCTGCCATGACGGTGGTCAGCGCCGCCGCCGGTATCGCGTACGAAAGCAGCTCTCTACGTGACGTCATCGCCATTCTCCCAAATTTCAGGAGGACCGCGCCGCAGCCCTCCTCGTTTCATATTTTTATCAGCGCGGCCACAAGACCTTCTGGCCCGCAACCTTGCGATCCAGACAATTGTCTTCGGGGAACGCCTGGTCAGGCTGGCGCTTGTACGTGAGCACCGTTTCCCATGGCCGCGTAAAGTTCTGCGGATCGGTAATCGTGATCCGATCTTCCAGCGTGTTCTGGTCCTTGAGGCGCAGGCGCTCCACCAGCTTCAATTGCTCGCTGCCGCTGACATAATTGTCGAGCAGCTTGTCGGGCAGAAAGCCGAAGGAACTGACGACCAGCGTATCGCCTTCCCATTTGCCGAAGCTGAGCCCGTTCATGGTGCCAACCTCAGGCTCCTTTTGCTCGCCACTCCGCAAGTCGATCTGGCGGAACAGCCTGTTCCATTCGAACAGCATGGTGACCACCCGCTCGCGCTGGAAGATGCGGAAGCGGTCGGCGGTCAGCATCAGGCGCGGCAAGCCCGGCGAGGAGCAGACCGAGGCGGACTGGTCGAAGTCGATGTCCTTCTTGGCCGCCGACTTGCGGTTCTGATCGTAATAGGACTTGCCGTCCTTGGTGAAGGGGATTTCGCCCCCATCCGCCGGCTTGAGCGCCACTTGCGGGGTGGCCAGCTTCCAAGTGCCGTCGAGGTTGGCAGTGGCTTGTGCAGAGGCGAGCGCCGGAAGCCCGGCGAGCAAACCCGCGAAAGCCACCGTCAAAGCCGAACGCAGCAGCATCTTGCGGCTATTCTTATGCTTCATGGTCATCACTCGTCGTTCGGCTCGGGCACCAGGCCAAACGCCGAAGCGCCGCCTTCCGCCGATTGCGGTTCGCAGTTGTATTCTTCCATGACGTCCTTGTCGGGCCGCCAGGCGAAAGTGCGGATGACCGTCCACGGAGCGGTGTACATCTTGGCGTCGTAGACCGTGGTCGTGATCTCCAGCTTCGGCTTGTCGTAATCGATCTTGCGGATGCGATAGACGATGCGCGCGTCCTTGGAGGCCGGGGTGCCATCGACGTCGAGCCACATGCGCTGCTTGTAGTTCGTCGTCTCGACCACCAGCGTATCGCCTTCCCAGCGACCGATGGAATCGCCCATGAATTCACGCGCGGTGCCGTGCTGTTTCTGGTCCAGGTGAATCCACCACACCGCGTGATCCATCGCGAACTGGAAGATCACGTCGGACTTGGACTGGAAGATCTGGAACGGATAGTAGAGGCCGAACAACCAGGGCTGCCCGGTCGGCCGGCACTCGCCAGATGCATTGGAATAGGGCTTGCCGTCCACATACGTGGACTTCACCCGGCGATCGCGGATGCTCTTGCCCAATGGGGTGAACGGAACCGGATTGCCATAGGCATCCCATTCCACGCGCGCGACCATCGCCTGGTCATGCGCCCAGGCGCCTTCGAGATTGCGCGGATCGGCCGAAGGCTTGGGGGCATCGGCGGGAAGCGGCGGGTAAAGATTGTGCACCGTCGCCAGTTCGGCGTCGTAATTGAACAACACGCGACCGCCGCCCTGCCCCCATATCGGCAGGTCGGGATTGCGTGGCATCGCCGGCGGCGGGCCCATCGGAACCTTTCCGCCAGCCGGAGGCGACTGGCCTTCGGGCGGCGCCGGCATTCCAGCAGGCGGACCGCCGGCAGGAGCTCCCTGCGGCGGAGGGCCGCTGGGCGCGCCTTGCGGTGGCGGCGTCTGCGCAAAGGCAGCTTGCACCAGCAGAAGACCGGGCAAGGCGCCCAAAAGTGCGGGACGCAGACGCCTCACTGGCCAGACTTCTTGAGCGTCGGCAGCCCCAGGTCGTTCGGCAGTTCGCCTTGGTTGCCCGGTCCGAACAAGGTCTTGCCATTGGGCAGGGTCACGCTCTTCAACGTGCCCTTGGTTTCACCCGTACGGATCGGCGCGAGCACGATCTTCAGCTTGTCGCCCACCTTGAACATCTCGGGTGCCCAGCCCAGGCGACGCGCCAACCCCGGCGAACCGGATTCGACCGACCACTCAACCTGCTTGCCCTTGGCATCAGTTACGATGACCTGAAGAAAGCTGTGCGGATTGGTCCACTGGAACTTCTTCAGGGTTCCAACCAGCGTAACGGTCTTGGAATAGTCGTAGTTGGCGGTGGAGTGGTGTGCGCTGACTTGCGTCCCACTTCCCACGATCGCAACGGCCAAAGCCAAGGGAAAAAGCCTTTTCATAAAATCACCGCTCTGTTGAGTTCACACTGCAATCAGGAAAATAGCTCGTCAAATCAGCTTTCCAGCATCATTTTTTAGAAGTCCGCCGTCAGCACGACGCCGAACGTACGCGGATCAGCGTAACGTGCGATGACGATGTTGGCCGGAGCGTCAGTCGAGCCCACCGCCCCGGCGCCTGCCACGACCGTGCCAGTCGAGATGTAACGCTTATCGCCAATGTTACGGACATAGGCGGTCAGCGAATAGCGATCCGAGAACGTCAGGGTGGCATGCGCGTTGGCGACAAACTGCCCGCCGACGTGGACCAGAGGTTTGAGGCCGTTGTCGATGTCGGTCTGGCTCACATAAGCGAAGTCGTAGCCCGAGCGATATATGCCGTCTACGCCCACTTCGAAAGCGGTCTTGTCGTTCAGGTCGAAGTGCCGAATGTACGACGCATTGGCTACGAACGGCGAGACGTTGGCAATCTTGTCCTGCGCCACGTTCTCGGCGAATTTAGCAGTCTTGTCCTTGAAGCGGGCATCCGTGTACGTCAGGTTCAAACCGAACCGGTCGTTCGGCGTGGCGCGGAACGCAACCTCAAGCTCCGCACCTTTCACCTCGGCCTTCGAGGACAACGTAACCAGGCTCAGCGCGCCGCCGCTGCCGCCATCGTTAATGCCGCCGACCTGGTAGCCACCGTAGCGGTAGTAGAACCCGGCTGCGTTCAACTGCAGCTTGTTGTCAAAGAACCGGTTCTTGGTGCCCAGCTCATACGCCGTCAGCGTTTCAGTGCTGAAATCGGACACATAAGGGCCGGTCGAGCCCGAAGTCACGTTGATATCGCCAGGCAGGAAGCCGGTGGACACCGACGCGTAGACCAGGTTTTCAGCCGAAAGGTCCTGCTCAAGCCGGGCCTTGTAGGTCACGTTGTTGAACTTGCGCAGGCTGTCCTCGGGACGGACCTGAAGCGTCTCATTCCTTGTCTGTGGCGGGAACGTGCCGTCGATGACCACGACCGAGGTATAATCCTGGTCGGTCGTGATCTTGGTATGATCGTAGCGAATACCAGCGGTCAGGCGTGTCGAAGGCGTGAACGAATAGGTGCCCTCGGCGAAGACGCCGATGTCGGTCGTGACCTTCTTGTAAAGCGTCGATTCGTAGCTCAAATTCCAGATGTCCGGATCAACCACGGACTGGTTCTCCACCAGGTTATGGTTGCGCAGCGAGTTACGATAGAAGAACCCGCCTGCCTGCCACTTCAGTGCCGAGCCCGTGCTCGATGCGAAGCGCAGTTCCTGGGTGATGAAGTGATCGTGCGGCGTTTCCATGGTCTGGCGCAGCAACTGGCCACCCTGGGTGTAGGCCACGCCCGACTGAGTGTAAGTACGCAGCGCCGGGATATAGGTCACCGCGACCGGGCCAAGGTCCCAGTTGAGTTCGGCCCAGTACATCCGCGACTGGTTCTGGGCTCGGCCGACAGGCACATCGCTGTACGTCAGCGTGTTCGGCGTCAAAACCTCGCCATTGATTTCACCGGTCCGCGTCTTGTTGTTCTGGAACGCAGCGCCGACCAGCACGGAGAAGCTTTCGGTGGGCCGGTACAACACCTTGATGCGACCCTCGATCGTATCGATCGCGTCGCCTTCCTTGGCGTAGTATCCGTCACGCGCGTAATAGTTGCCCGAGGCGCGCACCGCCAGCGTATCGCTGATCGGCACGTTCACGCCGCCGGTCAAATGCATCAGGCCAGCGGTGCCCGCTTCTTCCGCGACATTCATGCCGAAACTATCGGTATTGGGATCGCGAGTATGGATCGCGACCACGCCGGCCGTGGCGCTGCGGCCGTAGAGCGTACCCTGAGGACCGCGCAGAACCTCGACGCGACCAATATCGTACGCGCCACCGATGCCACCGGCGATATCGTCGGTGTAGATCGCCGTAGCCGGAACCGTGGAGTTGATGCTGCCGCCCAGCGGCGCGTTCGAGCCAATGCCGCGGATCGTCACGCCGGTGCCCGGCGTATCCGTACCAGCCCCTGCCGCACCGACATCGGCGCCGCCCGATACCCCGGGAACGTCTTCGAGCAACTGGCGAAGGTTGAACTTGCCTTCTTTTTGCAATTGGGTGCCCTGGCGGACGCTGACCGACGAGGCGACACTTTGCAGGGTGCCCATCCGGCGTTCTGCCGTAACGACGATCTCATCAAGCGTAGCGCCGGTTTCCCGCGCTTGGTTCGCCGACGTGTCTTGGGCATGTGCCGACAGCGCGGTAAATGTTCCTACAAGCGCGGTACTGCCAAGAGCGACCAATCGAAACGTACTAATAGTACTGAACGTTGATTTCGCACCCGATCCCACTCGCGAGCAAAAATATACCCCCTTAGATGCGACTTGCATCCATCCCTCCAATATTTTATGTTATTTGGTTATTCAGATGATCCTTTCTATATCAAGGATGCACCTGAGATCGGCTATTTTTAAAGACAGTCGGAAATTAAGAACATTGTATTTCATGAAATCGACCAAGCAAGCTGCTTGATCGAAAGCAATCGATCTCATCGACAATGGATATTCGAAAATGCTGGCAGGCCTGCGGATCACTGCCGCGTAACTTCCGAAACCCCTCTTTGCGTTCTCTTGCTTGGCCCTATTCAGTCACAGCAAAAGCGATTGGTCAAGGCCACCACTGAACGTCCGCAGCCGGAATTGGCGCCGCCCCGCCTTCGAGGAAGCAACCTTCAATCTATGTTTTATCACATAAATTCAACACGATAGACCAACCCTGCAATCGATATCACCGACCTAGACATCGCGGAAAATTATTTATTTTACTAAACAAAAATTTTTATCAAAAATATGTTTTCGTCCTTAAGGACCAGCCCTCCTGACGAATCTCCGGCGGGCCGATCGCGACGCCGTCGGCTGGATTGCCCACCGGTTTTGCGCTTGCCACCTGAAAGCAAAAGCCTAGCCACTATACTTCACCGACAAAAATATCTAAGATGATTAAGTGTTGAACGAAAGCCCTACCGGACAAGGTGCCATGGAAGGCATCCTCCAACTCTTCGACGAAGCGCTGCGCCCCGCTATGCGTGAGCCGCTGGAGATCACGACGCTCATTGGCCGCCTGATCGCCCGAGCCACCAACGAGGCCCAAGCCGCATCCATTAGCGACCTGGGCGCCAGCGGAATCGATATCCTGGCAGCCCTTGCCTCACGAGGCGCCCCGTTTCGCGCCAAACCGGGCGAACTCGCGGTCTGGTCCGGCGTCACCGGCGCCGCGATTACCACGCGCGTCGATCGTCTGGAACGTCGCGGAATGGTGGAACGTACGGTCGATCCCAAAGACCGCCGCATTCGCTGGATCAATTTGACCGACGCGGGCAATGACGTGCTGCATCGACAAGCGGTGGAATTGACGACCCAGCCGCTGTTCCTGAATATTCAGAGTCTATCTGAGAAAGAGGCGTCGACGCTCTGCGCGATCTTGCGTAAACTCACCTGACGGCGGGAACCTTACGGACTGCCCGCCAGAAGCCGCGCCTAGACCAGCTTTCGCAAAATAGCACATAACGCCGCCGATTCTTTCTTGGTCAGCTTTTGTATATCGGCGAACAGCGGGCGCTCCGTCAGGGCCAAGGCTTGACTGCGAAGTAGATCGATCCCCGCCGATGTCAGCGATATCCAGCGGATGCGACGATCTTCGGAGTCGATGATGCGCTCCACCAAGCCACGCGCTTCCAGGCGGTCCACGCGAGCAGTAATCGCGGCCCCTGTCACCCCAGACCACCCTGCGACCTCGCTCGGTTTGGCCCGAAACGGAGCGCCTCGTGATGCCAAGGCAGCAAGGATGTCGACTTCGTTGGCACCAAGGTCGCTGATGACACTTGATTGCGCTTCGTTGGTCGCGCGCGCACTCAGCCGCCCGATTAAAGTGGTCACTTCAAGCGGTACGACCATTTCAGGGCGTAAAGCGTCTCCGATAAGATCGAGTAAACCGGGAAGCGGGTCGCGTTTGATGGATTCCGAATTGCGCACTTTACCGTCTTTAAATATTTATCTGCTACACGGCAAACGTCAATCTGGCGCTGAACGCGTCGGCTGTCCATAGCAAGCGAAATCAAGCTGTGTGTTTTCTATTACCGATGCCATGACTGCTACGGCGGACTGATGGAGTAGGGAACACGCCTTGGCATGCCTCCCCCTATCCTCCGCCCTGTCCTCATCCCAAACGCCAAACGGCCCCGCCATCGGGTGATGGCGGGGCCGCTGTGTGTTCGCCTTTTCCGGGGCAGCAGGTGATTCCGCCTGCTTCGAAAACGCTCTAGTGCTTCTGGTTACGCCAGACGTTGCGGTAGGACATGTAGCCCAGCGCGGTGGCGAAGAACAGGAACAGGATCACCGCAAGGCCGGTCTGCTTGCGCTTTTCCAGCTTGGGTTCCGCCGTCCAGATCAGGAAGGCGCTGACGTCCTGCGCCATCTGATCGACCGTAGGCTTGGGATTGCCCGGACCATATTCGACCTGGCCGTCGCCCGAGAGCGGCGGCGCCATCGCCAGGTTCAGGTTGGCGAAGTAGGGGTTGAAGTGCAGCCCCATCGGCGTCTTGGCGTCCGGGAATTCCTTCAGCAGTTCCTCGCCATGCTCGTTCCTGTAGCCTTCCTGCTCGGTGTAACCGGTCAGCAGCGAGGCGATGTACGGCGCGCCGCCTTCGCGGGCCTTGGTCATCAGCGACAAGTCCGGCGGGATCGCGTTGTTATTGGCAGCGCGTGCGGCGGTGTCGTTGGCGAACGGCTTGGGGAAGTAGTCGGTCGGCACGCCGGGACGCATGTTCGCCTCACCGGTGGTGGGATCGATCCCCGGCACCTGGAAGCCCGCCGCGATCGTCTTCACCTGGCCTTCGCTGTAGCCCAGTTGCGCCAAGTCGCGGAAGGCGACGTGGCTGAGCGAGTGGCAGGCCGAGCAGACTTCCTTGTAGACCTGGAAGCCGCGCTGGAGCTGCTGCTTGTCAAACCGGCCGAACGGGCCATCGCTGGCGTACCGGTATTCCTTGGGCTCTTTGTGGAAGTGCTTTTCAGCCGTTGCCGCGGGCGGCTCGGTGATCTGGGTATAGGCGCCTTTGCCGAAGGACCACGCCAGGGCCACTGTGAAGAACAGCCCGACGAGGATCGAGAGAATGCGTGCCATGTCTTTCGTCTTTCGTTCGGGTTGATCAGTGAGCCGGAGCCGGCGAGGCGGAGGGAGCGAGATGGGCGGCCTCATCCTTGCCGAGCACGCTTTCGGTGATCGAATAAGGCAGCGGCAGCGGCTTCTCGATCGACGAGATGATCGGCACGATGATCAGGAAGTGCGCGAAGTAGTACAGCGCGGCCAACTGGCTGAGCATCACGTAGGGCTCTTCCGCCGGGGCGCCGCCGCAGTAGAACAGCACTGCCATCGCCGGGATCAGGCCGAACCAGAAGAACTTCTTGTACAGCGGGCGGTACGAGCCCGAGCGGACCGGCGAGCGATCGAGCCACGGCAGGAAGAACCACACCAGGATCGAGCCGAACATGGCGAGCACGCCCATCAGCTTGGCCGGGAAGAAGAAGAAGTTCTGGGTGAAGGCGCGCAGGATCGCATAGAACGGCCAGAAGTACCATTCGGGCACGATGTGCGCGGGCGTGCTCATCGGATTGGCCGGGATATAGTTGTCCGCGTGACCCAGATAGTTGGGCACGTAGAACACCAGGAACGCATACACGATCGCGAACACGCCGATGAACCAGCCATCCTTAGCGACGTAGTACGGGTAGAACGGCAGGGTATCGCTGCTGCTCTTGACCTCGACGCCGGTGGGGTTGGACGATCCAGGGATATGCAGCGCCCAGATGTGCAGGATCACCACGCCCAAGATCACGAACGGCAGCAGGAAGTGCAGCGAGAAGAAGCGGTTGAGCGCGGCGTTGTCAGGCGCGAAACCACCCAGCAGCCACTGCTGCAACGGCTCGCCCACGAACGGGATCGCGCCGAACAGGCCGGTGATGACCTTGGCGCCCCAGTAGCTCATCTGGCCCCAGGGCAGCACATAGCCCATGAAGGCGGTGGCCATCATCAGCAGGAAGATGGTGACGCCCAGCAGCCACACCATTTCGCGCGGGGCCTTGTACGAGCCGAAGTAGAAGCCGCGGAAGATGTGGATGTAGATGACGATGAAGAACGCCGAGGCGCCGTTGGCATGGGCATAGCGCATCAGCCAGCCCCAGTTGACGTCACGCACGGTCATCTCGATCGTGTCGAATGCCACGGCGGAGTTGGCGGCGTAGTGCATCGCCATGACCACGCCGGTGACGATCTGGATGATCAGGCACAGGCCGGCCAGGAAACCGAAGTTCCAGAAATAGTTGAGGTTGCGCGGCACTTCGTAGCCGCCGCCGACAGCGTTGTACGCAAGGCGCGGGATCGGAAGTTTCTCGTCCATCCACTTCATGAAGGGATGGGTCGGCTTATACTCTTTGGCCCAGGGAAAGCTCATGGTGTGATCCTCTCTCTTGGCCTCAGCCGATTTTGACGGCGGTGTCGGACGTGAACTCGTACGGCGGAACCTCTAGGTTCTTAGGCGCGGGGCCTTTGCGGATACGAGCAGCGGTATCGTAGGACGATCCGTGGCACGGGCAGAAATAGCCGCCGAACTCGCCCTTGGCCTCGCCCTCGCCGGCGCCGAGCGGCACACAGCCCAGGTGGGTGCACACGCCCATGGTGATGAGCCAGTTCTGCTTGCCTTCCTTGGTCCGCTCTTCCAGCGTCTGCGGATCGCGCAGGGTGCTGGCATCGACCTTGTTGGCCTCGTCGATCTCGTGCTGCGTCAGGTTGCGCACGAAGACCGGCTGCTTGCGGAACTGCGATTTGATCGCCTGCCCCGGCTGGATGGCGGAAATATCAAGCTCGGTTGAAGAGGCGGCAAGAACGTCGGCAGAGGCCGACATCTGGCTGACCAGCGGGACGACGATACCAATGCCCGCGACCCCAGCCGCGCTGACGGCGGCAATATTTATGAAATCGCGCCGGCGCACGCCCTCTGCGTCTGTCATGTTTGCCCTTGCCTTATTTTCGACAACCCGCCGTCGGGGGAAGACGACAGGCCCAGGTAATCGACGACTATTAACCCGGTATCCCCCAATTTCGACCCAAAAACCAAGCATTACTTGGTCCACGTGCCGACTTTGCCGGCCTGATATACGCGAAACCAAGCCGTGCCAACCGCCTTTTTGGCACGGATCAAGGCATTGCGGAAGCCTTGCGATTCAATCTCTCGCGTTCGAATTCACCCAAGGGCGACGAGCGAAATCTGTCTTCCATAGGCCGGCTCGGCGCGATGGGTGGCCCGGCGGTAGGAATAGAAGCGGTCCTCCAGCGCGTAAGTATCCAGGCCGATCCCCTGCGCCCAGGCGATCCCGGCGGCGCGCAAGCGGGCGACGACGTAGGCTTCCAGGTCAAACTGGTGGTGACCGGCGCGGCCCGCTTCAAAGAACTCGGCGTTGGCGATGTGGTCTGCCACAAAGCGGTCGCGGAAGCCCTCGTCCACCTCGTAGCTGGCTTGGGCGATGCACGGGCCGACGGCGGCGACGATCTGGTCGCGCCGGGCGCCCAGCCGCTCCATCGCCGCGATGGTGGCATCGGTGACGCCGCCGATCGCGCCTTTCCAACCGGCATGAGCGGCGCCAACGACGCCGGCCTCGCGGTCGGCGAACAGCACCGGCGCGCAATCGGCGGTGAGGATGCCCAGCAGCACGCCGGGCCGATCGGTGACGAGCGCGTCGGCATGCGGGCGCTCGGCATCGGACCAGTCGCCCGCGACCACGCAGTCGCCCGAGTGGACCTGATAGACGGTGGTGAGCTTCGCGCCGGGTAGCACCGCGTCGGCGGCCAAGGCGCGGTTGCGTGCGATCAGCGTCGGATCGTCACCCGATCCCAGACCGACGTTCAGCCCCGCGACATCGCCGGTACTGACCCCGCCAGTCCGGCCCAGAAAGCCATGGGGCAGGCCCGCCAGCGACGACGCGTGGTTGACCTCAACCAAGCGACTTGGACACTTGCTCACGCACATCGCGCGACAGCGACGGCTCGGCGGCGATCCGTTCCAGCTCGGCGCGCATCAAGGCGGCGCGGACCGGCTCGATCCGGCGCCAGCGGCCCAGCGCGGGCACGAAGCGCGCCGCCGTCTGCGGGTTGATCGGGTCGAGCCTGCGGATCAGGTCGCCGATCAAGCGATAGCCCTCGCCGCTGGCATCGTGGAACGCCACTGGGTTGACGGCCGCGGCCATGTACAGCGAGCGGGCGCGGTTGGGGTTGGTCAGCGCGAAGTCCGGATGGTTCGCCAGGCTGCGGATGTGCTCCAGCACGCGCGGGTGGAGCGAGCCGGCCTGGAGCGAGAACCACTTGTCGATGACCAGCGCGTTGCCCTCGTAACGCTGGCGGAAGTCGGCGAGCGCTTCCTCGCGCTCGGGCGCATCGAGGCTGGCGAGCACCATCACCGCGCCCTGACGGTCGGTCATGTTGTCCGCCGCGCGGTACTGGGCGATGGCGCGGCGGGCGCCTTCGGCAGGGTCGGCAGCGGCGATGAAAGTGAGGGCGCCGGTCTTGATCTTGCGCGCCCCCCGCGCGGCGGCATCGCGGCCATAAGGCACCGCCACGGCGCGGTCGTGCAGCGCGGTCAGCGCCGCCATGCATTCCGTGCCCAGCCACGCCTTGAGCGCCTCCCGCTCGTCCTGGATGCGGGCCGGATCGGCCAGCGCGAACTGCTCTGCCAGGTACGAGCCGGCGGGCAGGATCATCAGTTCGCCGCGCATCAGGTCATCGAGCGCGGGATCGGTGAGAACCGCCGAAAAGGCCTCGCCGATAGCCGCGCGCCCGGCGCGGTGCTGCGCGTCGCTCAGGCTGCCGCCGACGGCTGCCACCAAGTGCTGCACGACCAGGCTCTGCGTCGCCTCGTACCGAGCGAACGGATCGTCGTCATGCGCGGCCAGGAACACCAGATCGTCGGGATCGCGCTCGAACTGGATCGAGACCGGGGCCGAGAACCCGCGATTGATCGAGATCACCGGAGCCGAAGCAAAGCCGTCGAACACGAAGGTGTCGCTCACCTTGTCCAGCACGATCAGTTGCTCGCCATCGTGACGGCCACTGGCGCGGTCGAACAAGGCGACGCGCAGCGGGATCGGCATCGGCGCCTTGGTCGGCTGGCCCGGCGTGGGCGGCACCAATTGCGTCAGCGTCAGCCGCGCCTGGGTGCCTTCATGCACCAGCTCGACTTCGAGCTGCGGGGTGCCGGCCTGCGAGTACCACTGGCGGAACTGCGCCAGGTCCAGCCCGGTGCCCTCCTCGATCGACGTCACGAAATCCTCGCACGTCGCCGCTTCGCCATCGTGGCGGTCGAAGTAGAGGTCGGTGCCTTTGCGGAACACGTCCGGCCCCGCCATCGTCCGCATCATGCGGATCACCTCGGCGCCCTTGTTGTAGACGGTGGCGGTGTAGAAGTTGCTGATTTCCTGATACGAATCGGGCCGAATCGGATGCGCCAGCGGGCCGGAATCCTCAGGGAACTGGGCGCTGCGCAAGATCCGCACGTCCTCGATCCGCTTCACCGCTTCGCTGCCCATCGCCGCGCTGAACAACTGGTCGCGCAGCACCGTGAAGCCTTCCTTGAGGCTGAGCTGGAACCAGTCGCGGCACGTCACCCGGTTGCCCGACCAGTTGTGGAAGTATTCGTGGCCGATCACCCCTTCGACCGCGTCGTAATCGCCGTCGGTGGCGGTTTCCGGGTCGGCCAGGACGTAGCGGGTATTGAAGACGTTGAGGCCCTTGTTCTCCATCGCCCCCATGTTGAAATCGGACACGGCGACGATGTTGAACAAGTCCAGATCGTACTCGCGCCCGAAGGCTTCCTCGTCCCACTTCATCGAGTTGATGAGCGAATCCATCGCGTGCTGGGTGCGGCCTTCGTCACCGGGGCGGACCCAGATGTTCAGCTCCACCTCGCGGCCACCCATGGTGGTGAAGTGCGCGTTGTTGGCGACCAGATCGCCCGCGACCAGCGCGAACAAGTAGCTCGGCTTGGGCCAGGGATCGTGCCACTCGGCCCAGTGCGTGCCGTCTTCACCCTCGCCGCTGGCGGTGCAATTGCCGTTGGCGAGCAGGATCGGGAACGCTGCCTTCGGCCCGCTCATCCGCACCGTATAGGTGGACAGCACATCGGGCCGATCGGGGAAGAAGGTGATGCGGCGAAAGCCTTCCGCCTCGCATTGGGTGCAGAGCATGCCGTTCGAGGCGTAAAGGCCCATAAGCTGGCTGTTGGCCGCCGGGTTCACGATCGTTTCGATCGCAACTTCGTGAGCCTCGCCCGTCAGCGGGACCAGCAGGTCCGGGCCATCGAGGCGCCAGTCCTCGATCGCAACGCCGTCCACCTTGACGCTGGCGGGCGCGATCTGGTCGCCATTCAAACGCAGCGTATCGGTGCCATTGCCAGCCGGGTTGCGGCGGACCTGCAGCACCGAGGCGACGCGGGTCTCCTCCAGCCCCAGCCGGAAATCGAGCGTGATTTCGGGCACCAGCCAGGCGGGCGGCAAATAGTCCTCGCGCTTGATGACCGCCGGGGCGGGCGGCGGCGGGGCCGCATCGGCGACCTGGAGGTTCTGGGGCTCTGCGGGGGTGCTGACGATATCCATGACGCTTACTTAATCCCTTGCGGGCCGATTGCCACCCGTTCGCGCGCGTTCAAGGCGCTTCCGCGATCGCCGCCAAGCGGCTAACGCATCCGCCATGCCCCGCTTGTTCATCTTCGGCTTTGGTTACACCGCTGGCTTCATCGCAAACGCGATTACCAAGCTGGGGTGGGAAGTGATCTCCACGGGCCGCGAAGGCACGCTTTCGTTCGACGACGAAGGCGCGGTGCGGGCCGCGCTGGCGGACGCCGACCATGTCCTGTCCAGCGTGCCGCCGGGGCGCGAGGCACGCGGCGAGCCGATCGATCCGGTGCTCGACCGCTACGGCGATGCGCTGGCCAGTATGGCGCTGGTGGACAGGCCGTTATCCTATCTGTCCTCCACCGGGGTCTACGGCGATGCCGGCGGTGCCTGGGTCGACGAAAGCGCACCCGTCGGCACGGGCCGGCGCACGACGCGGGCGCAGGCGGACGGCGAATGGCTGGCCCGAGGTGCGCGGGTCTATCGCCTGCCCGGCATCTACGGGCCGGGCCGCTCGATCCTGGAGCGCGTGCGCGAAGGCCGCGCCCATTACATCGACTTGCCCGACCAAGTGTTCAGCCGCGTCCACGTTGCGGACATCGCCGCCGGCGTCATCGCCGGATTGAGGGCACCGCCGGGCGCCTACAACCTCGCCGACGACTTGCCATGCAGCCAGAACCTGCTGGTGGAGGAAGCCTGCCGACTCACCGGCCTGCCGCTGCCGCCGCTACTGACGCTGGACGAGGCGGACTTATCGCCGATGGCGCGCGGGTTCTATGCCGAGAACCGCCGCGTCGCCAACGGCAAGGCCAAGCGCATGCTGGGCTGGCGCCCGCGCTATCCCACTTATGCCGAAGGCTTGCGCGCGCTGAGCGCCACCACCAGGCCCACCGTCGCCAGCATGGCCCCGGCAACCGCCAGCGCCGACCAGCGGTAACCTTCCAGCACCGTGGAAAACAGCATGGCGATGACGACCACCGCCACCCCGTTGTAGCCCGCGCGCCCGGCGCCCAGTTGGCGGATGAGGGTGTAGTACAGCGGGAACGTCACCACCGAGCCGAACAGGGCGAGATAGCCGGTGCCCAGCCAGTATGTCGTGCTGGTCGGCAGGATCGGTGGGCCGGCGGTGACCCAGGCCACTGCCACGTCGCACGCGGTGCCGTACAGCATCGCCCAGGCCAGCAGGCTGACCATCGGTAGCCGCCGACCCACCTCGTTGGCCTGAACCACGTTGGACACCGACGCGCACAGCATCGCGATCAGCGCGAACAGGATGCCGAGCGCAACCTTGTTGCTGCCGCCGCCCCCGATGCTGCCCATGTCACCAGCGCCGATCCCCCCGCCCTGCGCCTCGTGCGCCAACAGCAACGCAATGCCGGCGATGGCAATGGCGCTTCCGCACACGAAGCGCCGAGTAATCGGCTGGCCCAGCAACAGCCGCGCCAGCACCGCGTTGGGCACCAGCAGCAGCGAGATCATCACCGCAACGATCCCGGACGTCAGGTGCATTTCGGCGCGATAGACGAAGTTGTAATTGCCGCAAAACTGGGTGGCGCCGACCAGGAAGGCCAGGCGATGGCCATCGGCGCCGATCCGCAAGCTGCGCCGCATGGCGAGCGCGACCACGAACATCGCCGGCGTCGCCAACACGAAGCGCCACGCGACCGACCAACTGGCGGGAACCTCGCCGATCTGCCCGGTGATGACCCACCAGGTCGATCCCCAGATCAGGCAGACCAGAAGGAACGGCAGCGCCACGGCTGGGCGCAGCAGCGAATCGGTTGCCTGAGGCTGGATTTGGTTTTGGGCTTGGGTTTCGCTCATAGTCCGGCGACGGCGCGGGCCAGCGCCGTGACGTGATCCTCGCGCGCGTCCCAGGCAGTGACGAAACGCGCGGCATCGGCGCCCCAGTCGTAGAACCTGAAACCGTGGGCGCGCAGGGCTTCGCGCTCGGCTGCGGTGCAGCACAGGAACACTTCGTTGCCCTCCACCGGGTGGAGCAGGCGGTCCGGCGCGGCCTTTGCCAGTTCGGCAGCGGCGGCATTGGCGTGGCGAGCGTTGGCCAGCCACAAGTCCCCCTCCAGCATCGCCAGGATCTGGGCGGACAGGAAGCGGCCCTTCGATTGCAGATGCCCGGCGCGCTTGCGGCGATAGCGGATCGGGGCAGCCGCCTCGGGATCGAAGAACACGATCGCCTCGGCGCTGAGGCCCCCGTTCTTGACGAAGCCGAAGCTGAGGGCATCGACGCCGGCGCAAGCCTCGCCCGGCGCGCAATCGAGGAACGCCACCGCATTGGCGAAGCGAGCGCCGTCCATATGCAGCTTGAGGCGGCGCTCTTGCGCAAAGCCGGCGATCGCGGCCAGCTCGTCCGGCCGGTAGGTGCAGCCGTACTCGCTGGTCTGGGTGATCGAGATCGCGTGCGGCTGCACCTGATGCACGTCAGGGCGGATCGGATCGATCACGGCGGCCAGCGTCTCGGGCGAAACCTTGGCGCTGTGCCCGTCCGCCAGGATCAGCTTGGCGCCGTGGAGGTAGAAACCGGGTGCGCCGCCTTCGTCGCCCTCGATATGCGCCTCGCGGTGGCAAACGACCGCCCCGTGCGGCGGCACGAACGCGGCCAGCGCCAAGCAGTTCGCCGCCGTGCCGGTCGCCACCCACAGCACCGCGCACTCGCGGCCCAGCACTTGGGTGAACCGCGCGTCCAGCTCGCGGCTCAGTCCGTCGCCGTCGTAGGGCATATCGGCGGCATCGGCGGCGATCATCGCCTGCCACACCGCAGGATGGACGGCGGCGGCATTGTCGGAGTTGAACTGCATGGCCATATGCCCTGTCGAGCGGCAATCATGCCGTCAAGTATAGAGAGAGGCAGCCGTCATGGTCGGCGTTACGATCACCAAGCAGGAAAGCAGCGCCAAGGGCGAATACCAGGCCCACGTCGCCGGCAGCGACCAGATCGGTCGCCTCACCTGGACCGAACGCGGCGGCGTCCGCTATGCCGAACATACCCTGGTCCCCGAGGCGATCGGCGGGCGCGGGGTGGCGATGCGGCTGGTCGAGGCAATGGTGGCGGACGCGCGCGAGCACGATTTCAAAATCGGCCCGGTGTGCAGCTATGTCGTGGTCGCTTTCCAGCGCCATCCCGAGTGGGAAGACGTCCGCGCCGGGTTCTGACGGCTTAACCGCGCCTTATCGACACCTTAAGCGCACCTTATTTCCAACCCCGCGCCAGGAACTGCGTCGCCAGGCCAGCCAGGTAGGCAGCGCCGCGCGGCATGACGCTTTCGTCCACCATCATCCTGGTGGAGTGGATTCCGCAGCACTGCTGCCAGTCCACCCCTTCGTGTGCCACCCCCAGAAAGAACATCGCTCCGGGTATCTTTTCAAGGACATAGGCGAAGTCTTCGGCGCCCATGATCGGGTCCGCCAAGCGCTGAAACGCCGCCTCGCCGAAGAGATCGCCCGCCACCCGTTCGCCGAAATCCACCGCGCCGGGATCGCACAAGGTGACCGGGAATCCTTCGAGGATCTCCACCTCGGCGTTCAACCCATGCGCGCCCGCAATCCCTTGAGCAAGCACGGGAATTTCGCGTTTCAGCCGCGCGCGATTGGCCGCCGACAGCGTCCGCATGGTGCCGGTGAGCCTGGCCGTATCGGGGATAACGTTGTGCGCAGTGCCCGCCTCGATCTTGGCGATCGTCACCACCACCGGATCGAACACGCTGAACCGCCGCGCCACCATGGTCTGCAGCGCCGCCACGATCTCGCACGCGATCGGCACCGGGTCCATGGTCTGGTGCGGCATCGAGGCATGGCCGCCGCGCCCGGTCACGGTGATCTGCAACTGATCGGCAGCGGCCAGCAAAGCCCCAGCCCGCCCGCCGATCACGCCGTGCGGCGCATTGGGCATGATGTGCAAGGCAAAGGCCGCGTCGGGCAGCGAACGCCCGGTGCCGACCCCGCCCAGCAAGCCATCGTCCAGCATGAAGCGGGCGCCGTGATAGCCTTCCTCGCCAGGCTGGAACATGAAGCGCACTTCGCCGGCAAAGCTATCTGCCTGCGCCGCCAGGATTTCCGCGGCGCCGACCAACATCGCAACGTGCGTGTCGTGCCCGCAAGCATGCATCACGCCCGGAATGGTGGAGGCGAAATCGAGGCCGGTTTCCTCGGGCATCGGCAGCGCGTCTGTATCTCCGCGCAGCAGCACGCGGCGAGATTCTTGACTGCCAGCGCGACCTCGGAGGGTGGCGACGAGGCCGGTGGTCGATGGCCCCTCCTGCCAGTCGAGTGGGAGGTGGGCCAATGCATCGCGGATCTTGTCCCGCGTCTTGGGGGTTTGGAGCCCTATCTCCGGCTCAGCATGGATCGAACGGCGAAGCGCGATGATGCGGTCGATAAGCGAGGCGGCGTGGGCTACAAGAATGGCAGACTGGGAAGACATCGCGGCATGATAGCCGCGCTCAGTCTCCTGTCGAGCCTGCCGGGCTGGTCGAGCCGACGCTTTCTTCGCGCTCCACCTTCTGCAGCGTGCGCCAGGCCATGACGCCCATGGCTAGGTACGACACCGCCCCGCCCAGCGCCACGGCCCAGGCGACCCCGCTCGGGCCCCGTGTGGGAATGAACAGCACCAGGCCGATGCCCATCCCCGCCAGCGCGATCAGGCGCGCGATCAAGGACAAGCGCGCGCGGCCGGTGGAGTGCAACACGGGCTCGAACGCCACGCTGGCCAGATCGAAGCTGGCCGCGATCGCCAGCGGCACCAGGATTGAGGCACCGCGCTCGAACGCCGAGCCGCCGATCAGCGCCAGTAGCTGCTCGCCGGCCACCAGCGCGATGCCGACGACCACCAGCCCGGCGCCGCCCGCGATCAGGCTGGTCTGTAATGCCAGCTTGCGAAACTCCGCCGCCTCGGAGGCCACACGCACCCGCGCAACTTCGGCATAGACCGACCGCGTCAGCAGCGTGGAAAGCTTGCTCAGCGCCTGCGAAAGCTGCGATGCCAAGCGGTAGAGACCCGCAGCCTTGGTTCCAACGAGGCCGCCCACGACCAGTAGCGGGCCGTTCTTTGTGGCCGCATCGATGCTGGCGCCCACGTAAGTGACCACGAAGAAGCGCCCGAGGCCGGGATTCTCGTCCAGCGCTTGCCGCCACTTGCCCAGGTTCGCCAAGCGCACGGCCTGCGGGCACAACCGCCGAGCCGTGATCCAGTAGAGCACCGATTCGAGAATATCGATCGCCGCCCAAGCCCCCAGAAACCGGCCCACCGTGGGGCCAATCATCCAGATCGCCAACGCCGCGAGCAGCCGCCCCACCGGCACGATCGCTTCGACATAGACCGCAGTGTCGAACCGGTGCAGCGCCCGCACGATCCCGGTCGGCGCCGAAACCAGCGCCCATAGCGAAGCGCAGCAGAACAGGAAGGCGGTGTCGATGTACTCAGGGTTGAGCTCCAGCACATGCGCGAAGCCGTAGATCACCACGCCTGCCACCACGCAGCCGATCACCGCCCCCACCGCATCGAGCATACCGCACAGCATGCCAAGCCGGCCGAACTTCCCCCAATCCTGCTGGTGCACATGTTCCGAGCCATACCGTACGACCACCCGCCAAGTCTGGAAGCCGGCGAACGCGATCAACGCCTGCGCGGTGCCAAAGATCAGCGAAAAGTGGCCGAAGTCCTTCAAGCCCAGGGTGCGGGTAAGGATCGCGAGATAGGCAAGCCCGCAAATCGCGCCAAAGCCCTTGCCGCCAAGCAGCCAGGCCGTGTTCTGAATAATCCGCCCAATGGGAGTAGCGCTCTCCCGGCGGTCGCGTTTGGCGGACATCGCGGAGCATTTGGACGAGGGGATCGGGAGTTGCAAGGGCATGGATGCGCTATGATACGCCAAGCGCGAAAGAGAGCCGCTCGCCGCCGGAGCTTTCCCTTTTCCGTTCCAAGGGATAGATGCCGCAAGCTTCCCCTAGGCAGAGCAACCTGAACCATGATCGAACACGCCATTCTCCTGAGCGCCGGGCAGGGCTCCCGCCTATTGCCGTTGACCGCCGAGCGTCCAAAATGCCTCATCGACTTTTCGGGCCGGTCGCTGATCGAATGGCAGATTGAGATGCTGGCGCGCGGCGGGGTAAGGCGGATCGACGTCGTCACCGGCTTCATGACCGACATGCTGGAAGAGCACTTGAACGCCATCCACGATCCGCGCGTGGAAATCACGGTGCGGTTCAATCCGTTCTTCAAGGTGGCCGATAACCTGGGCTCCTGCTGGATCGCACGCGAGGCGATGCACGGCGACTTCCTGATCCTCAACGGCGATACGCTGGTGTCCGAGGACATCGTCGCCCGCGTCCAGGAAGACAATCCCTGGCCGGTCGCGGTGACCGTCGATGTGAAAGCCAATGGCTACGACAGCGACGACATGAAGGTGGAGCGAACCGCCGACGGTCGCCTGGTCCATATCGGCAAGACGCTGACCGCGGCCCAGTCCAACGCCGAATCGATCGGCTTCCTGGCTTTCCGGGGACAAGGCGCCGACTTGTTCCGCGAAACTGTCCGCCAAGCCATGCGCACCCCGGAAGGCGTGCAGCATTGGTATCTCAAGGTCATCGATTCGATCGCGCCCACCGGTCAAGTCGGCACGGTATCGATCGAGGGCATGGAGTGGGCAGAGGTCGATTTCCTAAACGACATAGAGATCGCGACGAAGCTGACCGACACGTGGGTTTGACGATAGAGGCCTGCCAACTTTAGATATTGTCGCGCTTAAATTCAGATGGCACTAGGCCATCGCCGCGCGCGGGGGGTGCGCGGTTAACAACATGGGGGGACCATGAAAATTGTCGTATCTGCCGCAGTCTTTGCGGGGCTTTCGCTTGCCGGCTGCGCATCGACCCAAAAGGTGCTTAGCAAAGAGCCGACCGAGGTGTTCCATTCGGCCAAGAGCCAGAATGAAGTGGCGTTCTGTCTCGCCAACAAGAACAACACCTCGCCGATGGAACGGGATGACGGCTCGAAGGTAGTGCTGATCAAGAACGGCTATGGCGGCGTTTCATTGGCGTTTTCGGTCTTCAAGGAAGACACCGGCAGCCGGGTCGAATACCGCAAACAGTTCGGCACGATTGGTGGCATCTGGAAACAATGCATCGGCCTGCAAGACGAGAAATGATTTCGGGCCGGGGGCGAGAGACCGCCCCCGGTTTTCACGTGGCTACGCGAAGTAGCCTTTCAGCCAGTCCACCAAAGCGTCCAGTTCTTCGCCTTCCAGCGCTACCGCATGGCCGAGGTCTGGCACTTTGGGCCAACCCACGTCGATGAACTCACGCGCGTTCGCGGCGTCTTTGGGCCATTCGCGCGCGCCTTCGTAGCGGGGGATGACGTGGAAGTGGACGTGCGGGTCCACCATCATCAGCATCAGGTAGTTGAGCCGGGCGTAGTCCACCGCAGCGCCCAGCGCACTCTCGATCGCGGCGGTGACTTGCTTCAATTCCGCGTGAGCTTGCGCGGGCAGATCGCCGAAGGCCGTGGCCTCGCTCTTGGCGACCAGCACCAGCGCGCCCAGCGTCGGCTGTGCGGGCCGGGCCAACACCACCCAATGCGCAAACTCCGCAACGAGGGTCTGGGGGAAGCCGAACTTCTTGATCGTGTCGTTCATGTCAGTCCTCGGACAGCCAGGATGTGATCGTGACACCGCGCGCGCGAACGATCCAGGCCTGCACCAGTCGAACCGTGTGGACTAGGCAGGACACCGCCGTCCACCAGGCGACCGCGATCAAGCCAAGGTCAGGGCGGGAGAACGCCGTGCCGACGAACAGGATCACCATGTTCGGGTTGCGGCGTGCAGTGATGAGCCGGAACTGGCTGTCGAAGCGGCGCCACACGTGGATGTGCATCATCCCGTTCTGGCGCATGAACACACCCTCAATCAGCCGCTGGACCCAGTAGCCGATCTGGATCACGCCTTGGACCCACCAGAACGTCGCTTCGTCGAAGGCGAGACCCCAACTGGCAAGGCCGGTTGCCCAGAACCACCACCAGAACGGGGGATGCACCAGGTCCATGCCGTGGTCGAACACGTTGCCCCAGGCGGATGAAGTGATGGTGCAGCGTGCCAGCTTACCGTCCACGGTGTCGAGCACCATGAACACCAGCCCTGCCGCCATGCCGAACCAGTAGTAGCCGTAAGCGAACAAAACCGTGGCGATGACGCAGAACGCCGCGCCAACCGCCGTCACCATATTGGGCGTCACGCCCCATCGGGCGCACACGCGGGTCAACACCAGCGCCCATTCGGGCCACAAGTACTTGGTGAGAACGTCGGTCACGCCTTTGTAAGCACCGAAATAGCTGGCCCGTTCGATGGCGCGCACGCTGTCGGCCTCAAGCGTCATCAGGAACGGCGTCTCGCGCTTTCGGAGTTGCTTGTTCTCGATCGTCGGCCCGTCCTCGTAGGCGACGATGGCGAGGCCTTGGTGCGACCCGAGCGGGACGCCAGCGGCCATGGCACTCGCGATCGCCCGGGCTTGCGCACCGTCACGCGCATACGCCAGAGCAGGCACCCCAGCCAGCGTCAGCACCATGCCGGGCTGGGTGAGGACATGGCGGAACCACGCCGGATCCCAAGCATGGGCCGCGCTCGAGAGAATTGCTGGTCCGTCCGGCACAGTGTCCTGCGACGACAGGCCATTGGCGCGCGCAATGCGATCGACTCGCGTTGCGGGGGAAAGGCCCCAGAGCTGAATGGGATTGTTGCCGACCGTCACGACCGGCAGCGATTGGACTTTATCCACCATTCAGGCGCCCTAAGCGGTCCGGTCCGTGCTGGCAATCACGTGAAACGGGTAGTGAGGAACTGAAATGTATAGCGACAAATATCCCACCATCGATACAAACGCCACATTTCTGTAACTTTTATGTGTCACCTGCACCTTTCGCGTGATTTCTTGGCGGCATCACCCTACATAGGTGCCCGTGTCCGGAAAGACGTACCCGTTCGAGACGCTGCCGATCTTCGGTGAGCGCAGCCGCCAAAGCGAAACGCCGGCCACGCCGGTTCGTCGTGGCCGCGCCGTGCCGCTGGTCGGCATCGTCCGCAATCCGCGCAGTCATCGCAACAAGGGCGTCGCGCCCGAGATGGCGGATTGCTCCAACATTCTTACCGAAACGCCGCGCACCCGCGAAGATTTGTACGATGTGCTGGCCGAGTTCGCGCGGCGCGGAGTGGACTACATCGTGGTCGATGGCGGCGACGGCACCGTGCGTGACGTCTTGTCGTGTGGAGCCGACATCTTCGGCGAGCATTGGCCTACGTTCATCGTCCTGCCCAAGGGCAAGACCAACGCGCTGGCAGTCGATCTGGGTTTACCCAACCATTGGTCTCTGGCCGAGGCGATGGCTGCCGTGCAAAAAGGCGGGACGATCGCACGCCGTCCACTGCGCGTGACGGCCGCAGATGACGCCAACCGTTGCCTGCAAGGGTTCGTCCTGGGCACCGGCGCCTTCTCGATCGCGACCGAAGCCGGTCAGGAAGCCCACCGTCGCGGTGCTTTCAACAGCTTTGCCGTGGGTCTGGCTATTCTATGGACCATGCTGCAAAGCCTATTCGGTCGCGCTGGTAATCCCTGGCGCAAGAGTACGCCCACTCGGATTGTCGATCGGCGCAGCGGTCGCCCTTTGCCATACCATGGCCCTGGCCGGGACGACGAACGCTACCTGACGATCGCCACCACGTTTGAGCGCTTTCCGCTCGGAGCAAAGCCTTTCGGTCGCAACCCTGCGCCCGGCCTTAAGCTGGCCGTGATCGACTGGCCGGTGCGGTGGGTGATCGCGCTGCTGCCGGCGATGATGTTCGGGTTTCACAACCGTCTGCTTGCCAGCCACGGCGCCCAGCGCTTTCAGGCGAGCGAGATCAACCTCGACATCGGCGGGACGTTCATCCTCGATGGTGAGGCATTCCCGGCCGGTCGCTACGTGCTGGATGAAGGACCGCAGATCACCTTCGTCGTGCCCTGAGCGCAATTTTCCGATCGAACGACGCTGTACCCTCTTGAACGAGCGCGGCGAAACCCGGATCAGGCGGTATGCGCCAAGACCAATCCCCGACATGCTAGCTCCCGAAACGCTGGAAACGCGCCTGGCCACCGCGCTTGGCCGCGCGGTGGTATTCGAAGTGCGCGCCTTTGCGGAAAAGCTCGGGCGTGAAGCAGGCGCTCTGGCAGTCCTGTTCTACGGCTCGAATTTACGCACTGGTGCGCTCGAAGGCGTACTCGATTTCTACGTACTACTTCCGGGGGCGCAGATCGACCGCATCTGGCCGCGCGTCAGTTATCACGAATGGACGCCACCGGGGACCAGCGTGATACTGCGCGCCAAAGTGGCGACGATGGCGCTGAATACCTTCCGCGCCGCCGCTGCCGGCGAACTAGTGGACACCACGATCTGGGCGCGCTTCGTACAGCCGAGCGCGCTAGCTTGGGCGCGCGACGAAGACGCAAGCAGGGCGATCACACCAGCCGTCGCCGGCGCCGCCCGCACCGCCGCCAGGCTCGCGGTGGCGCTGGGGCCGGTCGTCGGCACGCCGGAGGATTACTGGCGCACGCTGTTCCGCGCCACTTACGCCGCTGAATTTCGTGTCGAGAAGGCTGGACGCGAGGATTCGATCCTAGCGGTGAACCGCGATCATTTCGATGGCTTGCTGCCGCTGGCGCTGCTGGCCGACGGCATTCCCTTCACCCGCGCCGAGACGGGGGTGATCCATCCGCAGATGGAACCCCGCATGCGCGCGGCCACGCAAAACTGGTGGAAGCGCCGCCAGCGGCTCGGCAAGCCCTACAACGTCCTGCGGCTGCTCAAGGCTTCGACGACGTTCGAAGGTGCCGCGCGCTATGCGGCGTGGAAGATCGAGCGACATACCGGCGTACCCGTCGCGATCACACCCTGGCGCGAGCGCCACCCCGTGCTGGCTGCGCCGGGGGTGCTTTGGCACGTCTGGCGTTCGCGAAAGGCCCGTACATGACCGCCGTGTCCGTCCTCATCCTCGCCGGTTCCCGAGCGGGCGCGCCAGACCCATTTGCGATGGCCGAAGGAGTGAGCCACAAGGCGCTCATCGAGATCCATGGGCAACCCATGCTGGGCCGTGTCGTAGCAGCCTTGCGCGAGGCCGGGATAGCCCGGATCGCCGTTTCCGCCAATGACCCAGCGGTCATGGCACTCGCCCAAACACTGGGCTGCGAAGTGTTGCCGACCGGCGCCGGCCCCAGCGCCAGCGTGGCGATCGCGCTGGAGACGTTGGGGGCGCCGATGCTCGTCACCACGGCGGACCACGCATTGCTGCGGCCCGAATGGGTGCGCGACTTCCTGCGCGACACACCGGACACCAGCGATGTCGCCATCCTGCTCGCCCGCCGCGACGCGATCGAAGCCGCACTGCCGGGCAGCCGCCGGACGTACTTGCGCTTTGCCGACGGGCAGTGGTCAGGCTGCAACCTGTTCCTGCTGGCAACCACCCAAGCCGGTGCGGCAATCGAGACTTGGAAGATGGTGGAGGCCGACCGCAAACGCCCCTGGCGCATCGCCGCGCGGCTGGGGCTGAGCATGTTGGCCCACTATGCGCTGGGCCGCCTGACCTTGGCAGAAGCGATCGCGCGGCTGGGCCGCAAGATCGGCATCAGCGCCAGCCTAGTAGCCGCGCGAGATGGCCTCGCAGCGGTGGACGTCGACAAAGTGCAGGACCTGATCGATGTTCGGGCTTTACTGGAACCACCCACCGCCGCCTGACCCTCGTTACAGATACCGGCGGTTACAGATACCGGACGTCGATGTGGATGGCCTTCACGCCACTGCCCACTTCAACCCCGACTTTGGTGTAGCTTGGCTTGCCCAAATTGAAGATGTTGATCGAAGGGTTGTTCGACATGCCCCCGCCATCGGTGCTGATGTCGGTCTTGCCACTGCCGTTCACGTCATGCCGGGCAGCCACGCCGTAGACGCCGGGTCCAGGCAGCGGCAGGCAAAAGGTCATCCGCCCAGCCTTGGCTGGAACCTGTACTCGAGAAAGCCAACGGCCCTTGGCAAGCCAGTCTGCCGCGGTGGCCCGGTAGGTCTGGATGCGCAAGTTCCCTTGCGAGGATTTTATACCATCAAGCGTTACCAGGAGCGCTGGCCCCTCTCCTCTGGTGCACTTGCCGAGGTCATTGTGGATTTCATCGCGATACTGCGCCAAGACTGGACTAGGGGCGGATAAGCCGACCAACGCGGCTAGGGCGATTGCGGTGGAAGTGCGACCGATAACGGCCATCGATCCCGTGGAACTGGTTTTGGTCATCCGGCATCCGTGTAGAGGGTCGGCGGTATAAGCGCCACGTTCGATGATGGCGCCTCGGCAGGCGCGATCGGCTGCATTTCGTTCATGCCTATCAGCATTAAGCTTTCCGCACTGAACCGTCAGTGAACTGTGCGATTTTCACGTTCAGGCGTTTGTTCACAGCATGCAGGTGGACAAAGCCCCCCTACGCGCTTGTTACCCCACATCTGGTAGCCTATCCGTACCATTCCCTCCTTAGCCCGAACGATTTACCTCCATGACCATTCCGCTGATTTCTCCCTCCATTCTGTCCGCCGATTTCGCGCGACTGGGCGAAGAGGTACGCGCCATCGACGAGGCCGGGGCGGACTGGATCCACGTTGACGTAATGGACGGTCATTTCGTGCCGAACATCACGATCGGTCCGGCGGTGGTCAAGGCGCTGCGCCCGCACACTACCAAAGTATTCGACGTCCATTTGATGATCTCGCCAGTCGATAGTTTCATCTCGGCATTTGCTGAAGCAGGGGCGGACATCATCACCGTCCACCCCGAAGCAGGCCCCCACGTTCACCGCACGGTGCAGACGATCAAGGGATTGGGCAAGCTGGCCGGCATCTCCCTCAACCCAGCCACCCCAGCCAAGATGCTGGACTATTTGATCGACGATATCGATCTGGTTCTTATCATGAGTGTGAACCCCGGCTTTGGCGGGCAGAGCTTCATTTCCAGCCAATTGCGCAAGATTGAGGCAGTCCGCAAGATGATCGACAAGTCCGGTCGCGACATCCGGCTGGAAGTGGATGGCGGCGTCGATGCCACCACTGCACCCTTGTGCGTTTCCGCCGGTGCCGACGTGCTGGTGGCGGGTTCAGCCACGTTCCGGGGCGGCCCTTCCGCTTATGCTGCCAACATCAGGACACTGAAGGGTCTGACCTGACCATGAGCGCCGGCTCCCGCCCCGTGGCGATGGCCGGCAACCGGAGTGGGGTCCGGGCGGTTTCGCCAGGGAAGATGGCCGAGGAGGGCGTATTGGATCACAGCGCGAGCGGACCACAACCCTCAGGGGCGAACGACCCCGCGACGATCGCACCGCTCGCCCTTGACCGGGATGATCGCAGTTCCAGCGAGCCGGGGATAATCGAGCCAGGGCGTGCTCTGGCACTTGTGGATTTCTCTCCGCCATCCGTCAGTACCGGCGAGCGGCTGATCCGCTTGGCCTATAGAGTCGGTATTCCCGGCTCGATGTTGAGCGCGCCGATGGGCAAGAAGTCGCGCACTCGGCTGCTGGCGACGGTCAACAACACCCTGCCGGGAAATCGGACTGCCGGCACTGCCATTCGCGCCGGGCATTTCCTGGTCCACGGATCTCGGACGCCGGTGGCGCAAGTGGACTATTCCGGCGCGGCGCGTTTGACACCGCCGCTAGAAAAGTTGGTCCATTCGTTTGCCTGGCTGTCCGACTTGGAAGCCTGCGCCCCGCGCGAGCAAGGTGCGCCCGTGGCCGAGCGCATTTTGCTCGCCTGGCTGCAAGCGAACCCCAAGCTGCCTTCCAGGCCCGGCAAGGGCCCAGCCTGGAGCCTGGGCAACGCCGGGATGCGACTGATGGCCTGGCTGGTCCATGCCCCATTGGTGCTCGCAGGGGAGAAATCCGTCCGCACCCGGACCCTGGCCCACATCAACGACACCGCACGCTGGCTGGATCGCCATGTCGGTCGGGCAGAAGACCGGCTTGCCGAAGTAGCAGGCTGGTGCGGCATCATCGCGGCCGGGCTACTGCTGGCGGAAGGCCGGCCCCGTCGCCTTTATGGTGAGGCCGGATTGCTGCGCGCGCTGGGCGAGTTGGTGGGTGACGATGGCGGCGTGCTTTCACGCAGCCCCCTGGCGCAGATGGAAGCCATCGCGCTGCTGGTACGCTTGCGTAATTGCTACCAAGCCACCCGACGAGATCCGCCCCCCGCCTGCGAGCGTGTGGTCGAGCTGCTCCTCCCGCCGCTGCTGGCGCTGGTTCACGGCGATGGCGGTTTGGGATCGTGGCAGGGCGGTTGGGCGGTCGAAGCCACTGAACTCGATGCGCTGGTGAAAGCCAGCGGCGTGCGCACGCGACCTTTACGCGACGTGCGCCAGTGGGGTTACCAACGCGTCGTCGCACACAAGTCCATCCTTCAGTTTGACGCAGCACCACCGCCGATGCCCGCGCAGGCCCGCTGTGGCTGCGCCTCCACCCTTGCGTTCGAGCTTTCCCACGGGGTCCACCGCCTGGTCGTCAACTGCGGAGGCGCGGCAGCCGCTGGCGGGATCGTGCCAATCCGGCTGGAGCAAGGCTTGCGCGCCACTGCCGCCCATTCGACCCTGACCCTCGACGATGCCAACTCCACCGCGATCCTCCTCAACGGCGGCATCGGATCGGGCGTCAACGAAGTAGCGGTCGATCGCAAGACGCTGCCGCAAGACAATGGCCGCGTCGCCACCCGCCTCGAAGGCAATCACAATGGCTATGTCAGCCGCTATGGCCTGACCCATCAGCGCATCCTGATCCTGCGCGACGATGGCAGCGAGCTGCGCGGAGAGGACTTGCTGGTGCCCGCCGGTCGCAAGGGCAAGCGCGGCAAAGTGAGCTTCGCCATCCGCTTCCACCTCGGACCCGATGTCGATGTCTCGCTGACTGCGGACGGTCAGGGCGCTGGCCTGGCGCTGCCGGATGGATCGTTCTGGCAGTTCCGCTCAGGCACCAATGGCGAAGGCAGCGAAGTGACGGTCGAGGATTCGCTGTGGGTCGATGGCCAAGGCCGCCCGCAGGCGACGCAGCAGATCGTCATCCAGGGCCTGCTCTCACGCGGGGGCGGGAACTTCGGCTGGGTGCTCAAGAAGATGAACTGAGCAGGCCGCGCGAGTGGCGGGGGCCTAACCGGCCTGCCGCACTTGCCCCGATCCTGCTCCCGGCCTAAGGGCGCGCGCAAACGACGCTCCTTCACGAAAGCCCGAGGCCCGCCATGACCGACACCGTCCAAATCCGCCGTGCGTTGCTCTCGGTTTCCGACAAGACCGGCCTGGTCGAACTGGGCAAGGTGTTGGATGCGCGCGGGGTGGAGCTGGTCTCCACCGGCGGCACCGCCAAGACGCTGCGCGATGCGGGGCTGACGGTGAAGGACGTGTCCGAGCTTACTGGCTTTCCCGAGATGATGGACGGTCGCGTCAAGACGCTGCATCCCACCGTCCACGGCGGCCTGCTGGCGGTGCGCGACAATCCTGAACACGCCGCCGCGATGGAAGAGCACGCGATCGGTGCGATCGACCTCGTCGTGGTCAACCTCTACCCCTTCGAGGCGACCGTCGCCAAGGGCGCGGACCGCGACACCGTGATCGAGAACATCGACATCGGCGGCCCATCCATGGTGCGCTCGGCCGCCAAGAACCATGCCTACGTCACCATCGTCACCGATCCCGCTGACTATGCGGGCCTGCTGGCCGAGCTGGACGCCACCGACGGCGCGACCACCCTTGCGTTCCGCAAGCTGATGGCCGCGCGCGCCTTTGCGCAGACCGCCGCCTACGATTCAATGATCTCGCAGTGGTTCGCCTTTGCCGACCAGGGCGTTCAGTTCCCCGAAATGCTCGCCGTCAACGGCCGCCTGACCACCGAACTGCGCTATGGCGAGAACCCGCACCAGAAGGCGGCGCTCTACACCCCGGCAGGCCCCTTCACCAAGGGTCTGGCCCAGGCTGAACAAGTGCAGGGCAAGGAATTGTCCTACAACAACTACAACGATGCCGACGCCGCGTTCGAACTGGTTGCCGAGTTCAAGGGCGCCAAACCGGCAGTGGTCATCGTCAAGCATGCGAACCCTTGCGGCGTTGCCCAGGCCGACACTTTGCTCGATGCCTGGCACGGCGCGCTGGAGTGTGACGACGTTTCGGCCTTCGGCGGCATCGTTGCGGTCAACCAGGTGCTCGACGGGCCGACCGCCGAAGCGATCTGCCGCATCTTTACCGAAGTCGTCGTCGCCCCCGATGCGGACGAGGAAGCCCGCGCGTTCTTCGCCAAGAAGAAGAACCTGCGTTTGTTGCTGACCGGCGAACTTCCCAATCCGCGTCGCGCCGGCCTGACCGTCAAGCCGATCACCGGCGGACTGCTGGTGCAAGGCCGCGATTCGGGCGCAATCGGCCTCGATGACCTCAAGGTCGTTACCGAACGCGCGCCGACCGATCAGGAACTGACCGACTGCTTGTTCGCCTGGACCGTGGCGCGCCACGTCAAGTCGAACGCTATCGTCTATGCCAAGGACGGCGTGACCGCCGGCATCGGCGCGGGCCAGATGAACCGCCGCGACAGCTCACGCATCGCCGCGATGAAGGCCGCCGAATCGGCAGAGAAGTTTGGCTGGGCGCAAGCACGCACGGTGGGGTCGGCAGTCGCTTCCGACGCATTCTTCCCCTTCGCCGATGGTTTGCTGGCAGCGGCCGAAGCAGGCGCGACGGCCGTGATCCAACCCGGCGGCTCGATTCGCGACGACGAGGTGATCGCCGCCGCGAACGAGGCCGGCCTCGCGATGGTCTTCACCGGAATGCGCCATTTCCGCCATTAATTGCGACATTTTGCGACGAGTTCCCATTCGTCAATTCAATTGGCCGCATTCTTAAAACGGCTTGTCGTTGATGTGCGTACTTTTATGCGTTGTTCACTCGACGCTCACACAAAATCGGCACAACGGCGCTTCGCAACGAACTGCCAGCAACGTACCGGATTGACCGATGGGACTTTTCAAAGCCGACTTCTACCGCTTCTTCGCCCTCGGCTTCGGCGGCGGCGCCTTGCTGGTGGCGGCAGTGCTTGGACTGGGTTCGCATCATCCTCTGTCGGAAAGCATCGTCCCAGCAGCGCAGGCGGAAACGACGCGCTGACCTGACGTTGTGCAGGCCCGATTGCGCCGGCGCGCGGCAACGCCCATATTGCCGGCATGTCCAAACACGATCACGATGCCCTGCACGACCACTGCGAAGCCGCTCACGGTCATAACGAGCACAGCGGCGAAAGCCTGATAAAGGCCGCGCACCGCGCGCTGGTCGATGCGGGCGAGCAATGGACCGATATGCGCGCCGACGTGTTCGCCGCATTGGCCGAACGCGATCGCCCCGCCTCCGCCTACGACTTGGCCGAAAGCGTCTCAGCAGCGCGGGCCCGGCGGGTCGCCCCCAACAGCGTCTATCGCATCCTCGACGTGTTCGTGCGGACCAACCTGGCGCGACGGGTCGAGAGCGCCAACGCCTATATCGCCAACAGCCACCCCGGCTGCCTGCATGACTGCATCTTCCTCATCTGCGACAGTTGCGGCCAGGCCGTACACATCGACGATGATAAGCTCACCGGCGCTCTCGTCGCTGCAGCCAAGGGCGCGGGCTTTGCAGACATTCGCCCGGTAGTGGAATTGCGCGGCATCTGTGCCCAGTGCAGTTGAAGATGCTGCGGCACTTCAGGATTAATCGCCGCGAACCCGTCGCAAGGGAATAGACATCCTAAATCCTTCGCGCCTGCATAGACCCTGCATCCTGTTAGTTTAGCACCCGTTGTCTCAATCGACATGCCCGCGACAACTGTGTAAGGCCCGATAGATGAATGCCAATCCGGCCACACCGTTGCTCGATACGGTTACGAACCCGACCGACTTGCGCCGCCTGAAGCCGGCGCAATTGCGTCAGCTCGCAGACGAACTGCGGGAGGAAACCATTTCCGCCGTCGGCCAGACCGGGGGACACTTGGGCTCGGGCCTCGGCGTCGTCGAACTGACGGTGGCGATCCACTACGTCTTCAACACCCCGGACGACCGGCTGATCTGGGACGTGGGCCATCAAGCCTATCCACACAAGATCCTGACCGGGCGGCGCGATCGGATTCGCACGCTGCGTCAGGGCGGTGGCTTGTCGGGCTTCACCAAGCGTTCCGAAAGCGAATACGATCCGTTCGGCGCGGCGCATAGCTCTACCTCGATCTCTGCCGCGCTCGGCTTCGCCATCGCCAACAAGCTGCAAGGCACACCGGGACGCGGCATCGCCGTGATCGGCGACGGCGCGATGAGCGCCGGCATGGCTTACGAGGCGATGAACAACGCAGCCGAAGCGGGCAACCGCCTCGTCGTGATCCTGAACGACAACGACATGTCGATCGCTCCCCCGGTCGGCGGTTTGTCGAGCTATCTAGCGCGGCTGGTGTCCTCGGGCCAATTCCTGGGCCTGCGCGAAATGGCGCGCAAATTCGCCCGCAAGCTGCCCCGCCCGCTCCACGTCGCCGCCAAGAAGACCGACGAGTTCGCCCGCGGCATGGCGATGGGCGGCACTTTGTTTGAGGAACTGGGCTTCTACTACGTTGGCCCGATCGACGGCCACGACCTCGAAGCGCTGGTGCCAGTGCTGGAAAACGTGCGCGATGCCGCCGAAGGCCCGATCCTGATCCACGTCGTGACGCAAAAGGGCAAAGGCTACGTCCCGGCGGAGGAAGCCGCCGACAAGTACCACGGCGTCCAGAAGTTCAACGTCGTCACCGGCGAGCAGGCGAAATCGCCCGCCGGACCGCCCAGCTATACCGGCGTCTTCGCCAAGGCTCTCATTGCCGAGGCGCAGCGCGACGATCGCATCTGCGCTATCACTGCCGCGATGCCCTCAGGCACCGGCCTCGACAAGTTCGGAGACTTGTTTCCGGGCCGCAGCTTCGATGTCGGCATTGCCGAACAGCACGCCGTTACCTTTGCCGCCGGCCTTGCCGCGCAAGGCATGCGCCCGTTCTGTGCGATCTACTCCACCTTCCTGCAGCGCGCGTTCGATCAGGTCGTCCACGACGTCGCGATCCAGAACCTGCCGGTGCGCTTCGCGATCGACCGCGCCGGCCTTGTCGGCGCGGACGGTGCGACTCACGCCGGTTCGTTCGACGTGACCTACCTGGCCACTTTGCCCAACCTGGTCGTCATGGCCGCTGCTGACGAAGCGGAACTGGTCCACATGGTCCACACCGCCGCCCTGCATGACAGCAGCCCGATCGCCTTCCGCTATCCCCGCGGCAACGGCGTCGGCGTGCCTCTGCCCCAAGTTCCCGAGCGGCTGGAGATCGGCAAGGGCCGCGTCGTGCGCGAAGGCTCGAAAGTCGCGATCCTCTCGCTCGGCACCCGCCTTGCCGAAGCCCTCAAAGCCGCCGACACGCTGGAGGCGAAGGGCCTGTCCACCACCGTCGCCGACTTGCGCTTCGCCAAGCCGCTCGACACCGACCTGATCCGCCGCCTGATGACGACCCACGAAGTGGTCGTCACGGTCGAGGAAGGCGCCATCGGCGGCCTGGGCGCCCACGTCCTCACCCTCGCCAGTGACGAGGGCCTGACCGACGCTGGTCTCAAGATCCGCACCTTGCGCCTGCCTGACGTGTTCCAGGACCAGAACAAGCCCGAGGCGCAGTACGACGAAGCCGGCCTCAACGCCCCGCAGATCGTCGATACCGTGCTGAAAGCCCTGCGCCACAATAGCACCGGGGTAACCGAGGCGCGGGCCTGAGTCCGGCCAAGCGCATGGGATGGCTGAAGATCACTCTTCTGGCCATCGCCGGGACATACCTCGTTATCGTCCTGACACTCTACCTAGGGCAGCGCGCGATGATCTATCCCGCACCCCGAGGGCCTTCGGTGGTACCGGCGGGCTTCGAACGAGCTGCACTGCACACCAGCGACGGCCTGGAACTCACGGCAGCCTGGCGACCGGCCCATCGCGGCAAACCGACGATCGTTTTCTTCCACGGCAATGGCGACAGCCTTCCGGGCGCAGCCATCGCGACTCAGGGTTTGGCTGAGGCGGGATACGGACTGCTGCTGGCCGACTATCGTGGCTATGCGGGCAACCCCGGTAAGCCCACCGAGGACGGCCTTGCGATGGATGGCCGGGCCGCGATCGCCTTTGTCGAAGCGCACGGCGTTGCCGCTGACAAGGTCGTGGTTATGGGCGCTTCGCTTGGAACCGGAGTGGCGACACGGCTGGCGGCGGAACATCGCCCCGCTGCGCTCGTGCTGGTCTCGCCCTTCACCAGCCTTCCAGATGCAGGCGCTGCCGCCTTTCCTTGGATACCGGTACGGACTTTGATGCGCGATCGTTTCGACAGCCTTAGAATAATCGGAAAGATCGACGCGCCCGTGCTGGTGCTTCATGCGACCAACGACCGTGTAATTCCGTTCGCGCAAGGCGAAGCAATGGCGAGAGCCGCTCGCCATAGTAAGTTCCTGCGCTTTGATCGGTTCGGCCACCAACTCCAGTTCACCGCGCCTGCCCAGACAGCGATCGCGGCGTGGCTGGAGCGGTCGCGCTAGCGAAGCACGTCGCCCTGCCCTACCAATCGTAAGCCTTGGGCAAGTACGTCTTGTCCAGGCTCTTGTACCGATCGCGCAGACGGGTCTGGTGGTTGTCGAGCGGTTGCTTGACGCCGTCGATCCACACGTCGAGCGGAATCGAGGACAGTTCGAGCGGGTCGCCGTCCCACAGCACTACGTCGCCCACGGCGCCGGGGGCGAGGACGCCAGCTTTGCCCCCCATGCCGCTGATCTGGGCCGGGACCGAGGTGATTGCCGCCAATGCTTCGCCCCAGGACAAGCCGGTGGCGCCCGGGATCTTGTTAAGGGCCACGAGGTTGCCGGCCTGCTGCGGGGCGTAGCGCGGCTGGTCCATGCCGGCGAACATGCCGATGGCGACTTTGACCCCGGCCTTCTTCATGCGCCCGACGTTGGACTGGGTGGCGGCGAGTTGCTCGAAGCTTGCGGGCAGATCGCGCAAGGGCATGGTGATGACCGGCACGCCCGCCGCCGCGATCTGCGGCGCGACCAGCCAGCCTTCGGTGACGCCGACCAGCACGAGGTCGAGCTTGGGAAACTCGGCCTTGAGCGCCAGCACACTGCGGATGTCGGACGCGCGGTCTACTCCCACATACAGCGGCTGAGTGCCGTCGATCACCTTGGCGAGCGCGCGCGCGTCCTCGCGGGTCAGCAGGACGTCACCCTGCCGCAGGGCGCCTGCCGGCAGCGCCGCCACTTCGCGCGCCTCGCGCAGCGCATTGCGCAGCACAAGCTGGGCTGCAACGCGGCTTCCGCCGGCAAGGCGTCCACCAGCCTCGCCCAGTTCCACATACTGGAACGCGCGCGACTTGGTGACGATCGCGGCGTCTGCGCCCAGGTCGATCACCGCGCCCTGGCCGGCGAAGATCGCGCCGCCGTTGAACGGCGTCACGCTGGCGCGGGTGACACCACCGGCGCGACTGATGGCGATGTGCTGGCTGGAAGGGTTGAGCGCGGGCGCGATATCCAGCGCCGCGTTGAAGGGCGATTTGTCCGCCGACGTGTCGTTGCTCTCGTCCACGGCCTCGACGTCCCACAAGCCCAGGTCGGTGACGGCGGAAAACAAGCCCGGCGTCACCCACTTGCCGGTGCCGTCGATCACCGGAACGCCGGGAGGCACGGCAACGCCGGCGCCGGCCGCGACGATCTTGCCAGCGCGAACGACGACCGTGGCATGTTCGATCGGCGCGCCGCCATCGCCCGTGGCGACGGTGGCGTTGGTAATGGCCAAGTCCTGCGCAAAGGCAGGTGCGGCGATCGCGGTCAGTGCGGCAACGGCGGCGGACATCAGGAGGCGGCGGTTCACTTCACGTCTCCTTCACCGGGCTGGCCTAGTTCGAAATCACTCACCGGCTTTCGCTTGGGGTCGTCGGCATCGTACAGCAGGGCGCCGTCGATCCACACCTTTTCGGGTCGCGAATAGACCGACAGCGGGTTGCCGTTCCACAGCACCACATCCGCCATCTTGCCGCCTTCGAGGCTGCCGGTCTTGTCGGCGATGCCCATTGCCTTGGCGGCGTTGTAGGTGAACCAGCCGACCACTTGCGCGTCGGGAATGTCGATGCCGATACGCTTGCCGTGGGCTTGCGCCTTGGCGGCTTCCTGGTTCAGGCGCTGGATGCCGTTCTCGTCGTCGGAGTGGATGATGACGCAGGCGCCTTCCTTGGCGAGCAGCGCGGCGTTCTCGGGGATGCCGTCATAGCCCTCCATCTTGAAGCCGTACCAATCGGCCCAGATCGCGGCGCAGACATCGTTGGCCTTGAGCAGATCGGCGATCTTGTAGGCCTCTACCGCGTGGTGGAAGGCCGTGACCTTGTACCCCATCTCCTTGGCCATATCGAGCACCTGGGCCATCTCGTCGGCGCGGTAGCAGTGGTTCTGGACCAGAATTTCACCCTTGAGCACGCCTTCCAGAGTATCCTTGCCCAAGTCGCGCTCGGCATGGTCGCCGTCCTTGTACTTCTTGGCATCGAGCCAGGCCTGGCGGTTGACGGAGAAGTTACCCATCCGGGTAGAGGGCTTTTGGTTGCGGGCGCCATAGACGCGCTTGGGATTTTCGCCGCAGGCCATCTTCAGTGAATAAGGCGCGCCGGGGAACTTCATACCCTGCACCGTCAGGCTGGGCACGTTCTTGAGCGTGACGGAGCGCCCGCCCATCAGGTTGCCGGAACCGGGAAGGATCTGCAGCGAGGTGACGCCGCCGTTCATCAGTGCGCGGGTGAAGCCGGGGTCTTGCGGCCAGACCGAGTGCTCGGCCCACACGTCCGGCGTGGTCGGGCTGGTCATCTCGTTGCCGTCCGCGTTCGCATCCACCGAAGGACTGGGATAGACGCCCAGGTGCGAATGGATGTCGATGACGCCGGGCGTTACGAACTTGCCGCGCCCGTCGATCCGGTCGAAGCCGGCAGGGACGGCAAGGTCCGCGCCGCCGATGCCGACGAGCTTGCCGTTCTCGAACAGCACGGTGCCGTTCTCGATCCGGCCGCCGCGCCCATCATAGATGGTAGCGCCGATCAAGGCAGTCGAGCGCCCCGGATACGGCTTGTAGGTCGAGGCATAAGGCGCTGGTCCCGCCTTTTCGTCCTTGTCCTTCTTCTTCGCATCGGCCCCGGTCGCACTCAGCGACAGCGCCAGCGCCACCAACGAGAGCGCAGAAATCCGACGCAGTCCGGGCGATACCCGCATATCCATTCCCCTGTTCGCACTGAAGAACCGGCCCGGAAATGGTCCGGGCCGGTGGTTGGTTTCGTCAGTTCATTTACGCTCGGGGTGGACGCCGCCCTGCTGCGCTTCCAGTCCCATCACCGGTTGCCCGGCCAGATCGTGATCGATGGAACGATCGCCCAGCGTTTCGAGGTGCATCCAGCGCTTCACGATCGGCGAGAGCAGCAGCACGACCACCGCGACGCCGATGGTGATCCAGCCGATCTTGGAATAGATCTCCAGTGTCAGCGCCTTGCTCATCGCGCCGCTCTCGCCGCCGGTGGCCTCGCCGATCTTGCCGGCGACGAAGTTGCCCACCGCCGTCATGTAGAACCACGCCCCCATGATGAAGCTGGCCAGATGCAGCGGCGCCAGGCGCGTCATCGCTGAAAGGCCGACCGGGGACAGGCACAGCTCGCCCGTGGTGTGCAAGGCATAGATCAGGAAGACGAACAGCACCGAAGTCATCACCGCTGGATCGCCCGTCCCTGCGCCCCATACGAAGACGAGGAAGCCCAGGCCCACTTGCGCCAGCGCCAGGCCGAACTTGGCGGGGGCGGATGGCTCCAGGCCCTTCTTGGCCAGGATCGTCCACAGCGCGGCGAAGAACGGCGCGAACAGGACGATGTAGATCGGGTTGATCGACTGGAACAAGCTGGTGGGCACCCCGCCGCGATCGACGAACTTGTCGGTGTAGAGGCTTAGCGAGCCGCCGGCCTGCTCGAACAAGCCCCAGAAGATCGGGTTGAGCGCGATGAGGAACAGGATCGCGAAGATGCGCTGGCGTGGCTCCTTGGGCAGCTTGAACGCCTCGTACAGCGTGTAGAGCAGCATCGCGATCCCAGAGACCGCGAGCAACGTCTGGATGACGCTTACGTATTGGATCAGGAACCAGACCACGCCGACCGAAGCCAGGCCGGTGGCGTAGAGCGCGATTTCGCCCTTCTTCGCCAGCGGTTTTGGCGGCTCACCGCGACCACGAAGCGCCGGTTTGCCCGCAACGAAGATCAAGAGGCCAAGCACCATGCCGATGCCGGCGAGGCCAAAGCCGTAGGACCAGCCGATCGTCTGGCCCAGATAGCCGACCAGGATCGTGCCCAGCGCTGCGCCGGTGTTCATGCCCATGTAGAACACCGTGTAGGCGCCGTCCCGCCGGGTGTCGGTCATCTTGTAGAGCTGCCCGACGATCACCGAGACGTTGCCCTTCAGGAAGCCTGAGCCGACGATGATCAGCGCCAGCGCCAGCCAGAATACGTTGATCGCCGGGTCCGCCTGCTTGGTCGCCGCATCGGTGACCCCGTGGAGCCCTTCGTACGCCATGAACAAGTGGCCCAGCGCCAGGACGATCCCGCCGAACAGCACCGCTTTGCGCTGGCCCAGCCAGCGGTCGGCCAGATAGCCGCCTAGCACCGGAGTGATGTAGACGAGACTGCCGTAAGCCCCATAAATCAGATTCGCCGAGCCATCGTTGAACAGCCAGAACTTGGTAAGATACAGGATCAGCAGCGCTCGCATGCCGTAGAACGAGAACCGCTCCCACATCTCGGCATAGAACAGCACGAACAGGCCGCGCGGGTGGCCGACGAATTCCTCGCTCTTTCGGGTGGCGATGATGCCGCCCACGATCAGGACCGCGAACAACAGGATCGCCGCGATCGTGGCGATCCAGTCACCCTCGTTGAATTGTGCGAGTGGTTTCATGCCGCCCTGTGCGCCCTTGTTTTGTGGACCCTCGCGAGTGCGAAGGCTTGCCCTTGCCTAGCGGGGGAAGTTAGCGGCCATTTCTCGGCTGTAAATGCCTGGTTGCAAAGCGAACGATGTCGACAAGCCCGCCTTTTCGCGGTCGCACAATCCCTTGCGCTAGGCCATTGCGCGCGAGCCCAGGCAATGGCATTTTCGTGAGGGGTGAAATGTCATCGCAGCGTAATTTTATGATTCGCGACGGCATTTCAAAATTTTGTGGGGAAAGCGTTCTAATGATCCGATCGGAGTTGCTCCAGGTGCTCGCGCGCGAGAATCCCGAACTGCGGCTTGAGGATGTCGAACGCGCACTTGATACGTTCTTCGACGAGATCAGCCAGCGCCTCGCCGATGGCGGTCGCGTTGAACTGCGCGGATTCGGTGCTTTTTCCACCCGCCATCGTGATGGCCGCAAGGGACGCAACCCGCGCACCGGCGAAAGCGTGGAAGTGCCCGAAAAGCGTGTCCCCTATTTCAAGCCCGGTAAGGAAATGCGCGCACGCCTGAATGTTGAGTAAGGCCGGCTATTTCCAACGCCTGTAGTTGCTTGACTCGCCGCCTTCTGCGAAAGGCGCTAGGGTGTGCGGGCGTGGCGGAATGGTAGACGCAGCGGACTTAAAATCCGTTTGGGTATCCCAGTGCGGGTTCGAGTCCCGCCGCCCGCACCATCCCTGCTCCAGATCAGGTCGTACAGATCAAGCTGTACGGATCAGGCGGGGCGGAACTGCATCGCAGCGCCGTTCATGCAATAGCGCTTGCCGGTAGGCTTGGGGCCATCATCAAAGACGTGGCCGAGATGACCGCCGCAGCGGGCGCAATGCACCTCTACGCGCGTCATGCCCAGCATGTTGTCGGTTGAAGTGCCGATCGCGCCGGGCAGCGGTTGCCAGAAGCTGGGCCAGCCGGTGCCGCTGTCGAACTTGGTCTTGGAGCTATACAGCGCCTGGCCGTCCGCTGCACAGACGAACGTGCCGGCGCGATGTTCGTTGTTGAGCGGCGAGGAGAACGGCCGCTCGGTCCCCTGCTTGCGCAGAATATCGTATTGTGAAGGTGTCAGCCGCTTCTTCCAGTCCGCGTCGCTGAAGGCGACCGGATAGGGCTTGGCTTCGGCGTCACCGCTTCCGCAGGCCGCCAAAACCGGCAGTGCCGCGCCTATCCCGAGCCAGCTTAGGACGGTGCGGCGCGATGCGTTCATTTCGGTCATGGCAAGCTCTCCTGACGGCTTTGCGCAAGCCTGGTGGGCAACATTTTGCAATGTGGCGATGCCGTGCCGGTGATTCAACAAGATTAGCGGAGGGTCGGGCCTCCGTTGGTCGCAACCCGCTTCGGCGATTTGCGGCCGCGCCGGCTTGGGCCTTGGGCGCCCGATTTCATCACCCGCTTGCGAAACAGCGCGGCGCCGGCCCGTACGAGCACCAGTAGGCAAAGCCCCTGCCACGCCAGCGCCGCTGCATGGGGCCATAGCGCCGGGTCTTGCGCCGCGCGGGCGAGCATCGCGAAGGGCGAGCTGAACGGCAGCACCATCGCCAATATCTCGATCGGACGGCCAGGCTGGGTCATCGCAAAGCTGGCGAGGAAGAACACCATCAACTGCATCATCGTGACCGGCATCGACAAAGTCTGCACCTCGCGCACGGTCGTCGCCAATGAGCCTATCGCCAGGAACACCGAGCCGAGCAGCAGATAGGCCATCGCGAAATAGGCAACGCCCAACACGATCAGCATCGGCCAACCGACAGCGGGGCTCGGCAGATCGAGCCCCGTCGATCCTGCGAACAGCACGAACGCGCCGGCCGCCAGCGCCCAGGTCGAAATGCCTACCAGCGACACGCCGAGCATCGCGAACAGCTTGCCGAAGAACACCGCATCCATGGGAATCGCGGCCGCGAGCACTTCGATGATCTTGTTGCCCTTTTCCTCGACGAGGTTGGACAGCACCATGCCAGCAAGCATCATCGTCAACAGGAACAACAGGGTCTGGGCGGATTGCGCGGTGGCGCGGCGACCTTTGCGCTCACGTGCCTCGCTGCTGGCGGTGGTCTTGAGTTGCACTGCAGGCCACGGTTCAAGCGTGCCGGTGCGAGCCTGCGCCGCGATCATCGCGATCGTGCCGCGCCACTCCCTGATCTGCCCGCGTGGGCCAGTAAGCACCGGAGCATCCGGGGTGCCTGAAAGCACGGCGGCGACATTGGTCTTGTGGCTTGCCATGATCGCGACCGGATCGAGTGGCTCACCCGGTCGGACTCGCGCGATCACCTTGAACACCGGCAGTTCTCCGTCGAGCCGCCGCGCCAGCCCTTCGCGCGCGGCGATCATTGCCGCTGCATCGGGCTGGGTCATCGCCACGCCGACTATCGGCAGGTCGGCGCTCTCCTCCACCCGCGCGGTGACGCTGCCGGCCAGAACGCCGATCGCCACCGGAAACAGCGGACCGAGCAGGAAGAAAAAGAACGTGCGGCTGAACAGGACCGCCACGAAATCGCGCCGGGCAATCACCCAAGCAGCGGCGAACGTCGATAAGCGGCTACCGGGCGGATCTTCCATGGCGGGGTTCATCGCGCTTCCTCCTCGGGCTTTTCCTGATCGAGCGCGCGGGCCGCCGCTTCGCCGGCGATGGCCACGAAGGCATCGTGGAGACCGGCCCGCTCGATCGACAGCGAAAGGATTCCCGCTTCACCCTCGATCAAGGCACGCAGCACTGGCTCTATCCCAGTTTCCGGCAGCGAGAAGTGCCAGAAATTACCTTCGTGGCGGGCATCGTTAGGCAGCGCCCTGCGCCATAGCCCCTCCTGCGCCCGGGTTTCCAGCCGAACTTGCGCCGGAATGCGATCGCGCGCGGCATCGACCGAGCCGGCGAACGGCACCCTGCCGCCGGCGATAATCGCCACTTCGTCGCACAAGCGCTCGGCATGGGCGATGACGTGGGTGGAGAAGATCACCGTCGTGCCTTGTTCGGCCAAGCCGCGCATCATGCCTTCCAACCGCCCCTGGTTGATCGCATCGAGGCCAGAGAAAGGCTCGTCGAAGATGACCAGGCGCGGGCGGTGGACCAGCGTGCCCAGGATCTGCACTTGCTGCGCCATGCCCTTGGACAACTGGCGGATCTGGCGGTCGGCGGCATATGTCAGGCCATGCTGCTCCAACATTTCGTGCGCGCGGCGGCGCCCTTCCCTGAGCGGCAACCCGCGCAGCGCGCCCAGGAAGGCAATCGCCTCGACACAGTTCATCGCCGGGTAAAGGCCGCGTTCCTCGGGCAGGTAGCCGATGGCGCGAGCCACGTCGTGCGGCCGCTCCGCGCCCAGGATGCGGCGATAGCCCGCATCGGGGTCGATAATGCCCAGCAACATGCGTAAGGTCGTGGTCTTGCCTGCGCCATTGGGGCCAAGCACGCCGTAGATCGAACCTTGCGGGACGGACAAATCGACGCCATCGACCGCCGTGAACCCGTCAAAGCGCTTTACCAGTCCCCGCGCTTCGATGGCGAACGGTCTTACGCCATCGCCTGCATTGCCGCTCAACGGTCAATCTCCTAGTGCAACCCTATCGACCCTCTCTGGCCCTTTAGCATGCCGCCTTCAGATTCATCAGTCCCGGTCGATAGCGCGCTAGGCACTTTTTCAAAGGCGCTGGAGGCCGAGGCACGCGTGCTGGGTTTCTGCGCTTTCGGGGTGGCGTCTGCAACGACGGATGATAGCCGGGGCGCGGCTTTGGATGCCTGGCTGGCGGCCGGCATGCACGGCACGATGGAATGGATGGAGGGCCGCGCCGACCACCGCCGATCGCCGCAAGGGCTGTGGCCCGAGGTCCGCAGCGTCATAGCCCTGGGCATGAGCTATGCCCCCGCCGGCGATCCGCTGCGGCTGGAGGACGAGGCGGCGATCGGTCGCATCTCGACATACGCGCAAGGGGGCGATTATCACGACACGGTGAAGAAGGCGCTCAAGCACCTGGCACGCTGGATCGTCGACCAGGCCCCTCGGCGCGGCGTGGGCGAGGCGGGCGTGAAGGTGTTCACCGACACCGCGCCGGTGATGGAAAAGCCGCTGGGGCAAGCGGCGGGGCTGGGCTGGCAAGGCAAGCACACCAATCTCGTCAGTCGCGAGCACGGATCGTGGCTGTTCCTGGGCGAGATCTACACGACGCTGGAGCTACCGCCCTCGACCCCGTCGCGCGATAGCTGCGGGTCATGCCGGGCCTGTCAGGACGTCTGCCCCACCAATGCGTTTCCCGCGCCCTATCGCCTCGATGCACGCCGCTGCGTGAGCTATCTGACGATCGAGCACAAGGGGCCGGTGCCGGACGATCTGCGCGCCGGGCTGGGCAACCGTATCTACGGCTGCGACGATTGCCTGGCAGTTTGTCCGTGGAACAAGTTTGCCGAAACAGCCCATACGATGCGCGCGTTCCTACCGCGTGCCGAACTGACCGCGCCCCGGCTGGACGAGCTGCTGGCCCTGGACGATGCCGGATTTCGCGCGCTGTTCTCCGGCTCTCCGCTCAAGCGGATCGGGCGGGACCGCTTTGTGCGCAATTGCCTTTATGCCGCCGGCAACAGCGGACTGGCCACGCTGCTGGCGCCGGTCCAGGCGCTGGTGGATGACCCCGATCCGGTGGTGGCCGAGGCGGCGCGCTGGGCGTTGGTCAAGCTGAACCGCTAGACCGTGAACTCGGCCTCGGTAGTGGGCCGCACCGCCAGCAGGCCCAGCAGCGACAGCAGCGCCGCGCCGGAAATGTAAAGGCCGGTCAGTTGTAGCCCGCCCCTGTCGGCTAGCCACTGCGCCGCCGTGGGCGCGAACCCACCGCCCAGGATGCCGCCGACGTTGAAGGCGATCGACGAGCCGGTGTAGCGCACTCTCGCCGTGAACAACTGCGGCAGCAGCGCGGCGAGCGGGCCATAGACGAAGCCCATCGTGAACAGCCCCAGGCACAGGAACGTGGCGACGCCAAGCAGCGACCCAGACCCGAACAGCGGCCCCATCAGCAGGCCCAGTCCGATCGCGGCGGCGCTGCCCGCGATCAGCACCTTGCGCGAGGTCGTCCGGTCCGCCCAGTAACCGGCGATGACGATGCCCACCGCCATGAACAGTATCGCGAACAGTTGCACCGACAGGAACGTCGGCTTGGCATAGCCCAGCGTCGTCGTGCCGTAACCCAGGGCGAAGGCAGTGGTGAGGTAGTAGATCGCAAAGCAGGCAATCACGGCGAACGTCCCCGCCAGCGCCTGGCGCCATTGCGAGCGGAACAGTTCGACCAGCGGGATCATCTTGGGCGGAGCATGCTCGGTAGCGGCAATCGCGGGAGTATCGGTCAGACGGAAGCGTATCCACAGCCCCAGACCGACCAGCACGCTGCTGAGCAGGAACGGCAGGCGCCAGCCCCAGCGCAGGAAGTCCTGGTCGCTCAGCGTCGTGCTGAGCACCAGGAACAGCCCGTTAGCGGCCAGGAAGCCGACCGGCGCGCCTAGCTGCGGGAACATGCCAAAGCGCGCGCGCCAGCCCGGCGGTGCGTTTTCCACCGCCAACAGCGCGGCGCCCCCCCATTCGCCGCCCAAGCCCAGGCCCTGGCTGAAGCGCATCAGGCACAGGAGGAACGGCGCCAGCCAGCCGGCAGTCTCATACGTGGGCAGCAACCCGATCGCGACCGTCGCCCCACCCATCAGCAATAGCGAGGCAACGAGCGTGGACTTGCGCCCTACCCGGTCGCCGAAATGGCCGAACAGCATCGCGCCCACCGGCCTTGCGACGAACGCGATGCCGAAGCTCGCGTAGGATAGCATCTGCTGCGCCGAGCGCGATTCGGCCGGGAAGAACAGCGGCCCGAACACCAGCGCGGCGGCAGTCGCGTAAATGTAGAAATCGTAGAACTCGACCGCCGTGCCCACCAGGCTGGCGGTCAGGACCCGCGCGTTGCGGCGATATTCGTTCACGTCAGATCAGTTCCTTCAGCGGCGTTCCCGCATCGGCCAGCGCGGCGGGATCGGGCGCGGCGCCCGCTTCCACCAGCTTGCGGCCTTGGACGTAGTCCTTGACCATGTTGACCGCATCGATGGCGATCACTTTGCCTTGCTTGAGGTACACCACCGAGAAACTGCGGGTCGCGATATCGCCCCGGACCACCGCCTGATCGTAGCCCAGGTTGATGCCCGCGGTCTGCAGCTTCAAGTCATACTGGTTGGACCAGAACCAGGGGAACGCCTTGTACGGTTTGGCATCGCCGCAGATCGCCTTGGCGACGCAAGTCGCCATGTCGTTGGCATTCTGGACCGATTCGACCCGCATCACGGTGCCACCGGCAAAGTCGCAGGCGAACGAGGCGCAATCGCCAATGGCGTAGATGTCCGGTAGGGACGTGCGGCAGTATTCGTCCACGTCCACCCCGTTGGCGCCCGCCGCGCCGGCCAGGATCAGCGGTCCGACCGCAGGCACGATGCCGATGCCGACGATGACGGCCTCCGCCGGGATGACTTCGCCGTCCGCCAGCTTGACGCCGGTAACGCGCTTATCGCCCTCCAGGCAATCGACCGCGACGCCGGTGTGCAGGGCGACGCCGTGGGCGCGGTGCTCGGCCTGGTAGAAGCTGGACAATTCCTCGCCCGCAACGCGCGCCAGGACACGCGGCAGCGCTTCCAGCAGCGTCACCTCCAGCCCCATCTTGGACAGCACCGCAGCCGCTTCCAGGCCAATGTAGCCCCCCCCGATGACGACGATCCGGTGCGTTCCCGCGTCGATCTCGGCCATCAGGGTGTCGCAATCCTCACGCGTGCGCACCGCGTGGACGCCGGCCAGATCACCCCCGGCGCATTGCAGCCGGCGCGGATCGCCACCCGTCGCCCAGACCAGCGTTCCATACCCGAAAGTCTGCCCGTTCGAGAGGGTGAGCGCCTTTGCCTGGGGATCGACCGCCGTCACTTCAGTGGACAGCTTGAAGGTCACGTCCTTTTCCGCCCAGAAAGTAGGGGGGCGGATGTAAAGACGGTCGAACGTCTTCTCGCGCGCGAAGTACTCCTTCGACAGCGGCGGGCGTTCGTAAGGATGCTCCGCCTCTCGGCCGATGACCGTGACGGTGCCGGTAAAACCGTTCTGGCGCAGCGCGAGTGCGCACTGCGCACCGCCATGCCCTGCACCCACGATGACGACGTCTGCGAAATCTGTATCGGTCATGCCGCTCCGTTTCCGCACTTTTGCGGCTCGGTCAATGGCGATGACGCAAGTTCCTAACCGGAAATGGCCTCAAGCCATGCCGGAAATGGCCATGAACGCGAACGAACGGCGCAAGGCTACGCGTTCAGGACGTCCATCGTCAGCTCCAGCGAACGCAGTTGCGCATCCGGATCGTATGTGGCGGCGGAAATGATAAGCTCGTCCGCGCCGGTCCGGGCGACAAAAGCCTCGATCCCTTCGCGCACCGTCTGCGGCGTGCCCACTGCGCTGACCGAGCGCACTTGCTCCAGCATGGCCAGCGCCGATCCCGGCAAGGTATCGCGATAATCCCTGATCGGCGGCTTGAGCCGGCCGGGGGTGCCAGACCGCAGCGCGACGAAGCTCTGGTCGGTCGAACTTGCCAGATAACGCGCTTCTTCGTCGCTGTCGGCGGCAAGCACGTTGATCGCGGCCATGAAATGCGGCTTATCCAGCGTATCGGACGGCTCGAACCGCTCGCGATAGATCCGCGCTGCCTCGTCGAGCTGGCCCGGCGCGAAGTGCGAAGCGAAGGCATAAGGCAGGCCCAGCATGGCGGCGAGCTGGGCGCCGAACAGGCTGGAGCCGAGAATCCACATCTCGACATCCGCACCCGCTGCCTGCGGAGTGGGGACGCCGCCTACCGCTTGCCCGGCAAAGCGCGCGCGCAGTTCGACCACGTCGTTGGGAAACCGCTCTGCGGCGGCGTGGATGTCCTTGCGCAATGCCTGCGCCAGCCGCCCATCCGCGCCCGGCGCACGGCCAAGCCCCAGATCGACGCGGCCCGGAAACAGCGCCGCCAAGGTACCGAACTGCTCGGCGATGACGTAAGGTGTGTGGTTGGGCAGCATGATCCCGCCAGAGCCGATGCGAATCGTGCTGGTGGCGTTGCCCAGATGCGCAAGCACCACCGAGGTCGCCCCTCCGGCGATGCCGTCCATGCCGTGATGCTCGGCCACCCAGTAGCGCGCATAGCCCGCGCGTTCCGCCGTCTGAGCGGTGGCGGTCGTGATCGCGAGCGCCTCGGCCACGGTGCCGCCTTCACGAACGGTGACGAGATCGAGGACCGAAAGCGGGATCATCGCGACACCTGCTTGGCAGCGGTATTGGGGCCATTGGCGACTGAGGGGCCCCTGTCCGTCCCGATCTCGGCCAGATACTGACGAGCGGTATGGACCAAGTCCTGGTCTTGCGAGATTGCGACCACCCGGCCCCAGCGGTCGCGGGCACCAGCCTCGTCACCGGACAGCTTGGCAATGACGCCGGCCTCCAGCGCGATCTCGGCATCCTGGGGGGCCAGATTGGTCGCCTTGTCGATCTGCGCGCGCGCCTCCGCCAGCTTGTCCTGCCGACGCGAGAGGGTGGCGGACAACAGCCAGGCTTGCGCGTTCTCTGGCTCTACCGTGCGTGCCTCGGCCAAGGCCTGCGCGGCTTCGCCCGGTTGCTGCAGCGCCACGAGCGCCCGTGCCCGGTCGAGCGCGATCGAGGCGACGAGATCGTTGGCCGATGCGGTGCGCGCTTCCTGTGCCGCCGGGCTCAGCAATTGCAGCGCCTGACCTGGCTGTCCTGCTGCCAGCGCCGCATTACCTGCCATCGCTCCCAATCGTGCCTTCGACAAGTGATCGGACAAGTCCGCCGCATCGCGGGCATTGACGAACGCAGTGCGCGCATCGTCCCAGCGACCCAAGTCGCTTAGCGCCACGCCCAGGCACAGCCCTGCACGAACCCGCTGGCGTCCGATCGCATCGGTGAGCGCGTCTTGCGCGACCTGGGCCGAGCGTTCGGGATCGGATTCGACCGCATTCATGCACCCGGCGCTGCGCGCATCCGCAGGGGGCAATGCAACATTCTGCGCTGTTTCGGCACGGCGCTTGCGATCTTGCGCTTCCTTTTTCTCGATGATCTCCAACGGAAGGTCGGAAGCGTAAGGCGTGCCGATGGTGCCGATTCCGGAACTGGCGCCAACCTGGGCGAAAAGGGGAAGCAGGATGAGGAGGCTGGACATCGGGGAGGTTCTTTCAGGGGGCGGGTTGCACCGACCGGGCAGACACCGGCCGGGACAAAATCAGACGAGAAGCTCGGTCAGGACGTGGAGCAACAAGGCAATGTCGGATTCGCGCGAGAGGCGGTGATCGCCGTCCTTGATCAGAACCACCTGCACATCGGCTGAACGCACGGCTTCCGCAACTTGGCCGGACAGTTCCCACGGCACATCCTCGTCCAACTGGCCATGCAGCAGGCGGACCGGCCCATCGAACGGGATGGCGCTGCCCAGCACGCGGTGCAACTGGCCATCCATCCAGAAGCCGGGGTGGGTCGGCGTCGGCTCGGGGCCGTAGGGATTATCTTCGAAGATGGTCTGGCCGTCCGCCAGCAATGCCTTGTCCATCAGGGCGATGCCCCAGTCGGTAAAATCGGGCGCGGCAGCGATGCCGACGAGCCCGGCGATGCGCGAAGGAAACGCCCGCGCCAACAGCAGCATCAGCCAGCCGCCCATAGATGAGCCGATGAGCACGACCTGGGGCAATTGCAGCGACTGGATCAGCGCGGCCACTTCGGCGGCCCAGCGCGACAGAGTGCCGTTGGCAAAATCGCCGGAGCTTTTGCCGCAACCCGAATAGTCGAGCAGCAGGCAGGGGCGCCCGTTCGCCCGCGCCCACTCGTAAACCGCCGTCGCCTTGCTGCCATCCATGTCAGACATGTAGCCAGGAAGGAACACCAGCGCCGGCCCGCTGCCGGGGGTGAAGCGATGGGCGATGCGGCGCCCGTCGGGCAAATCGAGATAACGCACGTCGTCGGTCATGGCTGGCATAGTGGGGGCGCGGCGGGGCGGGGGCAAGGGCCGGAGCGATGGATCGCGACACTTGCGCCGGCTCACGCGCCCGCTAAGCCGATCTTAAGGGCCTCCAGCTAACGCCACGGGAACCAATGACGATCACCGCACCATGAATGCCCCATCGTGAACGCCCCAGTATGAACGCAAGGGTCATCCGTTTCCCAACCCGCCCTTCGCGGCTAGCGTTGCGGCTCGAATGGTTCGCCACCGAGCGATCGGTGCTGCTGGCGATCTGGGCGCTGTACTTCGCGTTGCGCGTACTGGTGCTGCTGATCGACGTCGCGCCGACTTCGGATGCGCAGTGGTACGTCCTGCGCGCGGCCAGCCTGGCGAGCGGGCACGGCTATCTCGACAATGCCGGCGCCCCCACCGCCTTCTGGCCTCCAGGCTGGCCGATCGCACTATCGCTCGCTTTCGCGCAGTTCGGCGCGAGCCAGGTGACGCTCGGCTTGTTCAACCTGGCGTTCAGCCTGCTGATCGGTGCGACGACGTTGGCGCTGGGACGGCGACTGTTCGGCTCCGAAGGTGCCGCGCGGGCCACCTTGCTACTGCTGGCGGTCTATCCCAACGCGATCGGCTACATTCCGCTGGGGTTGACCGAAGTGTTCTACACCGCGCTGCTGCTGGCAGGGTGCTGGGTGATCGTCGCGCGAACCAGCCGATGGCATCTGGTCACTGCCGGACTGCTGTTCGGCTTTGCCACGCTGGTGAAGGCGCAGACGCTGGTGATAGTGCCGCTGCTGTTTGCGATCGACTGGCTGCGCGTCGGCAATATGTGGCAGCGCCTGCCGCGTCTGGTGGTGGACGGGTTGATCGTGATGGCGATCGCCGGCCTGGCGGTACTGCCATGGTCGGTACGCAACCAGGCGCAACTGGGCCATTGGGTTACTGTCTCCACCAACGGCGGCTATACTTTGCTGACCGGCAACCATGACACCGCGACCGGCGACTACACCCCAGACGCACCAGTGGTGAAAGGGCTGATGGCGCGCCCCGGCATGGATGAAGTTGCGCGCGATGCCGAGGCGCGGCGGCTCGGTCTGGAATGGATCAAGGCCCATCCCGATCGCTTCCTTAAACTGATTCCGAAAAAGCTCATTCGCCTGTGGCTGCCGGACGGCGAAGCAGAATGGGCCTATCAGGGCGGCGCGCCCAGCTATCCCCGCTTCGAGATCGCCTACCGCGCGGTGCGCGTGCTCAACCAGGGCTATTACGTTCTGCTGATGCTCGCCTTCGCCGCTGCTTTTCCGGCGATGATCGTGCGGCGAAGGCGGGACGGGCAGCGCTGGATCGGCTGGTGGCTGCTGCCTTACGGCGTTGCCTTGTACCCGACCCTGATCTGCGTGGTATTCTCCGGCCAGTCGCGCTTCCACTACCCGGTCATGCCGTTCGTGTGCATGGCCGCCGGGTGGCTTGTCATTGCTGCTCTTGGCAGGTTGAGCGAACGCCCCAACCATCGCGCCGGACCACGCCCCACGCTACATTAGGCACGGCTTACTTCGCCGGTAGCGGAAAATGCCAATTCTTGTAGCACTGTGACGTAGGGAGCGCCTCCGATGTCACATAAGTTGGGCATCGTGCGCAGTTTTCTGTATGGGGCCCAATTCCCCCAGCGACCAACGATGAGACAGAGACAGATTTGATGCGAGGATACAAGGAACCGAGTTTCAACGAGCGGGTAGCGGCCGCAAACAGCGCCAAGGCCAAAGCTCTGGAAATGCTGAAGAACAAGCCCAAGCCCAGCGAAGCCGAACTCGCCGAGCGCGCCGAACGCCGGCGCGCCAAAGAAGCTGCTGACGCGGAAAAGCGCGCTGCCGCAGCAGAGGCTCGCAAAGCCGCGAAGGTCTTGAAAGAGCAGCCCGAGAGCAAAGCTGCCGAAGCGCCTGCTCGACCCAAGGTGCCGACCGCTGAAGAACTCAAGGCTGCACGCGATGCCCGTTATGCTGCCCGCAAAGCGCGCAGGCGCTAGTTAACAGGCTCAACTTCCCGGCCAGCGCGGGCGCCGAGTTGTAACGAATTCGGCCTTTTGGGCACAACCGTGTCTTAATGATCGTGCTGAGCCGACGAGTTGATGGGCAACGCAGAGCGGCTTCGAAGTCGCTGACCGAGCGTGCGCCAGGCAGCGGAGTTGCGTGGCGCCGCAGGTTGCTCTAGCTTCCATCTCGTCGCGAAAAACGATGGTTGAGTCCGCGCATGCAAAGCGCGTTCTACTGTCGAATACACGTCCGTCCCGCCTCCGGCGTGGCTTGACCAGCGGCTCCAAAAACAATCGCACGACGATCGTGTCGGTTGGATGGCGGTCGCCAGTGTCTGTCGATGCTGGCGCTCTGGATGGAGCGTTGGAATGACAAACGAGATAGCAATCATCGGTGGTGGGTTAGGTGGCTTGATGCTGGCTCGCGTGCTGCACGTAAACGGCATCGCCGCGACAACCTACGAAGCCGAAGCCTCGGCCAGTGCCAGGGCGCAAGGATACCTGCTCGATATTCACGAAGAGAACGGCCAGCGCGCGCTGCAGGACGCGGAACTGTTCGAAGCATTCATGGCCCTCGCTCGCCCCGGTGAAGATGCCAAGCGGGTCGTCGACCATAATGGCGGCATATTGTTCGACAAATCTGGCAGCGCCTCCTCGGATCGCCCGGAAGTGGACCGGGGTGAGCTTCGGCACATGCTTATCGAATCGCTCCCGGAAGGGACCCTCAAGTGGAACCGCAAGGTCGCGTCCGTCGCGACCAGGGACGGCCGACACACGATCACCTTTGTTGACGGAAAGACGGCCACCGCTGCCTTGATCGTGGGCGCAGACGGAGCCTGGTCGAAGGTCCGTCCGCTGCTTTCGGATATCACGCCGGCATATTCGGGGACCTGCTTCATCGAGGTCGCACTTCTTGAAAGTGCCGCGCGCCATCGCGATTCGATCGATGCCATCGGCTGCGGCACCCTCATGGCGGTCGTACCGGGCAAGGGTATCATGGTGCATCGCTACCCGGACGGGACGGCGCGCGGCTATGCGGCGCTGAACAAGCCTTGGGATTGGATAAGATCGATGGACTTCAGCGACAAGCGCGTCGGCCTGGCGCAGCTCGCGGCGCAGTTCGAGGGCTACGCGCCGCACCTGACCGCGTTCATAACCGCAAGCGATGTCGATCCGGTGTTGCGTCCGATCTACGCGCTGCCGGTCGGCTACCGGTGGGATCGGATGCCAGGATTCACCCTGCTGGGCGACGCGGCACATCTCATGTCGCCCTTCGCTGGCGAGGGAGCCAATCTGGCTCTGTACGACGGCGCGGAGCTTGCCAAGGCGCTTGTGGCCCATCCGTTGGACGTCGAGGCCGCGCTCGCCGCTTACGAAGCGGCGCTCTTTCCCCGTAGTAGGGAAGTAGCCGAAGCATCCGCGCAAAACCTTGCCCAGTTCTTCGGCACAGGCGCCCCCGGCAGCGTAGTTGACCTCTTTAAGGGAACCTCGCATCCAGAAACTGAAACGGAGTGCCGGGCGGAGCGCTTTCGGATGAATGAAGTCGGACGAAGCGACCGTTCTCAAAGCCCTCATTGAATGACGTATTTTGGCCGATTGGGGAGTGTCGGCTCTGGAGCGATAGACGGTGAAGCAGGAGAATGGGGCTAACTAATCCCCCTTGCTGGCGGCCTGTTGCTGGCTATCAAGCCGCATCGGCAGGCTCGCGTGGTTCTTTCAAGGCATAGCCACGGCCCCAGATCGTCTCGATGTAGTTGTCGCCCCCACAAGCTAGGGCTAGCTTCTTGCGAAGTTTGCAGATGAAGACATCGACGATCTTCACCTCTGGCTCGTCTATGCCGCCATATAGATGGTTGAGAAACATCTCTTTGGTCACCGTCGCACCTTTGCGGAGCGACAGCAATTCGAGCATCGCATATTCCTTGCCGGTGAGGTTCACGGGTGCGCCATCGACCTCGAGTGTCTTGGCGTCGAGATTGACGGTCAGTTTCCCTGCGTGAATGATCGACTGCGCGTGCCCCTTGGATCTGCGGACGACAGCGTGGATACGGGCGATCAATTCCTCACGATGAAACGGCTTCGTCAGGTAGTCGTCGGCGCCGAAGCCGAATGCCTGAACCTTGTGGTCCGTCTTCAGTATACCCGACAGGATCAGCACGGGGGTCTGCACTTTAGCAAGCCGCAGCCGCTTTAGAACATCGTGGCCATGTATGTCGGGCAGGTCGAGGTCGAGAAGGATGATATCGTAATCGTATAACTTCCCCAGATCCAAGCCGTCTTCGCCGAGATCGGTAGAATAGACATTGAAATCTTCCGCCGTCAGGATGAGTTCGAGCGCTTTTGCTGTGCTCGGTTCATCCTCAATCATCAGAACTCGCATGAATATTTCCTTCTCGCGTAGGCGCCTGTGATGCATCGGCTCGCGCGTGCAGGTTTGAATTTTAGGAGATTTGCTGTGGGATAGCCGTGTCCGACGGTCGTCGACGCTTACACGCTGATGGTGTTCCGACCTGACCCTTTGGCCCGATACAAAGCATTGTCCGCGTCGAGTAGGAGTGCTGCTGCTGCGCTGGTGGTCGGGCTGTCATCTGCCACAGCGTTTGTATGCGCGATCCCGATGCTGACGGTGATCCGGCCGTTGGGACTGTCTCGATGAACGATGTTGAGGTTCTCGACGGCTTTGCGGCAATTCTCCGCCACGGCGACTGCCCCATGAATATCGGTTTCCGGCAGGATGAGGAGAAATTCCTCGCCGCCATGGCGGCATGCGGCATCCCCGCCGCGCCGCAGACAGCCAACGAGTTTGTCGGCCACGGCGCGAAGACAACGGTCCCCTTGCGGGTGACCCAGGCTGTCGTTGTAGGATTTAAACCAATCGATATCGACTGCGAGAAGCGAGAGGCGATTGCTCGCTCTTCGGGCGCGGCGCAGTTCGCGATGGAGCACGATCTCGAGGCCACGGCGATTGAGCAAGCCGGTCAGATGATCGCGCCGGTTTGTCGCGACGACACGCCGGCGGACCTCGCGCAGATGGTGCTCCACCTGCATTCGCTTGGTGATATCGGATGCCACGACGAACAACCCGGACACATGGCCCTGGCTGTCCCTCGTGGCGTGAAACGAAGCGATATAGGTTCGATCGCGCTGTGTGAATTGATGGTCCGGCAGCGCTCGGTCGGCAGATGCCAGCAGGAACATGTCTTCGATAGCGCCAGAAGCACTGGGTAAAAGTTCACTGACGCAAGCACCGACGATTGTGTCATGCTTAAAAATGGAAGCCATTGCGCTACTTGCCATTTTAACGCGATGTGATCGGTCCAGTACACACAGTGCAATCGAAGTCGACGTGGAAAGATGTTCCATGCCAGCCCGCATCTCAGGAGCAGGGGCCTGGAAACGAGCATTATCACCACCGCGTAATTTATCGACGATTGCTACAACACTCATGGCTCTGGTATTTCCCCTTACTCGCGCCGTGATGCCTCTTAGGCAGCGCCATCCAGCGTTGTCATGTAAAGGAATGCAAAATCGTGAGCCGCCAGTCCGCGGGAATTCCACCTGTAAAAGATTGCAAAGTCGCCGCCGTGATCTCGCTATCAAGGCATGCCCTGCTATGGCAGCGATCGGCCTGCATGCAGGCGAAGAGGGCAATCCGTGCGTATAGCGATACTCGAAGATGATGTGGCTTTGGCCGGCCTGGTGGAGACGACGCTCGCCGAAGCCGGGCATGTCTGCGAGGTCTTTGGCGATGGCCAGCTTCTAATTCGTGCCTTGCACCGTCACACATACGACGTGCTCATACTCGACTGGAACGTGCCGGGGGTTTCCGGCCTGGAAACCCTGAAATGGATGAGGGCCAATCTCGACGTGCCCCCGCCATCGCTCATGCTGACCAGCAGATCGGCCGAGGAGGACATTGTCGAGGGTCTCTCGGCTGGTGCTGACGACTATGTCGTGAAACCCGTGGCGCCTGCAGTTCTCAAGGCGCGCGTAACCGCTGTAGCGCGTCGCGCATACCCCGAGCATCACCCAGGCCTCGAAATGTACGGCCCCTATACGTTCGACACGAGGGCAGAGACGGCAGCATTGTCTGGTGCGGCGATCAGCTTGACGGCTAAGGAATTTGCTTTGGCACTTCTGATGTTTCGCAATCTACACCGCGCGTTGTCCCGAGCCTATATTTTCGAGGCGCTCTGGGGCCGCAACCCCGACCTTCCGACAAGAACCCTGGATGCACACATTTCCAATGTCAGAACCAAGCTCAACTTACGCCCCGATAACGGCTTCAAACTCGTGCCGATCTACGCTTACGGTTACCGACTTGAAGCTCTCACGGTTTAGAAAAACCCGTTATTCGGTCAGAGCTTTCATACTGCTGGCAGCGCTAGCCAGCGCACCCGTGGCTGCCAAAGCGCCAATCCCTTCGCCCTCTGCAATCATCCAGTCGATGGCGCAGTATGATGTCCAGCGTGGGGACAACCTCTATACCCTGGCAATGCGGTTTCTGGTGCGATCCGGCGATTATCGGGTCGTCCAGCGGCTGAACCGGATCGCGGACCCCAGGAAAGTTCCTGTGGGCAGGCCGCTTCGCATCCCTCGCGAATTGCTGAAGCATGAGCCGATCCGCGGCGTCGTGTACAGTTTGCACGGGGCTGTGAGGATCGACGGTCGCGCCGCCGCCGCCGGTATGGCCGTGCGTGAGGGAGCGCTGATCGCGACGGGTGCGAAGTCCTTCGTAACCCTGATGCTTCCGGATGGCACGGCTGTCTCGCTACCGTCACAGTCGGCCGTTCGGGTTCAACGCCTGCGCCGCATACTGCTCGACAATCACGTGGAACGCTTGTTCGGCATAGAGGAGGGCCGTGCAAACGCGAGCGTCACGCCCATGATTGACCCATTGAGCGATTTCCGGTTCTCGACGCCTGGCGCTATTTCCTCCGTGCGTGGCACCCGCTTTCGCATGAGCTACGACCTGCATACCCAGCACACCACCAGTGAGGTTCTTGAGGGCAAAGTCGCGTTCGAGCCGGCGCAAGAGCAGGCGCCGCAGCTTCTGGCGGCCGGCTATGGCAGTGCTACAAGCTTGCCCGGACCTGTGCCCCTGCTCGCTGCTCCAGAACTCATTGCTGCGGGCAAGGTGCAAAGCGAGGAGAATATTCGTTTTGCGTTGAAGCCGCTCCCAGGGGCTGATCGCTACCACCTGCAAATCGGCGCTGACGCCGGCTTCCTTGAGGTTCTGGACGAAACCGAAGGCACCTCCCTTGAGGAAAAGTTCAGTTCCTTGCCGAACGGTACGTACTTCGTGCGCGCGACCGCGATCGACGCAAACCAGTTGGAGGGAAAGCCCGCTACCTATGCCTTCGAACGCCGGCTCAACCGCATCAGCACGAGTTCTGAAAGCAGCCGGGTCGGTCGATATCGCCAGTACTTGTTCCGCTGGCGCACCCCGGACGCATCGGACGCTCGATACCGCTTCCAATTCGTCAACGTGGCCGATCCATCGAAGCCTCTCGTCGACGAAACGGGCCTGACCGGGCAATCCTTCGTCATCACAGATCTGCCCAAGGGCAGCTATCAGTGGCGGGTCATGACCACGCAGACCATCGAGGGCAAAAGCTACTCGAAATGGTCGGACTATAGCGAGTTGGCGATCGAGGGCTTCTGATGGGCCTAAAGCGGGGGCTGAGACTACGAACGCACTGGTGGCTGATCGCGCTCGTCACCAGCCTGCTCGTAACCGGGATCACGCTCGATCGCACGTTGACCAGGCTGGACAATGCCTTTTACGACCGCATTCTGCGAGCGAGGGCCGGGCCGTCTTCAGACTCGATCCTGCTAGTCGAAATAGATGACCAGAGCCTGCGACGGATAGGAAGCTGGCCGTGGAATCGCGCCGTCCACGCAGCGCTCATCGACCGCCTGCAGGCAGCCCGGCCCAGGGCAATTGCCTACGACGTCCTGTTCACCGAGCCGGGCGAACCCGGTGCCGACGAGGAACTGGGGAGGGCTATTGGAGGTGGAACACCCACATTTCTACCAATGCTGCTGTCCGCTGCAGGCGATGGCAGTCAATCGGTTGTGCCGACCTTTCCGATCCGGCCCGTTCACGAGGCAGCGACGGGCGTGGGCTTTACGACAATCGATCCCGACCCCGACGGCGTGGTGCGATCGGCTACGCTTGTTGCAGGCGCCACAAACCAGTGGCGGCATTTGATGATGCTGGTGGTCCAAGCCTTAGGCGCAACGGGAAGCGTAAAGGAAGAAACGCGTCCGCAACTGATACCGTTCGCAGGACGAAGCGGCCACTGGTCGGAAGTATCAGCAGCCTCGGTGCTGGCTGGAGAAGTCCCGCGTGAGCTTCTTGAAGGCAAGATCGTCGTCGTCGGGGCTACCGCCTCAGGCCTCGCGAGCCAATACGCCACGCCGGCGGGCGGCGTCATGACGGGCCTGGAAATCGAGGCCAATTTGCTCAACGGGCTCGTCGGTCACCAGTTGATCGAGCGCGCCGGCCTACCCTTGCGCCTGGCCTTAGCGCTCGTGCCGCTGTGGGTCTTGATGCTTGCGATTGGGCCGATCCGCAGGATTCCGGCTCTTGCCAGCCTTTTGTTGTGCTGCGGCGTGGTCCTGTTTACCAGCGCCGCCGCATTGACGTTCTTGCGCTTGTGGCTTCCACCGGCAGCATCCCTGGCAGGTCTCGCCATTACCTATCCCTTATGGGGATGGCGGCAGTTGGCGAGCATCGAACGGTATATGCGCGCAGAACTGGAGCGGTTCGAAAGCGAGCCTGGTTTGCTTCCACAACCGGCACCCTCGGTTTCCCGATCCGGTGTCGCCTCAACGATTACCTTGTTGCGCAATGCTATCGGCCGCAACCGCGAGATGCGGCACTTCGTTGCCGATCGGCTCAACCAATTGCCCGACGCGACGCTTGTCGTCGATCTCACTGGTCAGGTGGTATTGGCCAACGCGGCGGCACACAGTCTCTTCGCCCTATTCGGCCGCGATTTAAGCGATCACGTCGATATCGACACGCTTCTCAGCAATTTCCAGCAGAGCGGTGCCGGCAGCAAGTCGGTCCCCTTCCCGCCCATCGAAGGGGAACCGTTCACTTGCGAGGCACAGTTCGACAAGACCCATTTCTTCCTAATCACCATGGCCGAGCAAACTTCGATGGGCGGTCAACGGGCCGGATGGATCATTCGTTTCGTCGACGTCAGCGAGGCAAAGTCTGCGCAACGCCAACGCGACGATATCGTGCAATTGCTCACCCACGACATGCGATCCCCGCAAGCCTCCATCCTCGCGGTACTGGAAACCGGCACGCCCGACCGAATCCATCCGCAGGAGGCGAGCAGGATCCGGCATTATGCGGAACGCACGCTCGGTCTGGCAGATGGCTTCGTTCAGCTCGCTCGGGCCGAAAACCTCGATTATGCCATTGAGGAAATCGCTCTGACCGACATGCTCATGGACGCGATCGACGATCTGTGGCCGCAATCACAGGCCAAGGCGATCGACATCGTGCTCCAAGGGAACGAGCCGCTACTGGTGTTGGGCGAAAGATCCCTACTGACGCGGGCATTTTTGAACGTGATCGGAAACGCCATCAAGTACAGCTATGAGCATACCACGATCACTTGCACGACATCGCGCGAAGTCTGGCAGGACGGATCGACATGGGCGCAATGCGCGATTACTGACCAAGGTCCTGGTTTGGACAGCCACCAACAACGCACGATCTTCGAGCGGTTCCATCGCGGGTCTGTAGGGCTGGGGCCGAAAACGGACGGGGTCGGCCTGGGTCTCAGCTTCGTTCACACTGTCATAGCGCGCCATAACGGTCAGATCGACTGTGACAGCCAGCCCGGCAGCGGTGCTACGTTTACGATCAGCCTCCCGGCTTCGAACTGATGTTGTGTTCCGGTGGTGTCCCGGCAAGCTGCGAAAGCAATGCGTCGGCAAGACGCGCTCCCTCGTCCCATTGGGCCTGGGTCCCTCGCTCGTTGGCATAGACCCGGACCAGTTCGCGACCGGTGGCCGCGTCCGTCAGGCTTAGGGTCGTCCGGTACGTCTTCGCAGAGCGAGATCGTGATGGGCTGAGCCTCCACACTTGCGAATCGGCTTTCCCTGCAGACGGCGCATACAACCCCGTTTTTCCGGGGATTTCTGCCAATGTCAGATCAAGCCGGTAGGTCGGCTGATCAGAGAGCGTGAACCCTCTATCGACGAGGCCACTCTTGAACCGATCCGCAAACTTACCGCCGGATAAGCTTTCTGGTGCGAAGCCGAAGCTGGCAGGAGCCGGGCGCTGCCCCACAAAACCCGCTTCGACGCGATTATGCGCGCAGGCTGCTAAGGCCAAAGGAACGGCGGCAAGGATGAGAGCGAACGCAGGGCGGTATAGCATGTGGCTGTTCTTACCTGCTTGCTCATGCTCAATCCAGACGGTCGCGACAGTCCCACTGACGTGCTCCCCTGATTGTTACCAGTCAGAGGTAGAGCCGGCTCCGTCTGCACCGCTACCCAACCTTGGACCGCCTCTAGCTGGAGTTTTGGCCTTTGTTCGGTCCCAGCGGGCTGGTGGCACCGGGTGAGTTTGCAAGCATAATCGGGGGTATATTCCCGATCGCGCTGTGCGGCCTGTCCTCGTTGTAGTGTCTACGCCACTGCTCCAGCTTTTCACAAGCGTCTTGCAGGGAAAGGAACCAGTGGGCGTTCAGGCATTCGCTCCTCAGTTTTCTGTTGAAGGCTTCGATGAACGCATTGTCAGTAGGCTTGCCGGGGCGAGAGAAATCCAGGGTGACACCCCGCTGGTAAGCCCATAAATCCATGTCGCGAGAGATGAATTCGCTGCCATTGTCCACCCTGATCGTCTTGGGTAGCCGGCGATCTGGCAGGCGTTTTCCAGTGTCGCGACCACGTCTTCTCCGCGATAGCTGAAGCGGGGATCGACGACCGGCGAGACGCGCGAGAACGTGTCTACAACTGTCAAGATACGCAGTTTCCGGCCTGTCGCCAGCTGGTCGTGTACAAAGTACATCGCCCAGACGTCGTTCGAATGAACGGCTGCTGTCCTGTCTTCTCGCAGCTTGGCCTTCACCCTGCGTTTGGGCGTCTTGTTACGCAGTTGAAGACCTAA
>NZ_AKFJ01000084.1 GCF_000272475.1 Novosphingobium sp. Rr 2-17
ACAAATAGCGCTTACTTGTAGGCAATGTTTCAACTCCCGGTGTAGTTATGCTTAGGTAAATTACTTTAGATAGATGTCGTTCTCCGAGGAGACCGGACTGGCTGGTTCCTCGTATCCCCATCATAGGAATCTTTTTCTCAGCTCGTGGATGGTTGAAAAAATATCGACATCGGTGTGTTTCGCGGCTGAGCGGCCTTTTGGCTCAGGCCGTCCCCCCCAGGAGCGCCCCCGCGTTTGCAGCGGGTTTTGGCAGGATCGTCATGGGAAAGTCCCACGCGCTCAGGGTGACGACGCGGCACACCCTTATGGCCCTGGCCGACAGGGAATTCAGCATGTCGCTGAAGGATGCCAAGGCGCTCTGTGAGGTCATTGCGCGCGGCATTGCCGAAAGCGACAAGCGCGAATTTCAGCGAACCCGCGCTGAAGAGGCGCGCACTCTGGGGAAGCGGCGGAAAAGAGAAACGCCAAAGACCCGTCATTCACCAAGTGGGGGATATTGGCCGAGGGGGCGTGATGAAGGCCGTCGAGATCTGTGCTCGGGAACACTGAAGTTCTGAACGTTGACACGGGTGACGACTTCAGACGGCTGCGTGCGTTTGGAGACCTCTATTGTCGGACCAGCAGCACACACAATCGATCATTCGAAGTGGTTCGCCGACCCCCTCGTCATTCGACCCACGGAAGCGCTCAGATCAACGAACGGCCATTTTGGAGATCAAGCGTGCCGATGACGAATGGCGAAGTTTGGGGTGCAAAGCCATCGCCATCGAGATGATCCAGGGGACGGCGGCTAATGCCTGAACCTGAAGTTCGCTCTGGCATATTTCTGCCGCCGCAACGCTTGATCGAGGCGAGGATGTCGTCGGCGGATTTGGTCCATCGGAAGGGTTGGGATTGGCGGTGGGCGTGAAGTGGACATGCCAGCGCGGTCGCTTGACCAAGCAGCCTGGGATGATTTGCGTCTTGTGCGTGGCCTAGTTGTCCATGGCCAGGTGGACATCGAGATCGGCTGGGACATGGGCTTCGATCTGGTCGAGAAACGTGCGGAACTCGCTGCCTCTGTGCCGGCAAAAGCATTTACCGATAACCTTTCGTTTTGACCATGTACGGTCAACGGCTCGGAAAATGCGTGATCAACAGACCAGAGCGTTTTCACTCAATATGAAAACGTTCTAGAGGGCGCGCATCATGGCCGATTCGCTTATCCTGGAAGTTGCCGATTTTGAGCACGATGTCCTTACCGGCATCTACTCGGAAGAGACCGGCAAGCCGCAGCCGTTGCGTTTCTCGATCGCGGTGCGGCTCAAGCCCGCCGATCGCTACGCCCCCGAAACCCCGCTGAGCGCCAGCAAGAACTACATGGACTTGAAGTTCGCGGCGAGCGAGGCGCTGCCTCGGGGGCTGCACTTCAAGCTGATCGAGGCCGTGGCCGATCACGTGTGCGAAACCTTGTTCCTGCAGGACACGCGGGTGACCGCCGTGACCGTCAAGATCGTCAAGCTCGCGCTGAGCGAGGCGGGCGAGAGCATCGGCATCACCCTCACTCGCGAAAGGCGGTGAGGGACGTTCTCCATCTTGGCCCGCTTGCTGCCGATCCGCTGGAAGCCGCCGCCGATCTGCACGCACGGCTGTTGCCGGCTATCGAGGCGACGCTTACCGGCGGTGCCGATCCGCTGACGCTGGTGTTCCTGCCCGCGCCGCGCGAGCATCGGGCCTGGCGGCTGGCGCTGGTGCAAGGTCTGGCCCGCCGCTTTGCGCCTTCGCGCGTGAACGCGGTGGAGGGCGACCAGCCCGAGGCCGTCGCGGCGGCGATCGAGTGGCTGGCCGGCGCGCAAGCGATGACCGGGCAATTGCTTCCGCTGGAAGCGGTGGGCGCCGATGGAACTGACGGGGCCGGAGTGCTATATCCTACGGCATGAGCGCGCCTGCACCCCTCGTCGATCAATTCCAGCGTCGTATCACGTACTTGCGCTTGTCAGTGACCGACCGCTGCGACTTGCGCTGCACGTACTGCATGCCCGAGCGGATGACCTTCCTGCCCAAGAAGGAAGTGCTGACCCTCGACGAGATGCACGACATGGCGCTGGGCTTCATCAAGCGCGGCATTACCAAGCTGCGTTTGACCGGCGGCGAACCGCTGGTGCGGCGCGACATGATCGAACTGGTCCGTGCGCTGGGTCGGCGGATTCGCGCCGATGACGGTAACGGCGTCCTCGAAGAACTGACCCTTACCACCAACGGCACGCGCCTTTCCCAATTTGCGGAAGATCTGTCCGCAGCGGGCGTGCGACGGATCAACGTCTCGCTAGACACCCTCGATCGCGCCGCCTTTGCGCGGTTGACGCGGACCGATGCGTTGCCATCGGTGCTGGAAGGCATCGCTGCGGCGCAAGCGGCAGGGCTGAAGGTCAAGATCAACGTGGTCGCGCTCAAGAGCGTGAACGAACACGAAATCCCCGACATCATCGCCTGGGCGCACGGCCAGGGTTGCGAAGTGACGCTGATCGAAGTGATGCCGCTGGGCGAGATCGAGGAAGACCGGCTCGATCATTACCTGCCGCTTTCCGGGGTTGAGCAAGCGCTGCGCCAGCGCTGGACGCTCACCCCCAGCGGCCACCGCACCGGCGGCCCGGCGCGTTACTGGGACGTGCCCGAAACCGGCGGGCGGCTGGGCCTCATCACGCCCTTGACCAACAACTTTTGCGAAGGCTGCAATCGCATCCGCGTCACCGCGACCGGGCAACTCTACGCCTGCCTGGGCGGCAACGAGCAAGTCGACTTGCGCGCCGCCTTGCGCTCCGACCATCCGCACGAGGCGCTCGACGAAGCACTGGATACCGCCATGCGGATCAAGCCTGCACGCCACCACTTCGCGATCGACGCACGCGGTGCGGCGCCCGCGCTGGCGCGCCACATGTCGACCACCGGGGGCTGAGGGGTGATGGCGACGAAGCTGATTTTCCTGGGTCGTCTGGAGGATCTGGCCGGCCGTGCCGAGGACGAGATGTCTCCAAAGGCTCCACTCGACTGGAAGGGTATTCTGGAATGGCTGGGTGATTGGTATTCGTCCGATCTGGTCGATGCGGTTGACGGTCATCGTGTCAAGATCGCGGTGAACGGCGCGCTGGTGGCCGATAAAAGCGGCATCGTGGTGGGCGATGGCGACGAGATCGCCTTCCTGCCGCCGGTGTCGGGCGGCTGACATGGCCGACGTCCGCCTCCTGACCGAGCCGTTCGATCCTGCGGCAGAGCTATCGGCCTTCGCCGCCGCCTATCCCGAAGCCGGCGGTATCGCCAGCTTCCTGGGACAAGTGCGTGCCGGCGGCGGGGTGGAGGCGCTGGAACTGCGCCACTATGCGCCGCTGACGTTACCGGCGATGCGGGCGCTCGGCGTACAAGTACAAGGCCGCTGGGATCTCGACGGCCTGCTGGTGATCCACCGCAGCGGGGTGATGAACCCCGGCGATCCGATCGTCCTGGTCGCCGCCGCCTCGCGCCACCGGCGAGATGCCTTTGCCGCCGCAGACTTTGCGATGGACCACCTCAAGAGCGAATCGTGGTTCTGGAAACGCGAACAGGCGAACGGCCAGTGGCGCTGGGTCGAACCGCGCGAGCAGGATTTCGAAGATATCGCCCGCTGGCAGTAAGCTCAGGTCTTCAGCTTGCCTGCCAGCGTCGCCAGCACCGCATCCTGTGCCGCGATCCAGTCACCGACTTGTTTGCGGGCCTCGCCAATGGCGAGCGCGCTGGGCGATTCGTCGGTGGGAGCGGCATCGCGCGCATCGGCGTAGAGCACGTCCAGTTCGCCCATCGCCACCATCGCTTGCGAGCGGCTGCCTTCCAGCACGCCCAGGGCGACGCTGCCGCTGCTCCACGAATCGGTACCGACCGCGCCGGCAGCGTCAGCCGCGCGCTCAGCCGCAGGGCGCTTGGCCTGGAACCGCTCGTTGGCATCGCGCGCGGAGGCCACTAAGCCCTGAAGCCGCGTGGTCAGGTCGGCACTGGCAGGCGGCAACGCTGCCGGCGGGGCAGCGTCCGTCCCCGGTGCACCCGGAGCGGAGCCGCTGACACGCTCGACATTGCGGATCGCAAGCGAGGGATATTTGCCCGTCGTGCCACAAGCCGTGGCAACGAGGGGAAGCAGCAGGGCCGCTACGCGAAACTTGGTCGACATCATCGCAACGCCATAGCATGACGTTGGCGGGCGGGGAGAGGCTTTCGTCGGATACGCACTGCGATCTTCGAAGCGGGGTTGCCTGGCGGGTTGGTTTGGATTTCCGGTTTCGCCCAGCACGGTCATTAAGGCAATCAGCGGATCATCCCGATTGCCGACATTCGCCTTTAGTTGATGAAGTGCCAACCTCGGCCATCGATCGCTAGCCAGCTCTTGTGATTGGTCCAGCCCCCCTTGCTGCGCGTCTGCCAGACACATTCAAACTCGGTCGGCTCTTCGTCGGAGCCGATGCAACGTATCACGCGAATAGAGGAAACCGTCACATTTGCAGCATCGACGTCATCCAACTGAGCTGGGTCTGCGGCCCTTATCGCCGCCATCATTTCACTGGGAGTAATCTGGGCACGATTGACCGCCAGCGCTGATGCCGGGATCAGGATCGCAATTGCTGCGAAAAACGTCAGGACATTCATTCGATAACCACTGCATTGTTGCGAAGGTCGTTACGTCTGCTTGCTGTCGGAAGCCTTATTCAACCTGCCATTCGGCTAACCACCAGTGTTAGTCATTCGTCCGAACCCGACGCGCTTTCTTGACAGACCAAAACGCAATAGCGCTCAGAACACCGGCACCAGCCAGATGCAGCATATTGAAATGCACGACGAAGCCGCCACCATCTTGATAAAGTGCTTCGATGGAAGCGTGGATGACTAAGGCTGCCGTAAAGAGGCTGGCCAGGAAGGCGACCGGAAATGCCGTCCACCCCCAACGCATCGGCATGATGGCAGCGAAGGCCGCAGTCAGCGCTACTATGCCAACGATTAGCACTAAGCTCTCGGCCACAAACAGCGAATGAGGGAGAATCATCTCACCAATCTATCAAGATAATCGATGACCGCTATGCTCATTTGGTGTCTTGAGCCGGACAGGCCATTGTCCACCAAAGGCAAGCCGTCCCGGCTTGCTAGAGGCGGCGGGCAGAAGCGGCGATTGCAGGCATTTTGAGAGGTGATACGCTCTGCAAATGAACCTGGCATTCCTCGCTGTCTCGTTATTGTCCTCCAGCGCGCCCGTTACGCCGCCGGCTGCGACGTTGCGCGTGGATGGGGACCAATCGACCTTCATGGTGGAGGTGACGGGAGGGCTTGCCGCTGGTTACCAAATCGCCATCGATTGTACGGAGAAATGCGCAAGGCCGGTTCATTATCGTGAGGCCACCGGCGACGCACCTTTAGGGCTGTTTTCTCGCGATCAGAACGGCTTGGTGTTTTCCACCTGGTCTGGCGGTTCAGCCTATCGCGTGAGGGTCTGGTCCGTGGCGGGCGACACCGTGCGGAAGGTCGCGGAAATGTCGAGCCGTGGCAGGCCCGACTTCCTATCGGACTCTCATGGATGGCCGATGATCCAGACCTATGAACGTATCGGTAGCGCCGCTGGGTTGCGCCGTGTGCGCTGGACCTTCGTCGGCGGCCACTTTATGCGTTTCAAAGCAGACGGCAGATAGCCACCCAACAACGAAAGTTCAGCCTGACTCGCTCCCCACGGTTGAGCGCGGTTGACACGAATCGTCTGTTCCCCTAACGGCTCCGTCTCCTCCGGCACCCCGCAGCAGCGGGATAGTCGGTGCGTCGCCCGCAAGGCTCCAACGGTTTTCGTCGGACCCAGCGGCCGGGGCAGTTTGTTTCGGCTCGTTACGGGCTCATTGATTTAGGTAAGGGCACCATGTTCGCAGTTGTGCGCACGGGCGGCAAGCAATATCGGGTTGCCGCCGGAGACAAGATCGCGGTTGAGAAGCTGGCTGGTGAAGCCGGTGACAAGATCACCCTGGGCGACATCCTGCTCGCCGGCAACGACGGCAGCATTGCCGACGTGGCGAACATCACGGTTGCGGCCGAGATTATCGCGCAGGCCAAGGGTGAAAAGGTCGTGGTGTTCAAGAAGCGCCGCCGTCACAACTATCGTCGCAAGAACGGCCACCGCCAGCAGCTCACGCTGCTGCGCATCGTGTCGGTCGGCTGACTCAAGACTTCGGAGTAGATCGAAATGGCACATAAAAAAGCAGGCGGTTCGTCGCGCAACGGTCGCGACTCTGCAGGCCGTCGTCTCGGCGTGAAGAAGTTCGGCGGTCAGGAAGTGATCGGCGGCAACATCATCATTCGCCAGCGCGGCACTCGCGTATACCCCGGCGTGAACGTGGGTATCGGCAAGGACCACACCTTGTTCGCTCTCGCGGAAGGCCGCGTGCGCTTCCACGATGGCAAGCAGGGTCGCAAGTACGTCTCGGTAGACGTCATGGCGCAAGCCGCCGAATAATCGGATGGTCATGCCATGGGCCATCCTGACGGGATGGCCCCGCCGAACCTTCTGAAGGCTCGGCAGAACGAGGGAGAGGGCCCCGCCCGTCTCCCTCTTTTCGTATCTCCCTCTCGCATGCACCTGGTTTCCTGAACTCGGGTTCCCGCGCAAGGCCAGCCATTGGTCGCGCCTTCGGGAACTTTGATGAAGGTTCTGGCGCAAACCCGGTGTGCGTAATGGCACTGTCACGCCCGCCCCTTAGGGGCCCGGCGGGGGATGGAGAGACGAGTATGTTCATTCGTAGCGAAAGGCTGTTCCTTCGGCCCGGCTGGCCCGAGGATCGCGATGACCTCCTGGCGCGGATCGCCGACGAGAAGATCGTTCGCAATTTGTCCACCGTGCCCTGGCCCTACACGGGCGAGGACGCGGGACGCTTTCTGATGCTGCCCGAGGACCGGTTCCTGCCGCGTTTCCTCGTCACCAAGCCCAACGTGGGCGCCGAACCTGGCGCCCGCCTGGTCGGCGGTGCGGGTTTGTCGCTGCTCGATGGTGAAGTGAACCTGGGCTACTGGATCGCGCCTGGCGAATGGGGCCGCGGTTACGCGACCGAGGCCGCACGCGCCGTTCTGAATCTGGCCCGCACGCTGGGCCACCGGCGAGTCGTTGCCAGCCACTACATCGACAATGCCGCATCGGGCCGCGTCCTGGAAAAGGTCGGTTTCCGCCGCACCGGGCGCGTCATCGAGCGCTTCAGCAAGTGCCGGGGCCACGCCGTCCCTTCGCGCGAGTTCGAAGTGGTGTTCGACGCGCCGGGCCAATGCGATGGAGACGATGGCATGGGGGGATCGATTATCGGCCGTCGCGCCGCCTGAATCGGCGCGACAATGGGAGGTGCGGCGGCGGCGGTGGTGTGCTGACGATAGCTGCGTCCGATTCCGTTCACGGCACGTCCTAAAGTTCGTGCAAATCGCTCGCATTCGTGCTTCAAGTAGATTCGCCGGAAAAATAATCCGGAATAAATAATAACGACGGAGAACCGATTATGTTCGTCCGCACGGAGAGGATGTTCCTGAGGCCTGCCTGGCCCGAAGATCTTGACGACCTCGTCGAGATTCTCGGCGAGGAGGGTGTTCAGTGTACTGTCGGCGTTTCGCCCCTGTTGCGGGATGTGGCGGGAATTGCCGCGTTCCTCAATCGATCGAGCGATCCGCGATTGCCTCATCTGGTCATGTACTTGCGCGCGCCCGATGGCCCTCGGCTGGTCGGCGGTATCGCGTTGGCGGCTGACGAGGATGGCGGTGTCGAGATCAGCTATTGGATCGTCGCGCGGTATCGAGGACGCGGCTTTGCGCGCGAAGCCTTGCGGGCGGTGATGAACCAGGCCCGGGCGCTTGGCTATCGGCGCGTGGTGGCCAAGCACTTTGCCGAGGGTTTGGCTACACATCGGGTGCTGGAAAGCGTGGGATTTGCCGACACCGGCAAAGTCCATTCGCGCTACAGCAATGCGCGCGGCATGGAGTTTGCGGCGCGTACGTACGTTGCCGATCTGGCCACGCGGCCATGGCACGGCTTACCCGATGCAGATGTGATCGCACCGGCTCCGGCCATGTGCGCCTGACTCAAATGGTCGCCGCCAGCCACGCCGGGGTGATCTCCGGCGTCAGGTCATCGACACGCAAGTGATCGACGGCCAGGCCGAGGTCCGGATAGGCAGCCCGCCTGCGCTTTTCGTCCGAGCGGTCGAGCGGCACCACCACCAGGCGGCGGTTCACCTTCTGCCGCCAGTTCATCCGCGCGGTGTTTTCCTGGCCGACATAGCAGCCCTTGGTGAAGCTGACGCCGTGCAGTTCGGTGGCATTGCATTCCAGCCAGAGCGTTTCGCCGTCGCCTAGCTCCGCGCGGCCTTCGGGAACTCCGAGCCGTAGCCGGTGCGCGCGCCAAGCATCGTCGGCACCGGGTTCATCGGTTTCGGGATCGACCGGGGCGAGCCAGCGTTCGCCCAGGGCATGAAAGCGTGGATCGGGCGCGGCGCCGTCTCCTTCATGGGGGCGCCAGTGAACGGCGACGCTATCATCGCGCACGATGTCGATCTTGCGGCGCAAACGGTAGGTCGACAAGCGCCTGAACAACGGCTCGGCAGCATCCGCCTCGCAATCGATCAGCAGGCCATGCCCGCCCGGCCACACCAGGAAATCGAACAGCACTTTGCCTTGCGGCGTCAGGAGGCCAGCCCAGGCGGGCAGCAGCCCGGTAACGTCGGCAGTGACGAGGCCCTGGAGAAAGGCGGCCACGTCCTCCTGCGTCCCCTCACGAGGAGAGAGGCGGATCACGGCGCGGGAGAACAAGCGAGTTGCAGTCATGCCTTGTTAGTTGGGCGCTGCGATGGCGGTTGGCAACGCCCCGCGCGCTCGATAGGAACACCGGCGCGCGACCGGTCGTCGCAAAGGGGTGGTGGGACAGTGGCAGAGCAGTGGTACAAGTGCCGGCGGGCGCCCGACGGCGGCATCAGCGGCTATCGCCCGATCCACTGGAAGGGCTGGCTGGCCGCGCTCGTTTACGGCATCGCCGCGATGCTCTCGGTGATCCTGCCGCTGCTGGCGACCGGCCTTACGCTGCTGGGTTACTTGCTGGCCGCCGCGCTGATCGCGGTGTCGACCGCCGCGTTTCTGATGCTGATGCGTCGTCGCAGCGACTGGCAGGGCTAACGCTAGGGCCGAGCCTTCACGCCGCCCGCCTTGGGGCACTGCGCCAGCCGCTCGCGCAGTTCGTCGAGCACCCAGACGGCGGCGGGCCCCGGTCGGCCATCCTTGCGCCATAGGGCCACCAGCGCGTAATCGATGGCCGGTCGCTCGGGCAAGTGCAGTTCCACCAGCGCACCGCTGGCAAGGTCGGCGGCAACGACGTGGCGTGGCATCGAACCCCAGCCGATCCCTTCCTTGAGCAGGGCGTGCTTGGCGCCCAGGTCTGCCAGCCGCCACGAACGCGTGCTGAACACCGAAAAATCGCGCCCTTGGGTCAATGGCGAGCGGTCGGTGAGGACGAGTTGCAAGTGCTTGCGCGTCTCGCCCGGCGCGATCCGCTTCATCATCGCCAGCGGATGGTTCTGGGCGGCGACCGCGACCAGTTCGACCGAGCCGACGGTCTCGCGCTCGATCTCGGCAATGTCCATGATGTCGGGCCCGGCGATCGCCAGGGTGGCCCGGCCTTCCAGCACCAGCGCTGCCACCGCGCCCAGCGCTTCAACGTGGAGGCGCAACGGAACCGTGGGAAACCGCGCCTGGAAATCGCGCAGCAGCCGCGCCAGGACATGGCCCGGCACCATCACATCCACCGCCAGCGCCAATTCCGCTTCCAGCCCCTGGCGCAGCGAGCGCACTTTCGCCAACAAGGCATCGACATCGTCGGCAATCGCATGCGCTTCGGACAACAGCGCCCGCCCAACCTCAGTCAGTTGCGGGCGGCGCGATCCCTCGCGGTCAAACAAGCGCACGTCGAGCTGTGCTTCCAACTGGGCGATGGCGTAGCTGACCACGGAGATCGCCTTGCCCAGCTTGCGGGCCGCAGCGTTGAAGCTGCCTTCCTCGACCACGCACAGGAAGGTGCGCAAATGATCCAGGCTGGGTGGAACGAGATCGGCCATTCAAGTAATCCGAATATCTTCGCCGATTTTATCGCAATTTGCCGATTGGTGCGCAAGGCTTATCTAGGTTTCAACGGATCGCCTGACGCGGTCCTCCACGGACACATGTTCAGAAAGGGAGTTCCCCATGATCGAACTTCGCCCCTTTGATACGCTGGGCGGCGCCAACCTTGGCTGGCTTGACGCGCACCACCACTTTTCCTTCGCCGAATACCATGAAAGCGGTCGTACCAACTGGGGGCGGCTGCGGGTGTGGAACGACGATACCATTGCTCCCAAGACCGGGTTTCCGCCGCATCCCCACAGCGACATGGAAATCGTCACGTACGTCCGTAAGGGCGCGATCACTCACCGCGACAGCCTGGGCAACGAAGGCCGCACCGAAGCGGGTGACGTCCAGGTGATGAGCGCGGGCACCGGCATCCGCCATGCCGAATACAATATGGAGGATGAGGAAACCACGCTGTTCCAGATCTGGATCCTGCCCGATCGCCGGGGCGAGCAGCCGCGCTGGGATGCCCGTCCGTTTCCCAAGGACGACCGCGCCGGTGGGTTCGTAACCCTGGCCAGCGGCATTCCGGGTGATGCCGACGCCCTGCCGATCAACGCCACCGCCCGCGTGCTGGGCGCCACCGTCAAGGCGGGCGACACCATCATTTATCAGACCGATCCCAGCCGCCACTCCTACCTTGTTCCGGCGACCGGTCGTATCCGCGTCGGCCCGCAAGGCGATAGTGTGGAAGCCAATGCACGAGATGGTGTTGCTATCACCGGGCTGGAGACTATTTCCGTTACCGCGATCGAGGACGCCGAACTGGTGCTCGTCGACGCTGCCTGATGCCGACGACGGCGGGGGCATGGTCGCCCCTGCCGTCTCAGCTCTCCCGTTTTACCAACCTACTGCCAAGGACATTTTCATGACCGGACGTACCGCCAACCCCAAGGTGCAGCAGCTTATCGTGGATCGCTGGAGCCCGCGCGCTTTCGACGGCACCGAAGTGCCGCAGGAAGACCTGGACGCGATCTTCGAAGCCGCCGGCTGGGCGCCGTCAGCGTATAACGTGCAGCCCTGGACCTTCCTCTATGCCAAGAAGGGCGATGCCAACTGGGATTTGTTCCTGTCGCAACTGGTCGATTTCAACCAGGGCTGGGCCAAGGCCGCCTCGGTGCTGGTTTTCGTCGTGTCCGACAAGTTCATGCGCTCCGAACAAGGCAACAACCCCAGCCACAGCCACAGCTTCGATGCCGGCGCGGCCTGGGTTCTGGCCGCGCTGCAGGCGCAGGCGCTGGGCTATCGCACCCACGGCATGACCGGCATCAAGTTCGGCGAAGCTGAAGCGGCGCTGGGCATCCCCGAAGACTATCGCCTCGAGGCAGCCTTCGTCATCGGCAAGCAGGGCGACAAGGCTTCGCTCCCCGAATTCCTGCAGGAGCGTGAGGTCCCCACCGGTCGCAAGCCGCTGGATGCGATCGTCAAGGCCGGCAAATTCGCCTGAGGGCCGGCAAATTCGCCTCAGGGATCGTACCCTAAGGCCTGAATGCTGACACCGGGGCGCCGCTCTCTCCTCCCATTGGCAGGCGCCCTGCGGCCCGGCTTCCCATCGCGGAAGCCGGGCCTTCTTTTTGGGCTGGCCACGAAATCGCCGCGATTGCCTGGCCTATTCGTATCGTCGATCCGTCAACTCCGGAGAATCGATGCCACTTACCGACAGCCCGCCCACTGCGCCTCCTGCCATCGAGCAGTCCGCCATCGAGAAGCCCGGCATCGAGCAGTCCGGGGCGGCTGATTTCGACCTTGGCCAAGTGGCACGCAAGGATGGTGCGATAGAGTGGCACATGGTCCGTCGCGATTGCCTTGCTGCGAAGCCGGGAGAGATCGTTGTCTGCGCTCCCGACCCTGCCCAAGACCGACTTCTCCCGCTGCGCGGCGACTATGCCGTGGAAGCAGGACTGCCGCGCGCCGAAACGGGCATTGGCCCAGGCACGACGCTCGGCGTCGAAGCCCAGAGCGCAGCGCTGGCCAACGGCATGACCGCCACTCGCGTAATGGTGGGGATCAAGCTGAAGTTTTGAGGTTTGCGTGGTGGCGCGGACGGGAGGCAGTTGGTTCCGTGGCCGATTTCCGTAAATCTGGGCGCCCCTTTGTGCCTATCCGATTCGGCGGCTCAGGCGCTTAAAAACTTCCATTGTCGATGGAACTGACGCGACGCATCATCATCAAATGCTGTTGCGCTTCAGCCGCCTGCTCCCACTGGTCTGCTATCTCGGCATCGCCACGACGACTTGAGCGTCGATCAAACGCGAGTCGCTCAATCTAATTTGGCGGGCACTTTTTTTCACGCGGTGCGGGAACCGGCGCTGATTTGACCTCGATCGCGCGCTGCAGGGTCTGTCCCACTTTGCAACCACCTTTGGAAAACCGATTCGCCAGATACCAAAAAGGGCCCGCGTCTAACGACGCAGGCCCTTCCTGATGCTTGCTTGAAGGGCGCTCGGTGAAAGACCCCTTCGCGAAGCAGCTTACTTGAAGCGGATACCGATACCGGCCATCACGCGCTGACGCGCCGAGTTGCCGGAGTAGCCCGAGTAGACATACTGCGCGTTCATGTAGACGGGCGCGCGGCCCTGCGTCAGCGTGTATTCCACGCCGCCACCGACCTGGTAGCCGTCAGCGCTGTAGTGGTCATAAACCAGCGGGGCGCCGGTGGGGGTGGAGGTGATCAGGCGGCGCTGTTCGCCGTTGACGTAGCCAGCCTTGGCGAACACCAGGAGCTGCGGGCTTACTAGGACGCCGGCGCGCACAGCAGCGCCCCATTCCTGGAAAGCCTTGTGATCGATGGTCGTGTTGTCCGCCAGAACGGTGGTGTTGTCGTTCCAGTTGTTGGCGCGCCAGTAGCTACCCTCAGCGCCGATCACCAGCTTTTCGCCGATCTGACCGTCGAAACCGATGGTGCCGCCGTAACCGATCTTGTCGTTGTGGTTGCCTTCCGACTGGAAGCGATCGCCGCCGCCGTTGGCTTCGAGGCGGATGCCGCGGAACGCAGTGCCGTTCGCGCCGACCGTGTTAGCATCGTCCTGAGCCATTGCAGGCTGGGCCAAGATGCCCGCAGCGAAAGTCGCCGCGAGTGCCAACTTTTTAATATTCATAATAATTCCTCTTGCCGATAATCTCACCGGTCAAACGCGGTTGGCAGTGTTCAGTTTCATGCGCAACCGCACCAAAAGTGGAAAGCCTGCGGCATGTGACATGAATGCAACAGACTAAACTTTGCCCGCCAAGCGAGGAGTTCGGCGCCGAAATCAGAGACATGAGCGCAGGCTGAACACCGGGCAACAGTAAGCTAAATTTTTCGGGTGCCTGTTTGCAGTTCGGCAACTGCTTCGCTCCAGGCCCTGTAGACCGAGCTGCTGTTCTACTACTAACGTTTCGTCGCCAACTTACCATGGTCCTATCCCCCGTTTGCTTGCAAGCCTGTGCCGCCGCTCCTAGGTCGGCAGTGCGAAGCGGTGAGGCAATTCATCCTGGCCGTTTCGGCTGTATCAACTTGGGTGGCGTCCAGCGCGCTGCCTCGCCTGCAGGAAAGTCCGCTACGATGAGCGCCCAAGCACCCGAACTCGTTCTTTCCGGCGGCACTGTCCACACTCCATCCGGGCCGATCGTGGCCGATGTCGCGGTGCGAGATGGCAAGATTGTGGGGGTGGGCTCCTACCCCGACGCAGGTCGGCGAATTGACTGCACCGGGCTCGACGTGCTGCCCGGCGTCATCGACAGCCAGGTCCACTTTCGCGAGCCGGGGCTGGAACACAAGGAGGACCTCGAAACCGGCAGCCGCGCTGCAGTGATGGGCGGGATCACGGCGGTGTTCGAGATGCCCAACACCAACCCCAACACCGATACCGAAGCCCGCGTGCTCGACAAGCTCAAGCGCGCGCATCACCGGATGCACTGCGATCACGCCTTCTATGTCGGTGCTACCGCGGACAATGCCGTCGAACTGGCCGAGCTGGAGCGCATTCCCGGCACGGCGGGCGTCAAGATCTTCATGGGCGCTTCCACCGGCAGCCTGTTGGTAGCCGAGGACGATCAGCTCGCCCGCGTGCTGGCGCATGGCCGCCGCCGCGTCGCCATCCACGCCGAGGACGAGGCGCGGATGAATGCGCGCAAGGATTTCCGAGTGACCGGCGACCCGTCCAGCCACCCGATCTGGCGCGACGACGAAAGTGCGATGCTGGCGACCCGGCGTATCCTGCGGCTCGCGCGCGAGGCGAAGCGACCGATCCACATCCTCCACATCACCACCCCGGCGGAACTGGAAGTGATCGCCCAGCATCGCGACATCGCGACGTGCGAAGTGACGCCCCAGCACCTGACGCTGGCAGCGGAGGAAGCCTACCCCGCGATCGGCACGTTCGCGCAGATGAACCCGCCGATCCGTTCCGCCGCGCATCGTGAGGGGCTGTGGCAGTGGTTGCGCGCGGGCGTGCCCGATGTGCTGGGTTCCGATCACGCGCCGCACACGCGCGAAGAAAAGGCCAAGACCTACCCTGACAGCCCCTCCGGCATGCCCGGCGTGCAGACGCTGTTGCCGCTGATGCTCGATCATGTCGCCAAGGGCCGCATGACGCTGGAGCGCTTGATCGACATGACCTCTGCCGGGGTGCAGCGGGTGTTCGGCTTGGTCGGCAAGGGCCGCATCGCGGTGGGCTATGACGCGGACTTCACCGTGGTCGATCGCAAGGGCAGCTTCACCGTCACCGACGAATGGGGCGAAAGCCGCTGCGGCTGGTCGTCCTACACCGGAATGCAGTTGGAGGGCCGGGTCATCGGCACGATCATTCGCGGCCACAGCGCAATGTGGGAAGGGCAACTGGCCAACGAGGCGGTCGGCGAGCCACTGCGCTTCGCAGGAGCGCTCTAAGTCGGGCGCAACGCCCGTTCATAAAAATTAATCGTTTCCTGACGAACACGTTGCAGATCGTTCATGTTTAGGCTTCTAAATATGAATGCAACGAAGCAGATCGAGTCGTAGTCGACCGATCTTGCGGGTGCGACGAGGAGACGAGAGATGAACGCATTTTTCAAGGTTACGGCGATTGCTGCTGCCACTGCCAGCCTCGCCACGGCGATGCCGGCCATGGCCCAAAGCTATGGCGGTGGCTGGAACGCCCGTGACAATTACGATTACGACCGTGGCGACCGTGGCGATCGTTATTCGCGCGAGGATTATCGTCGCGGCTATCGCGGCGAATATCGCGCCGGGTACGGTTACGACCAGCCGGTGTACCGCGACACCCGCGTCTGGCGCGGCGATAATGGCCGCTATTATTGCCGCAAGCAGAACGGCACTACCGGCCTCCTGATCGGCGGCGCGGCTGGCGCCCTGCTGGGCCGGGGCATCGACGGCGGCCGTGACCGCACGGTCGGCACGTTGCTGGGCGCGGTCGGTGGCGCCTTGCTGGGCCGCGAGGTCGACCGCAGCAGCAGTGGCCAGCGCTGCCGCTGAAGCCATCAGTCAAGATCGGTTTCTGCCAAGCGAACGGCGACGCACGGCAGGACCGGCCGGATTCCACAATCGGTTCCGGACGGGAGGGCGCTTGCGCAAGCAGGCGCCCTCGAACCGTTCGCGATCATTCTTAGTCCGAGCTGATTTCCGTCTCTACCCCTCGCGTTTCGTACGGATTGCCAACCGTTATGTTGAATGCGCCGAGTGACCGGCAGGAACCGGTGGCGGCCCCAGATGGCGGCCCAGTTCGCGGATCACGGTGACTTTGGCGTCCAGTTCGCTCCAGTCGTCGCGCTGGTCGATTGCGGCCCAGATGCGTTCTACTTCCTCAATCGGCAAGCTGGGCGGCTCGGTCTCGGTCCAGAACGGGGCATCTGCCGCATCCGCATCTGCCCCATCCGTCGGCGCATAAGTGCGCAACAGCACGCCAAAACCATCCTCGCCCGCGTGGCGAGCGCCGCGATGGCGCAAGAAGAACGCATCGGGCGATTCTCCGCTTTCGGTCATGGCACGTTCGGCGGCCTGAATCAGTGCCAGGTCGTCCTCGGCGCCCTTGGCCCGCACCCCCAGCCGCCAGGTAAAGCGACGCGCCATGGCCTGCTGATAGAGCGGCCCGAACCGATCGAGCGCGGCGACCAGCGGCGCGGTTTCCGCCAGCGAACGCAGCGCCACCGCCAACTGGCCGCAGTTCCACAACAGCGCCTCGGGCTGGCGACCAAAGGCATAGAGGCCGGCGCTGTCGAAATAGGCGGCGGTGAAGCGGGTATCCCAGCGCGGCAGCCAGCGCCACGGGCCGTAGTCGAAACTTTCGCCCGACACGTTCATGTTATCGGTGTTGAGCACGCCATGGACGAAGCCGGCGACGGTCCACGATGCGGCGAGATCGGCCAGACGCTCGACCACCTGGTGGAGCAGGCGGACGGCGGGCTCATCGCGACCCGGTGCATCCTGCGGCGCGGGATTACCTGGATAGGTCTCAAGGCAATAGTCGACCAGCGCGGCCAGATGCTCGGTTTCTTCCAGGGCATAGAGCCGCTGAAAGCTGCCGATGCGGATATGCCCGTGCGATAAACGCACCAGCACGGCGGCGCGCGTGGGCGAAGGCTCGTCGCCGCGCCATAGCGATTCGCCGGTCTCGATCACCGAAAACGTCTTGCTGGTATAGACCCCCAGCGCTTCGAGCAGCTCGGTCGCCAGAATCTCGCGCACCGCACCTTTGAGCGTCAGCCGGCCATCGCCGTCGCGGCTGTAGGGGGTCTGGCCCGAGCCTTTGGTCCCCAGATCCATCAAGCGACCGTCCGCATCGCGCATTTGCGCGAACAGAAAGCCGCGCCCGTCGCCGATGTTCGGGTTGTAGTTGCGGAACTGGTGCCCGTGATACCGCAACGCCAGCGGTTGCGGCAGGTTGTCGGCCAGCGGCTCGAACCGCCCGAAGTGCGACATCCATGCGTCGTCCGGCAAGCCGTCCAGCCCGATCGAGGCGGCCCAGCGATCGTTGCGCCAGCGCAAGGTGTGCGCCGGAAAGTCCGCCGAGAAGACCGGGTCTGCCAGCCAATCGGCGATACGGTTGATCCGGGGATCGGGAAGGTAGGCTCCAGCTTGCGGTTCGCGTCTCATCAAGCGATAGTGGGGGCGGTCCGGGTATCGTTCAAGCCGGGCACCTTTGGAGGTCGCCGCGCTCGCATGAAGGATTACGAAGATCGGTTCTGGTCGAGCCGCGACGGTCTCAAGCTGCATTTCCGCGATTATCCAGCCGCAGGGCAGGCGGAGGAGGGGGGCGAGGCCAGCGCCCGGCCCCCGGTCGTCTGCCTTCACGGGCTGACCCGCAATGCCCGCGATTTCGACATGCTGGCCCCGCATCTCGCCCAGTTGGGATGGCGCGTGCTGTGCCCGGACATGCGCGGGCGCGGTGACAGCGAATATGCCCGTCAATCCGCCACTTATACGCCGGTGTATTACTGCGACGACGTGCTGAACCTGCTCGATGGAGAAGGCATCGACCGTTTCGTGGCGATCGGCACTTCGCTGGGCGGGCTGATGACGATGGGGCTGGCGATGACCGTGCCCGAACGGATCGCCGGCGCCGTTCTGAACGACATCGGCCCGGTCATGGAGACGGCGGGGCTGGAGCGGATCAAGAGCTACGTCGGCCTGGGCCGCAGCTTTCCCACCTGGGTTCACGCCGCGCGCGCGCTGGAAGAAACGCATGGCGACGCGCATCCCGATCAGCCGCTCGATTTCTGGATCGGCGCGGCCAAGCGGATGATGACGCTGACCGGCAGTGGTCGCGTCGTGTTCGATTACGACATGAAGATCGCCGAGCCGTTCGCCACGCTCGATGCGACCAGGCAGGCCGATCTGTGGCCGGCATGGGAAGCATTGTGCGCGGCCCCGGTGATGGTCCTGCGGGGTGTCTTGTCCGACTTGCTGGGTGCCGAAACGCTGGCTGAGATGCAGCGCCGCTCGCCCTTGGTGGAAAGCGTGACGTTGCCCGGGGTCGGCCATCCCCCCACCCTGGACGAGCCCGAATCGGTGGCGGCGATCGAGCGGTTGCTGGCCCGCGTCGGCTGAGCGCCGCAGTGCGGTTCCTCCATCTCCACTCCAGCTTCGATGCCGGCGGCAAGGAACTGCGCGCCGCGCGGCTGATGAATGCCTTTGGCCGCAGCGTCAGCCATGCGGTGGTGTCCTCACAGCCCGGCGCGCACGGCGCTGCCGTGGCGCTCGATCCGATGCTCGACGTGGTCTATCCGCGCGACTTTCCCAGCCTGCAGGGCAGCCCTTTGCCGGCGCGGTTGCTGCGGGTCGCCAAAGCGATGCGCGGGTTCGACCTGATCCTGACCTACAACTGGGGAGCGATGGACGCAGTGCTGGCGCACCGGCTTTATGCGCGCACGCTCGGCCTTGCACCGCTGGTCCACCACGAAGACGGTTTTAACGAGGACGAGGCGGACGGTCTCAAGCGGTCACGCAACATGTTCCGGCGAGTGGCCTTGTCCGGGGCTGCGGCCTTGGTCGTGCCCTCGCGCCGGCTGGAAGCGATCGCGCTGGGCGAGTGGCAGCAGCCGCCGTCACGCGTGCATCTGATCCTCAACGGCATCGCTACCGGCGCCTACCACGCGGCGCCGCCCGCCGATGCGGTTCCCGGCCTCACGAAGCAACCGGGCGATCTGTGGGTGGGCACCCTGGCGGGCCTGCGCGCGGTCAAGAACCTGCCGCTGCTGGTGCGCACGTTCGCCGCGCTGCCGCCGCAATGGCGCCTCGTCATCGTGGGGGAGGGGCCGGAACGGGCGGCAATCGCAGCGCAAGCAGCGGCCATGGGCATCGCCGAACGTGTCCATCTGCCCGGTTTCGTCCCTGAACCCTCCCGTGTGGTTGGATTGTTCGACATCTTCGCGCTGTCCTCTCGCAGCGAGCAGTTTCCGATCTCGGTGGTCGAAGCGATGGCGGCGGGCATTCCGGTCGTCTCGCCTGCCGTGGGCGACGTGGCGCAGATGGTGGCAGCGGAAAACCTGCCCTATGTCGCGCCGGCGGGTGATGAAGCGGCGCTGGCCCGCGCCCTGGCCGAACTGGCCGCCGATCCGTCTATGCGCGGGGCCGTCGGAGCCGCCAATCGGGCCGTTGCCCTGGCACAATATGACGAGGACGCGATGATTTGCGCCTATCGCAATGTCTACGGCGCGGCTATGGGCCCAGGCAGCTTCCCTTGAGCGCGCGCGTTCACCCGCGCTTCACCGTGGGACATGCAGGCGATTTGGGCCGTTGAAAACCCGTGGCCATCCGCTAAACAGCGCGGCAACATTCCCGAATTCCCGCAAGAAAGCGCCCGACTTGGCCCTGCCTCCTGACAAGAAACCTCCGATGAGCGAAAAAGCCGCAGCGCAAGATGCCGCGCAGCGGGAAGTTTTCCTGCGTGAAGTGGACGAAGCCGTCCGCAAGGACGATCTCCAGACGTTCGCCCAGCGCTACGGCAAGCTGGTGCTGGGCGTCATCGTCCTCGCCCTCGCGGCGCTCGGTGGCGGGCTGTATTGGTCGCACCACCAGACCAAGGCTTACGAGGAGCGGGCCGACGCTTTCGTCCAGGCGCTGGACGGTGTCCAATCGGGCAACCTGGATGCCGCCAAGGAAAAGCTGGCGCCGATCGCCGCGCTCGATGCGTCCGATGCGAATGCCTCGTCGGCGCGGTTGCTGCTGGCAGGGATCGCTATCAAGCAGGGCAAGCAGGCTGACGGCATCAAGCTGCTGCGCCAGGTCGCCGACGACGCGAACGCGCCGCAGCCGCTGCGCGATATGGCGAACGTGCGCGCCGTGGCCGCCAATTTCGATGCGATGAAGCCGCAGGACGTAATCGACAAGCTCAAGCCGCTGGCCACCCCGGGCAATGCCTGGTTCGGCCCGGCCGGCGAACTTGTCGCGATGGCTTACCTCAAGCAGGGCAAGCCCGATCAGGCGGCGCCGCTGTTCGCCGCGATCGCCAAGGATGAGAAGGCCGAAACCGGCCTGCGCAGCCGCGCCCGCCAGCTAGCCGCAGTGCTGGGCGCCGATGCCGTCGAAGATGTGGTGGACGATAAGGGCGAACCGCTCGGCAAGGTGAAAGCCAAGCTGGTCGGCGCCGGAGAATGACAATGATTGGTGACTATCAAGGCATGAACGCCCGAAAACCTTCGAATTCGTCCTCTGCCAGGCCGCGTGCGCGCATGGTCTTGCCGCTGATCGCGCTGGCGCTCGTCGCCGGCCTTTCGGGCTGCAAGCTGTTCGGCGGCGGCAAGGGCGGACCCAAGACGCCAACCTTCGGTGATCGCGTACCGATCCTTTCGCGGATCGAAAGCGGCGCCAAGGTCGATGCCACGCTGGGCGCGGTATCGGTGATCCTGCCCCCGGCAGAGGTCAACGCCGATTGGGCGCAGCCTGGCGGCAATGCCAGCAAGTCTTACGGCCATCTCGCGCTGGCGGATAATCCGCGCCAGATATGGAACGTGAAGATCGCCGGCTCCACTCCGCGCGCGCGCCTGGCCGCAGCGCCGGTCATCAGTGGCGGCAAGCTGTTCGTGTTCGACACCGACGGTGTGGTCCACGCCTTCGATGCAAACAGCGGCGCGCGACTGTGGACCCGGCGTTTCGAAACCAACGCCGGCGACAAGTCCAAGGTACTGTTCGGCGGCGGCGTCAGCGCAGAGGGCGATCGCGTCTTCGTGGCGACCGGCTCCGGCGAAGTCGCCGCGCTCAAGGCCGCTGACGGTAGCCCGATCTGGAGCAAGCGTCCCGGCGGTCCCCTGCGCGGCAGTCCGACGATCGCCTTCGACAGCGTTTATGTGATGTCGCAGGATAATCAGATCTTCGCGTTCAAGGCGTCCGATGGCACTTCGACATGGAACGAGTCCGCCTCGCTCACCCAATCGGGCGTGTTCGGCGTAGCCGCTCCTGCTGCCGGACAAAGCACGGTCATCGCCGGCTATGCTTCGGGCGAACTGGTGGCGTATCGTTATGAAAACGGTCGTCAGATCTGGTCAGACGCGCTTTCCCGCACCTCGATCTCGACCGAAGTGGGCAGCCTGACCGACGTCGATGCCGATCCGATCATCGATCGCGGGCGGGTGTTCGCCTTGGGCGAAGGCGGTCGCATGGCCGCGTACGAACTCATCACCGGCCAGCGCATCTGGGAACTGAACCTCGCGGGCATCTCGACGCCTGCTGTCGTCGGCGACTGGGTGTTTACGCTGGACGATCACGCCGAGATTCTGGCGATCACGCGCGCCACCGGTAAAGTGCGCTGGTTGACGCAGTTGGCTCGCTACAAGAAGGAAAAGAAGCGCAAGGGCCCGATATTCTGGGTCGGCCCGGTGCTGGCAGGCAGCAAACTGTGGGTCGGGAACTCGCGCGGCGAGATCGGCGCCGTCGATCCGGCAACGGGCACGTTGACGCCCTACGCCAAAGCCAAGGGCGCCATTTCCCTTGCGCCAGTGGTCGCCAACCAGACGCTCTATATTCTCGACGATTCAGGCCGCATCACCGCGTACCGTTGATCGTGCCGGGCCGAGGCAAGCCCAAGCCTTGTTTCCCGCGCTTTAACCAATGTACCGTTAGGGCCGTGCGATGAGCACGGCCCCGACCTTTGAGGCTCCGACCCACAAGGTCGGACCTCCTGCAAGCGACGTGTCGGCGGGTGTCGGCCTGGCTGGTCTGGCGGCGCTGGCGGCGTGGCTTCTGATCTGCCGCAACTGGGCGGTAATCGCCGATACTTTCGTGCTGGCCGGACCCCATGCTCCCATGAGCGGGCCTTATGCCGCCGTCGTGACGCTGTTCTTCACCGGCGGGGCGATGGCCGGCTGGTCGGTGCTGGTGGATAAAGTCCACCGCCGCGCATCCACCGGCATCGACTGGACGGTGCGCCGCCCGCTTTCCGAAACCCTCGACATCTCGATCACCAAGATCGCCGGGCTATGGGCGACCTGGGCGGGCATCGGCGTGTTCTACTGCATCGCGCGCTGGTATTGGGACGGGCAGTACCTCTTTGCCATCAAGGTGATCGGCGCGGCGGCAGTACCGATATTCGTGCTGTCGATCCCTTACGTCCTGTGGCTCGACCGCTTTCTGGTGAACCCGCGCGATTCCGCCTGGCACTTCGGGGCTCTGCTGATCGGGCGCGAGCGATGGGACCGGGCCGAAGTCGCCAAGCACTGGCGGGCCTGGGCGATCAAGGGCTTCTTCGGCGCCTTTATGATCTCGATCCTGCCCGGCGGCTTCGCCCGCATCGTCGAGGCGGATTTCGGCGCGGTCCTCACCAACCCGGTGGCGTTGGGCACGCTGGCGATCGAGGCGCTGTTCCTGATCGACGTGCAGATCGGCACGGTAGGCTACGTGTTCACCTTCCGCCCGCTGGACGCGCACATCCGCAGCGGCAATCCGCGGTTGGCCGGCTGGGTGGCGGCGTTGGTGTGCTATCCGCCGTTCGTGTGGGGCACGATGGGGCGCGGCGACGTGCTGGGCTACGAAGTGGGGACTACCGGCTGGGCTGGCGCACTGCAGGGCCATCCCGCTTTGCTATGGGGCTGGGCGGCGCTGCTGGTCGCGCTGACCGGCATTTACGCGTGGGCGACGGTGGCGTTCGGCCTGCGCTTTTCGAACCTGACGTATCGCGGCATCCTGACCAACGGCCCCTACCGCTTCACTCGCCACCCGGCGTATTTGTCGAAGAACTTGTTCTGGTGGTGCTCGACGCTGCCGTTCGTGGTGAACAATGGGTCATGGACCGATGCCGTGCGCAACACCGTACTGCTCGGCGTGGTCAGCGGCATCTACTACTGGCGCGCCCGCACCGAGGAAGCGCACTTGCTGGGCGAGGACGCCAAATACCGCGAGTACCATGCCTGGATGGCGCACCATGCGCCGATCACGCGCTCACTGGCGTGGATCGGCGACAAACTGCGCCCGCGCGGCGCGGCCTGACGAGGGCGTTAGAAGCTCTTCGCCGCGTAGATTTGCGAAAGATCCTGCCCCCAGGCGCCGTTGTACAGATCGAGCAAGCGCTCGGCGGGTACTTTGCCTGCGGCCACGATCTCGGCCAGCGGTTCGAGGTAGCCGGTCTCGTTATCGCCGCTGGCGTTGAGCTTGCCGCGCGCGGCCAGACCGGAACGCGAGATGTCGAGCACTTCGCCCGCGATGTCGCGCAAGGTGCCGCCACCGGGCAGCGGCGCATCGAGGCCCAGCTTGGGGACGGACGAGCGCAGCAGTTCGCGCCCTTCCATGTCCCAGTCCTTGACCAGATCCCACGCCGCGTCGAGCGCGCCCTGATCGTAGAGCAGACCGACCCACAGCGCCGGCAGCGCGCAGATCCGGCTCCACGGGCCGCCATCGGCGCCGCGCATTTCCAGGAACGATTTCAGGCGCACTTCGGGGAAGGCGGTGGACAAGTGGTCCTGCCAGTCGGACACCGTCGGCAGCTCGCCGGGCAGCACCGAAAGCTCGCCCTTCAGGAAGTCGCGGAACGAAAGGCCGGCGGCATCGATGTAGCGGCCTTCGCGGAACACGAAGTACATCGGCACGTCGAGCATGTATTCGACATAGCGTTCGTAGCCGAAGCCGTCCTCGAACACGAACGGCAGCATGCCGGTGCGCGCGGGATCGGTGTCCGACCAGATGTGGCTGCGATACGAAAGGTAGCCGTTGGGCTTGCCTTCGGTGAACGGCGAATTGGCGAACAGCGCGGTCGCCACCGGCTGCAGCGCCAGCGAGGTGCGGAACTTCTGCACCATGTCCGCCTCGCTCGAATAGTCGAGGTTGACCTGGATCGTGCAGGTCCGCAGCATCATGTCGAGGCCCATCGAGCCGACGCGCGGCATGTGCCGCAGCATGATGTCGTAGCGGCCCTTGGGCATGATCGGTAGCTCGGCGCGGGTCTTGTCCGGCCACATGCCAAGGCCCAGGTAGCCCTTGCCGATCTTGTCACCGATGGTCTTTACCTGGACCAGGTGGCGCCCCGTCTCTGAACACGTCTCGTGCAAGGTTTCCAGCGGCGCACCGGACAGTTCCAACTGACCGGCAGGCTCCAGGCTGACGTTGCCGTCCTTGCCTTTGAGCGCGATCACGTTGGTCGTGCCCTTGGGGCCGATTTCCTCGATCGGTTCCCACCCGAACTGGGTCAGTTCCGACAGCAAGTCACGGATGCCGCCCGGCTCTTCGTAGGATGGCGCGTGGTGATCGGCAGTGTCGTACACGAACTTTTCGTGCTCGGTGCCGATGCGCCAACGCTCGCGCGGCTTCTCGCCCGCGGCCATTGGCGCGGCAAGCTGATCCAGGCTTTCTATCACCGGATCGCTGCGATCCGAAACCTCACGGGTGCTCATGGGCGCGGCGTTACTGGCCTCGCGAGCCGGACGCCACAACTTTTTGTACCGATCAGTTCACAGGGCGCTGGAAGCATGGTCCTGCCGCCAATCTCCCGCCACCGCCATCCATAGCGCAACGCCAGCAATCGCGGCGGTCTCGCCGCGCAGGATTCGCGGGCCGAGCGAGATCGGGCGGGCCTGCGACAAGCCGCGCACGGCGGCGCGTTCGGCATCGTCGAAGCCACCTTCCGGGCCGACCAGCAGCGCTGCCCGGCCTTGGTGGGCGGCAAATGCCTGCGCCGCCGGCTCACCGCCTTGCTCGTCGGCGAAGAACAGCACGCGGTCCTGCGGCCAGTCGCGCAGCAGCGCGTCGAGCTTGGTCACCTCGGCAAGCTGGGGCAGGGCGGTGCGCGCGCATTGCTCGGCCGCTTCGGTCAGGATCGTGCGGGCGCGTTCGGGGTTGAGCTTGTCCGCCACGCAGCGCCGCGCGATCACCGGGCGGATGCGCGCGACTCCCAGCTCCGTCGCCTTTTCCAGCACCAGATCGGTGTTCGGTTTCTTGAGCAGCGAGAGGCACAGCTCGAAATCCGGCACATCCTCGCGCGCACGCAGCCGTTCGCGGGGTTCGAGCATCACGTCGCGCTTGCCAGCGGACGTAACCAGGGCAGCCCACTCGCCGGTCAGGTCGTCGCACAGGATCACCGCGTCTCCCACCGCGATTCGCATCACTTTGCCAAGGTAGTGTGCCTGGCCCCCTTCGATCACGACCTCGCTGCCCGCTGCAATCGGACCGGGAACGAACAAGCGCGGGGCGGAGCGGGGTGGCCAGGCAGGCGTGGCGGGCATTCTTGGAACGAGCCTTGGGTTGCGGATGTGAGCGGCCTTGTCGCGCGGGTACGGCTCGGATGCAACGGCGCTGCTGTGGGCACTTGTGTCCACAATGCGCATTCGCATGACAGGGCCCGCGCGATGGATTAGTTCACCGCCCGTGGATACCTCTGATCATCTTGTACCAGACACGCAATATCGCGGTCTCGTCGCCGCGTTGCCGCAACCGTACCGGGACTATGCGGTACTGGCGCGCTTCGATCGACCGATCGGCTGGTGGCTGCTGTTCTGGCCCGGCGCCTGGGGCGTTTTGCTGGCGGGCGGCGAGGAGCGGTGGGGGCTGCTCCTGTGGATGTTGCTGGGCTCCATCGTCATGCGCGGTGCCGGTTGCGTCTACAACGACATCGTCGATGCCGATCTCGACCGCCAGGTTGCCCGCACCGCCGCGCGTCCCGTCGCCAGCCGCCGCGTGAGCAAGGCCGCTGCCTGGTGCTGGACTCTTGCCTTGTGCGCGATCGGCCTGGTCGTCCTGCTGCAGCTACGCACGGAAGCGCAGGTGGTGGCGCTGGGCAGTCTCGCACTGGTCGCGGCCTATCCGTTCATGAAGCGCATCACTTGGTGGCCGCAGGCATGGCTGGGCCTCGTGTTCACTTGGGCCGCGCTGGTCGGCTGGGTTGAGATCCGGGGCGACCGTCTGGAAGTGCTGGCCGCGCTCTACGCCGGGGCCATTTTCTGGTGCATCGGTTATGACACGATCTACGCGCTGCAGGATATCGAAGACGATGCGCTCGTCGGCGTGCGATCCTCGGCGCGACGGCTGGGCAGCCGCGTGCGCGCTGGCGTGGCGGGCTTCTACGCCCTTGCCATAGCCTGCTGGGGCCTCGCCTTCTGGCTGCTGCGACCGGACTGGGTGGCGCTCGTCGCGCTTATCCCGATCGCGCTGCATCTGGGTTTTCAGGCGCTCTCGCTCGATCCCGCCGATGGCGAGAATGCGCTCGCCCGCTTCCGCTCGAACCGCGACGCCGGCCTCGTCATGGCGCTGGCCTGCTGGGTGGTCGGCAACGCCGGGCTGGTGTGATTACTCGGCGGCGAGCAATTGCTCCGCCGCCACCAGATCGACGCTGACCAGGCGCGAGATGCCGCGTTCCACCATCGTCACCCCGAACAAACGGTGCATCCGGCTCATCGTCACTGCATTGTGAGTGACGACCAGATAGCGCGTGTCGGTTTCCTTGGTCATGGCTTCGAGCAGATCGCAGAACCGCTCGATATTGGCATCGTCGAGCGGGGCGTCCACCTCGTCGAGCACGCAGATTGGCGCCGGGTTGGTCAGGAACAAGCCGAAGATCAACGCTACCGCCGTCAGCGCCTGCTCTCCGCCTGATAGCAGGGTGAGCGATTGCAGCCGCTTGCCCGGCGGCTGGGCGTAGATTTCGAGGCCCGCTTCCAGCGGATCGTCCGAATCGACCAGCGCCAGGTGCGCTTGGCCGCCCTGAAAAAGCTGCGTGAACAAGCGGCGGAAGTGGCCGTCCACCGCCTCGAACGCGGCGCGCAGCCGTTCGCGACCTTCGCGGTTGAGGTTGCCGATCGAGCCGCGCAGGCGGTTGACGGCTTCTGCCAATTCGGCCTTTTCGGTCAGGTTGGAGCCTAGCTGCGCTTCGGCCTCGGCCAGCTCGTCGGCGGCGACGAGGTTGACCGGGCCGATCCGCTCGCGCTCTGCCACCAGCCGCTCCATCGTTGCGGTTTCGTCCTGCGCCGCGCCGACTTGCGCTGAGGCGAAGGCGAAGCGTTCGGGCAGCACCGGCGGCGGGCACTGGAAGCGCTCGCCCGAAAGCCGCGTCATCTCGACCCTACGCGCATCCTCGTTCTCGGCGCGGGCTGCCGCACCGGCCCGGCCTTCGCGCGCGGCGGCCAGCGCCTCCTGCGCAGCGGCGAGCGCGGCGTCGGCCTGGCGCGCGGCTTCGGCGGCGGCGGCGGCGGCGGCTTCGGCCTGCGCCAGTTCGGCGGCGAGGCGGGTGCGGACGGTCTCGCCTTGCTCGATCTGCGCGATCAGCGCTTCAGGTTTGGCGGCGATGACGGCGCGCTCGCTTTCGATCTCGTCGATGCGACCGGCCATTTGCGCCAGGCGATTGGTGGCATCGCCCGCACGGGCCTGCCAGTTGCGCATGTCGGCGCGCTGGGTAGCGGTGCGCTCGCGCAGCACGGCCAAGCCCTGGTCGTGCGCGGCGAGCGCGGCGGTGGCGGACTGCAACGCCGCGCGCGCGCCGGCATGCAGCGCCTGCGCCATTTGTAGGCCCGCCCGCCCGGTCGCGGGATCGGGCAGCGCGGCGCGACTGGCCTCGGCGGTGCCAAGATCACGCTCGGCGCCCTCGCGCTGGCTGGATAGGTCGGCGGCGGCGGCATCCAGTTCGGCGCGGCGGCCACGGTGGCGCTCGCGGGTGCCTTCCGCCTGGTCAAGCGCGCGCAAGGCCGCCCGTTCGGCATCAGCCGCACCGGCGATGGCGCGCTCGGCAGCGATCTTCGCGGCGGTGAGGCCGGAAAGCGCTTGCTGCGCCGCATCGTGCCGGGTTTGCGCGGTGGACACCGCTTCGCGCAGCGGCGGCAATTGCGCATCCAGCTCGGTAAAGCGGTTCTCCGCCTCCAGCCGCGCTGCCTCCGCTGCACCTTCGCCGCGCGCGATGAAGCCGTCCCATCGGCGCAGCACGCCGCCGCGTGTCACCAGCCACTCGCCGGGAGCCAGCGCGCGCTCGTCGTCCGCATCCACGACATGCACCAACGCGAGCCGCGCGGCGAGTTGCGGGGGGCACGCGGTGATGTGCGCGGCCAAGCTGTCCGCCACCGGCTGAGGCGCGTCGGCGCCGGTCCAGAACCGACCCTCGGCCCCCGGCACCGCCCCCAGCGGCGCTTTGGCGTCGCGGCCGAGCACGGCGGCGAGCGCGCGTTCGTAGCCGGGCGCGGCGCGCACTGCGTCGATCGCCACCGGTAGGCCGTGCGCTGCCTTGGCGCCTTTCGCCCGCGCCTCGCGATCCCGCAGCAGGGCGGTGTGTTCACGCTCGATCCCGGTCAAGTCGCCACGCGCTCCGGCGAGCGCTGAAGCGGCCTCGTCGCGCTCGGCCTGGAGTTGGACCTTGCGCACTTGCTGTTCTTCCAGCGCGGCGCGCGCCTGCGCCAGCCGCTCGCCTGCTGCTTGCGCTGCATGGCGAGCCTGCGTGATCGCCGTTTCCAGGCTGGCGGCTTCGGGCAGCGCCGCGAGTTGCCCGGCCAGCCGCTCGCGCTCCTGATCCAACCGCGCCAGCCTTGCGCGGGCCTGCGTCAGTTCAGCCTCGGCGATCCGCCATTCGGCTTCGACACCGGCTTGCTCGGCGGTCGCTTGCGCCAGATCGAGTTCGGCCTTGCGCGCGGCGCGTTCGGCATTGTCCAGCACTTGCGCCAGGCGCGGGCGCTGCGCTTCGTCCTCAGCCAGCCGCTGCTCGCCGTCCTGCAACTCGCGCTCCAGCCGGGCGAGCGCTTCGGCGGCCTCACGCGTCAGGCGGTCGGCATCGCGGCGATCTTCGTCCAGGCGATTGCGCTGGCGGTCGAGGTCTTTGAGCCGCTGCTCGGCGGCTTCCAACTGGCCCGAAAGCGTCGCCATGCGGTGGCCATGGGCGCTGGCATCGTCGCGGCGATCCGCCAGTTCGTCGCGCGCGTCCGCCAACCCCTGCGCGGCAGCGGCTTGTGCGGCTTGCGCGGCAGTAGCGGTTCCCTGCGCGGCGGTGACACGCTCCTCGGCGGCGCGGGCCTCCTTCTTTGCTGCTTCGGCAGCGGCGGCGGCGTCGCGCCAGCGGGCGAACACGAGGCGCGCTTCGGCCAGGCGGACCTGGTCGGACAGCGCCTTGTAGCGCTCCGCCGCCTTGGCTTGTCGGCGCAGCGCCATGACATGCTTGTCGAGCCCGGCCATGATGTCTTCGAGCCGGGCGAGGTTGGTTTCGGTGGCGCGCAGCTTTTGCTCGGCATCCTTGCGGCGGACGTGCAGCCCGGCGATGCCTGCCGCTTCTTCCAGCATCGCGCGCCGCTCCGCCGGCTTGGCGGCGATCACCCCGGCGATGCGCCCCTGGCTGACCAGCGCCGGGCTATGCGCTCCGGTCGCGGCATCGGCGAACACCAGCGCCACGTCCTTGGCGCGCACGTCACGCCCATTGATGCGATAGGCACTGCCGGCGCCGCGTTCGATCCGGCGGATGACTTCCAGATCCTCACGCGAGCCATCGGCGCGGGGCGAGGTCTCGGCGTGGAGGACGACTTCGGCGAAAGCGCGCGGCGGGCGGTTGGCAGTGCCGGCGAAGATCACATCTTCCATGCCGCCACTGCGCATCGACTTCGGGCTGCTTTCGCCCATTACCCAGCGGATCGCCTCCAGCAAGTTGGACTTGCCACAGCCGTTGGGGCCGACGACGCCCGTCAACCCCGGTTCGATGCGCAGTTCGGCAGGCTCGACGAAGCTCTTGAACCCGCTGAGCTTGAGCCGCCGGATACGCATCGAGGGCTTAGCCGCCTCCCGCCAGGTGGAAACCGCCAGGCTTCATCAGCGAGCGCCGGCTGCCTTGAGCTTGGCCTCCAGCGTGGCCCAGTCCATCGAGCCGACCGACGAGCCGTTGATGATGAACGTTGGGGTGCCGTCGATCTTGAAGTCCTTGCTGGCCTTCTCGGTGCTGTCGGCGAGCGCCTTCGCCTTGGTGGTATCGGCGAGGCACGCGTTGGCCTGATCGCGGGCGATCCCGCGCGAGGCGAAGAATTCGGTCATGCCGGCAAGTTCGGCGATCGCGGGGATCTGCTTGTTCTGCGGCAGCGACTGGATCGCCTGCAGCTTTTGATCGCCGGCGGCCTGCATGTTCTGGAACATGTTGGGCTGCCAGGCCCAGAACTGCTCGCTCAGCGGAATGACCGCCTCGGTCGCGCCGCAAGTGGCGAGGAGCGAGGCCGGGATGTCATAGGGGTTGAGCATGAAGTAGCGCAATTCGTAGCTGACACGGCCGCTGGCAACGTAATCGTCGCGCATCTTGCCGAAGCTTTCCTTGGCGAACTCGGCGCAGTGCGAGCAACTGAGCGCACCGTATTCGATCAGCTTGATCGGCGCATCGGGATTGCCCATGCGATAGCCGCCATCGGGCGTCTTGGCGATCGTTTCGGCCCAGGTGGTGCCGGCAGGCGGGGCGATCTTGCCGACCGGCGCGCTGGTGGTGGGGGCGGCGGTTTCGTCCTTCTTCCCGCAAGCGGCAAGGCCCAGGGCCAGCGGTGCGAGGAGCAGGCCGATGGTGGCGGCGCGGAAACGATTGCGGATCATCTAAGGCGAATCCTTCAACTGGACGTTCAAATGGCTAACCCAGCCAGCGAGACAAAACAAAGCGAAGGCTGGCGCCATCCGCCAATATCTCCACAGGCTTGCCCGCGATGCCGGGCGAAATTCAAATATTGCCGGCGCGCTGTTCGGCCAGCTTGGCAGTGATGGCCTTGGAAACCGAAGCCCAGTCATGCACATCCATCGGCTTGTCGTTGATCGAAAAGCTGGGGGTGCTTTCGAAACCGAGGCGGGCGACGTCCTCCTGCTGGGCCTTGATCTTGTCGAGCGTCGCCTGGTCGGCAAAGCAGGCGTCGGCCTTGGCGCGCGTGATGCCCCAGCCGGCTACCATCTTGTAGAAATCCAGGTCGGTGGCGATCGCCTTCATCCGAGTGGGCATGTCGCCTTGATACCAGCGGGTCTGTTGTTCGCGGCTGGTGGTCTCCAGCTTCGCCATCCAGGTGTCCTGGGTATCGAAGAAGGCGTTATGCCGGGTGAAGAAGCGTTTGGGATCGCCGCAGTTGGTCAGCATCGCCGCCGTCAGGTCGATCGGATTTCGCAGCAGGTTGGTGATCGTGACCGAGACCTGGCCCTTGGGGATCATCGTCTGGCGCAGGAGCGGATCGGCTTCCTTATGGAAATGCGCGCAGTGCGGGCAGGTATAGCTGACGTATTCGGCCAGCTTCACCGGCGCGTCCGGGTTGCCGATGCGATGGCTGAGATTACCCACCACATCGACCTGGCCCAGCCAGTTGCCGCCCGGTGCAGACTTGGCCGCCGCCTTCTGGGCAGGCGCTGCGGGTTTCTTGGGGGTGGCCGCCAAGGCGGCACCGGCGCCGGCGATCAGCAAGGCCGCGCCAAGGGCAGTCTTCATCCGAAAACGCATCATCTACTGGTCTTCCTGGTTGTTCTTGGCGCCGAGGCTGCGCGCCAGCGATTCGAGCACGGCGCGAAGCTCCGGGTCGCCGATGTCGCGCAGCGATTCCCCAAGCTCCAGCGGCACCGGCTTAATCGATGGCGGCGAGGCACCGGTTGGTGAAGCAGGCGGCGGCTTAACGTCGCCTTGCCGGATCTTGATCCGGGCGACCGCGTTGTAGCCGAAGAAGCGGTTCACTCGGTCCACGATCTCGGGGATCACGTGCAGGATCATCGGCGCGTGGGCGGCAACGACGACGAGTTGGAGGATGCCGTCGCTCTTTTCGCCGGGCGGGAAACGGATCGATTCGGGTGCGCAGACGCGGGCATGGCGAGCGCCGACGATCTCGGGCCAGCGGGTGACGACGCTCGATTGCACGAAGCCGAAGCGGCGGAAGGCCGTACGGCCCACTTCGGGCATCAGGTCGGCAATGGCACGCGCCTGGCCGCCGCGAGGGCGCTCGTACTGGCGCAGGCCAGCCGCAGGGGCAGCCTTCGAGCCTCCCTTGCGCGCACCCTTACCGGATGCGCCTTTTGCGGCGGATGGTTTGTTGTCTTCCCGTTCCATTGGCGGCGTTCCAATGCCATAGCGCGGGAATGGACGCCAGTTCCTATACGGCCTGCATCGATACCTCCGTCACGGGGGCGGTCTCCCGTGCTTTGTTGGACTGGTACGATGGCCATGCCCGCGATTTGCCGTGGCGCGCACCGCCCGGCCTGCCCGCGCCCGATCCCTACCGCGTCTGGCTGTCCGAGGTCATGCTGCAGCAAACGACGGTCGGCGCGGTCAAAGCCTATTTTGCCGCCTTCACCGCGCGCTGGCCGACGGTCCATGATCTGGCTGCGGCACCGGATGCAGAGGTCATGGCCGCCTGGGCCGGGCTTGGCTATTACGCGCGGGCTCGCAACCTCGTCGCCTGCGCCCGTGCCGTCGCCGCGAACGGAGGCGCGTTTCCCGATACTGAGGAGGGCTTGCGCGCTTTGCCGGGCCTGGGCGCCTACACTGCCGCTGCCGTCGCTGCGATTGCCTTCGGGCGCCGGGCAGTGGTTGTGGACGCCAATGTCGAGCGGGTGGTCACGCGGCTGTTCGCGCTCGAAACGCCGCTGCCGGGTGCTCGCCCGAGCATCCGCGAACTGGCCGACACGATCACGCCGGACGATCGCGCCGGGGACTTCGCGCAAGCGATGATGGATCTGGGTGCGACGATCTGCACCTCACGCAGCCCGCGCTGCCTGCTGTGCCCTTTGTCTTTCGCCTGCGAGGGCCGCGCCACGGGTGAGCCGCAGCGCTTTCCGGTCAAGGCGGCGAAGAAGGCCAAGCCGCTGCGCCAAGGCCGCGCCTTCTGGATCGAGCGCAATTTCAGTGGGGCGGATCAAGTCTGGCTGGTGCAACGCGTCGGCTCGGGCATGCTGGGCGGCATGCGCGCCTTGCCCGACGACGGCTGGGCCGCGCGCGCCGACGGATCGGGCGAGGAACCGCTGCCGGGGCCATGGGAAAGCGCTGGCATCGTGGCGCACGTCTTCACGCATTTTTCGCTCGCATTGCAGGTGGCTGTCTATCTGGGGGACAGGTTCGCAGTGCTAGACGAGCAGCCGGGCGAATGGTGGCCGTTAGACCGTCTCGACGAGGCGGGGCTGCCCACGCTCTTTGCCAAGGCGGCGCAACTGGCGCTGGCTGGAAAGGACCACGGATGAAGGTGACGGACCGCGCTGGGTTGGAAGCATCGCTCGACCGCCGGATGCTGCTGCGCCTGGGTGTGTTCGCCGGGGTCGGCCTGGCGACGATGCCGCGTCTGGCGCTGGCCGCCGCCAAGCCCGAACTGCTCAGCCATGTGCGCGCCGTGGTGGAACGCTGGGTGGGTCCCGGCAAGTTCCCCGGCATGATCGCCACGCTCGGCCTGCCGGGGCGCGATGCGGACTATGTCGCGCGCGGAAGCGAAGGCTTCACCGATGCCGATGCGATCACGCCCGACAGCTTGTTCCGCATCTATTCGATGACCAAGCCGATCACCGCGATGGCCGCGATGCAACTGATCGCGCAAGGCAAGCTGGGGCTGGATCAGCCGGTCTACGATATCCTTCCCAAGTACCGGCACATGCAAGTGCAGAACGTCTACGATGGCTCGGTCACTGCGGTTCACCCGGCCAAACGACCGATGACGATCCGCCACTTGATGACCCACACGGCGGGCCTGGGCTATACGATCATCCAGAAAGGGCCGATCAATGCGCTGATGGTGCAAAAAGGCCTGGTCCCCGGCCAGCTCAGCCGTATCGCCATGCCCGGCTTGTTCAATGGAAAGCCCGCGCCGAGCCTGGAGGCGTTCGCCGATCGCTTGTCCGAAGTGCCGCTGGTCTACGATCCGGGTGAGGTCTGGGCCTATTCGATGGGGCTGGACCTGATGGGCCGGGTGATAGAGGTGGTCGCGGGCAAGCCGTTCGACGTCCACCTGCAAGAAACGATCTTTGCGCCCGCCGGCATGACCAGCACCTTCTTCCAGGTTCCCGCGAGCGAAGCGCATCGCCTCACGACCAACTTCGCGGCGGTCGGCGGGGTGCTGGCGCCGATCGACGAAGGCGCCACCTCGATCTACCTCGACCCGCCCGCCTTCCCGTTCGGCGGTGCCGGCCTTGTCAGTTCGCCGCGCGACTACGATCGGTTCCTGCGCCTGCTGGCGCAGTTCGGCACCATCGACGGAACCCGGGTGCTGGACGAAGCCGCCGTGCGCTCTGGAACCAGCGACTTGCTGCCTGCGGGCGTCAAGTTCGCGGATGGCACAGCCGGGTTCGGCGCCGGCGGGCGGGTCGGCAAGGGCGCGGAGGCCGGGATCTACGGCTGGTCGGGCGCGGCGGGGACGGTCGGCATGGTCGACATGATCCACGGCCTGCGCTCGCAATTGTTCGTCCAGTTCATGCCGCCCGATGCCTTCCCCCTCCTTTCCGAATACCAGACGGCGCTGAAAGCGGACGTCATGGCCCTGATGGAGAAAGCCTGACGTGTTGCGCCTCCGCGAAATCCCTATCGCCTTTTCCGGCTCTCCGCTCGACCGTGCCGACCATGTGCGCAGCGACCCTGCCGCGCTTGCCGAACTGGCGACGCCGGACGCGCGACTGCTGCGGCTCGATGGCCTCGCCCCGGTATTGGTTGACGAAGGCGCGCTTGAATGGACGACGCTGGCCGATGCGCCGGAGGGGAGCGAGCTGGTGTTCCTCGGGCTGGACGGCGCGGTCGCCTGCTTCGCGCCCGTCCCGCCGCCGACGGCGCTGGGCACACCCCACGCCGGGCCTGCCAACTGGGCGGCGATGTCGGTGCTGGGCGCGGATGAGTTGGCGATCTACGGCTCGGCCCGCGCGCTGATCTCGTGGCACGCGCGGCATCGTTTCTGCGCGATGTGCGGAGCGCCGACGGTGCTCGCCAAGGGCGGCTGGTCGCGATCCTGCACCAACGCCGCTTGCGCCACCGAGCATTTCCCCCGCGTCGACCCCGTCACGATCATGAGCGTGGAGAACGACGGCAAGCTGCTGCTCGGCCGCCAGCCGCGCTTTCCCGCCGGCCGCTACACCACGCTTGCCGGCTTCGTGGAGCCGGGCGAGACGATCGAGGAAGCCGTCGCCCGCGAAACCTTCGAGGAAGCGGGCGTGCGCGTGCGCGACGTGACCTATGTCGCCAGCCAACCGTGGCCGTTCCCCTCATCGCTGATGATCGGCTGCCACGCCCATACCGACGACACCGAAATCGTCATCGACGCCACCGAACTGGAAGACGCCCGCTGGTTCACCCGCGACCAAGTGGCCCAGGCGCTGGAAGCCGGCGATCGCGGCGAAGTGGGCGAGGCGTTCAACGCTCCCCCCAAGCACGCGATCGCGCATGTGCTGCTGCGCAATTGGGTGGAGCAGGGTGGTTAGATCAGTGCGCTTTGTGACTGGGCAACGGCGCTGGGGCTTGGAAAGGCGCGGGACGGCAGGTTACCGAAGCCCGTCTGACGGTCTTTCCGATGCGGCCGAGATCTAGGGTGTAATAATCGGTGAGCACTGACGTGCGCCGGTCGAATGTCGTTAGTCGAACAATTTTGGCGCTGTGGAAGTCGGCCAGTTTGATGAGCGGCGACGTGCTGTCGGCTATGGCGTGCGTCTGGTCCGGCCCGCACTTGTCGTAGCAGTAGGAGCCAGTCGTCAGATCGGCGCTGAAAGTCAGCGTGTAGGGCAGGTCTCGCGGCGCCTGATTGCCCACTTGTAAGGTTCCGGGGCCGTCGCAGGTTTCGCCGATGTCATCGTCGGCGTAGGCCACGGTCGAGGCAAGCAAGGCAATCGCACACGGCAAGATGGCTAGGCGCATGGAACCTCCAGAATCGGGACATCGTCCTGGTTATCCTATTCGTTGATCTGGTCGGCAGCGAGCCCCCTTACACCAACCCCAGCCGCGTCAGCTCCCGCGCCAGTGCCGGCGGCATCGCATCGCCGGCATCCTCGCCTTCGCCCAGGTCGCGCGGGGCGTCTTCGTCAGCGAGGTAGCGCCAGCCCTGGTGGGCGCGCTTGGGCTTGGAGTGGATCGGGATCAGCACCGGTTCCAGCCGGATATGCCAGCGGCCATCCTCCCGCTGGGTGAAGCCGCGGATGGGGGAGCGACCGATCAGGGTGTGCTCGAAGATCCAGAACAGCGAGCCGCCGATCATCTCCTCGTGCCGCTTGGGCAGGTAGCGCGTCGTCATCAGCGCTTCGTGCGCATGGCTTTCGAGCCATTCGCGCAAGTCGGCGGGACTGGTCGCGGAGAAGGCGATCTTGGTCATGTGCAGCGGCATGGTCGGCAAGATAGGGAGCGCGGTGCGCTCAGGCGAGTCCCGTCAGCACTGCCAGCCCCAGGAACGTGAAGAAGCCCATGGTGTCGGTCGCGGTGGTCACGAACACCGCCGAGGATACCGCCGGGTCGATGTCGTAACGGTCCAGCGTCACCGGCACCAGGATACCGGCAAGCCCGGCCACCAGGTTGTTGATGACCATGGCAGCGGCGATGACCGCGCCCAGCAGCGGGTTGTGGAACAGCATGGCGGTGCCGCTGCCGATCAGGATCGCCAGCGCAGTGCCATTGGCGAGCGCGATGCGGAATTCGCGCCAGATCATGCGCGCGGTGTTGGAACTGGTAAGCTGGTTGGTGGCGATGGCGCGCACCACCACCGCGAGCGTCTGGGTGCCGGCATTGCCGCCCATCCCCGAGACGATCGGCATCAGCACCGCCAGCAGCGCATAGCGCGCGATCGCGCCCTGGAACAAGCCGACCACCGAGGACGCCAGCATCGCCGTCGCCAGGTTCACCACCAGCCACGTCAGCCGCGCGCGCACGGTCAGCAGGATCGGCTCGTTGATGTCGCCATCGCCGGCGCCGGACAGCAGCAGGGCGTCCTCGCCCGCTTCTTCCTGAATGATGTGGACGATGTCGTCGACGGTGATCTGGCCGATCAACCGGCCCGCGCTATCGGTGACGGCGGCCGAGATCAGCGAGTATTTTTGGAAGCGCAGCGCGACTTCTTCCTGGTCCATGTCCGCCGGGATCAGCGTCTGGTCGCGCTTCATCACATCGTAGAGCGGGATGTTGCGCGGGCAGCGCAAGATCCACGACAGCGCGCACGATCCCACCGGATGGTACAGCGCATCGACGCAGAACACTTCCCAGAACTCGGTGGGCAGCTCGCGGTGTTCGCGCAAGTAGTCGATCAACTGGCCCACGCGCATCGTCTCGGGCACCGCGACATAGTCGCGGCTCATCATGCGGCCTGCGGATTCCTCGGGGTAGGACAGCGCCGATTCGATCGCGGCGCGGTCTTCCGGCTCCATCTCGGCAAGGACGGCCTGCTGGTCCTCCTCGTCGAGATCCTCGATCATCGCGACGGCATCGTCGGTATCGAGCTTGCCGGCGATCTCGGCGACGACGTCTGCGGGCAGATCGCCCATCAGCAGTTCGCGCACCCAGTCGTTCAGCTCGGCGATGACCTCCACGTCCATGAGGTCGCGGATCGCGCGGGCCAGCGGCTGGCGCTCGTCGGCATCGACCAGCTCGAACAAGTCGGCGATGTCGGCGGGGTGCAGCGCTTCGACCAAGTCATAGACGCGGTCGGGATTCTCGTCGTTCAGCGCATCCTTGACGCGCCGCACGAAGTCGAATTTCAGGCGGTTGTCCTCGTCGAGGCTGGCTTCCTCAGGCACCACTTCGGGCATGGCATCACGGTCGGCGACGGCCTCTTCCGGGCGCAGGTCTTCCTTGAGGTCAGCGTCGCTCATCGCCGTGGGTCTACGCGGCTATTTCGCAATTGCAACAGGCAGAACTGGCGATCTGGGCACAGCACCACCCGTGACATTGGCGGCGCACGACCTATATCGGCTGCCGAGCCAAGCCGCCGGCCCACGGCGGACAATACGGAGATATGCCAATGGCCGATGAATTCCTTACCTTCACCCTGGACACCGGCAACGGCACCGGCGGTGACGTCAAGATCAAGCTGCGCCCCGACCTCGCCCCCGGCCACGTCGAGCGCATCAAAGAGCTGACCAACGAAGGCTTCTACGACGGCGTCAAGTTCCACCGCGTGATCCCCGGCTTCATGGCGCAGGGCGGCTGCCCCGACGGCACCGGCATGGGCGGTTCCAAGAAGCCCGACCTCAAGGCCGAATTCAACGCCGAGCGCCACGTGCGCGGCGTGTGCTCAATGGCCCGCACCAGCGCGCCCAACTCGGCCAACAGCCAGTTCTTCATCGTGTTCGACGATGCCAGCTTCCTGGACAAGCAGTACACCGTGTGGGGCCAGGTGGTCGAAGGCATGGAACACGTCGACGCGCTGCCCAAGGGCGAGCCGCCGCGTGAGCCGGGCAAGATCGTCAAGGCGACCGTCAGCGAAGGCTGAATCCGGGCCTTACTAACAAGAAAGGGCGGTCCTTGCGGGCCGCCCTTTTTGTTTGCCTGTTTTCGACCGGACTATTCTTCGGTCTTAGCCTGCTCTTTTGCGGCTTCGGTCTTGTCCAGCGCGCTGCGCTCGATGCCCAGGATTTTGGCCATCTTCACCTTCTCCGCTTCGCTCAGATCGCTGTACTTGCGCATCGGCGGGAGCGAGGCGGTGGCCGCCTTCACCTTTTCGACGATCCCCGGTATCTGCTGCATCAATTGCGGCGTGAACTTCTGCATCTTGGTCATGACCTCGGGCGACATCATGATGAGGTAGGAATCGGCAGCGTAGATCTTGCCGGTGGGCGTGGCGAAGAAGGCGTTCAGATCGGCCAACTGCCGTGCATCGAACCGAGCGGCATAGGCGCCGGCGAGGCCGTCGCGGATGTCGGGCTCGAACTGGGTCATCATCGTGGACATTTCGGCCATCATCGTGCGCGTGGCGAGGTGCAGGCGCTCGCGATAGGCGGGATCGTAGATTTCCATGATCTGCGCCGTGGTGGCGGCGCCCAGATTAGGGGTATCGACGCCGCCGATGCCGGCCAGGTCCTTCACCGGCATGTCCATCATGGAATCCATGAGGGAATCCATCATCTTGTCCATGGTGCCGTTCATCAACCGCGCATAAGTGCCGAGCGGGAACACATAGTCCACCGTCCGGCGCGCGGCGGCGAGGCGAGCGGGATCGGCTGGCGTCGCCGCAGGCGTGGGCGCATCAGGGGTGGGCGCACCCGGGGCAGCGAGCGCCGGCGCGGTGGTGGCAAGAAGAGCGGCGCAGAACGCCAGGACGAAGCGCATTGTCGTCTCCAGAAAGTCTCAAGAATGCAGCCGGTTGAAAGCCATATCCGCCCGAAGCAACCGGAAAACGGAAAATCGCCGGTCGTTACAACCCCGCCTGCAGCAGCCACTCATGGAAGATTCGCACTGGGCGCATTTCCAGCGACTTGGGGCGGCACACGAACCAGTAGCGGTACGGGCTTTCGACATCGGTGTCGTACAGGCGGGCGAGGCGGGTGTCGTGGGCGCGGCGGAAGTGGTCGTCGTGCATGATGGCGATGCCCATGCCTTGCGCGGCGGCTTCCAGCACCAGCGAGCCCGAATCGAACTTGTCGATCGAGGCGGGCTCCAGGTCGGGCATGTCGATCGCGCGCAACCACGCATCGAGGCTGTCGGCCAGATCCTGGTGGATGAAGAACGTCTGCTTGGACAGCTTGGCTTCGTCGGGCTCAGGGCCCAGTTCTTCGGCCAGCGCGGCTGACGTGATGGCGTAGACCTTGTTGTGGTCTAGCTGCACGCGGTAAAACGCCGGATCAGGCTCCTTGGCAAGGATGATCGCGGCATCGAGAGTGTCGCCCACGCGGTCTTCCAGGTGGCCGCCGGTATCGATGTCGATGTGGAGCCGTGGATGCAGTTTTCGCAACTCAGGCAGGCGCGGGAACAAGCGCTGGCCGCCAAACAGCGCCGGCACGCCCAGATGCAGGCGCAGCACTTGGCCGCGATCGATCTGGGCTTCGACCGCCTCGGCCAGTTCTTCCAGCTTCGGACCAATGGCGTTGTAAAACAACTGCCCCTCGTCCGTCAGTTTCATCGACTGATGCTGCCGAGTAAACAGCCGTTTTCCGGTAAAATCCTCCAGCGCGGCGACGCGGCGGGACAGCGCCGAAGGGCTCAGCGCAAGTTCGTTGGCTGCGGCCTTGGCAGAGCCCAGGCGCACCACACGCACGAAAGCTTCGAGCGCGCGCAAAGGAGGAAGACGACGTACCACCACGAATAAATGTCTTTTTTTACGATTCGAATGAGTTGTGCATGGTGCGCCGCAAGGTGAACAAATTGCAACCCATTCGTCGGTTATTCGTCTGCGTTTTCCAATTCCGTCCGCGGTGGGTGCAGTCGCAGGCTAGTGACGTGGCGTTCGTTGCCGTCGGTCACTTCGATTCGCCAGCCGCTGTCGTGCTCCAGGATCGTGCCGACTTCGGGCACTTGGCCCGCTAGCACGAAGGTGAGGCCACCCAGGGTATCGACCGCTTCTTCCACTTCGGCGAGGCGCGGGTCGATGCGTTCGGCGATATCGTCCAGCTCGGCGCGGGCGTCGACCTGCCACAAGCCGTTTTCCAGCGACACCAGCAATTCTTCGGGTGCATCGTCGTGCTCGTCTTCGATGTTGCCGACGATTTCCTCGACCAGATCCTCAATCGTGATGATCCCGTCGGTGCCGGTGTACTCATCGATGACGACCGCCAGGTGGACGCGCTGGGCGCGCATGTCAGCCAGCACGTCGAGCGCGCCGCGTGATTGCGGCACGTAGAGCGGCTGCCGCATCAGGCCGTGCCAGTTCGCAGGCGGAGTGCCGCGCGCCAGCAGCGGGAACACATCCTTGATGTGGATCATGCCCTTCAGGTCATCCAGCGAATCGCCGTAGACCGGCATGCGGCTGTGGCCATGTTCGGCGAACGCTTCGACCACGTCCTCCCAACAGGCCGAGGCCGGCATCGCCACGATCTGACCGCGTGGGATCGCCACGTCGTCCGCGTCGTGTTCGCTGAAATGGAGGAGATTGCGCAGCATCTGGCGCTCGATCGGCGACAAATCGCCTTTCGCACCACCCGAATCGCTTTCGTCCTCGTGTTCGTTGATGACTTCTTCGATCTGCGCACGCAGCGATTGATCGACGCCTGAATGGAACAGTCGGCGCACCATGCGCCATAGCGAGCCGCTACTGTCCCCTTCTCCCGAGCCAGACTCGGTGTGACGGCCATTTTCGGCCATTGCTTGTCGGTATCCCTATTGCCTTAGTCGCGGTCCCCATATGGGTCGGCAATGCCGATCGAAGCAAGTATCTTTGTTTCGAGCGCTTCCATTGCCTCGGCATCGGCATCCGACGTCTCGTGGTCGTGACCTGCCAGATGCAGCAACCCGTGGACGATCAGGTGGGTGGCATGGGCCTCGATCGAGACACCTTTTTCCGCCGCCTCACGCGTGCAAGTCTCGCAGGCGAGGGCCAAGTCGCCGAGCAGTTCGGGCGGGCCGTCGGGTGCGAGATCGAGCAATTCGTCGCGCTCCATCATCGGGAAGGACAGCACGTTGGTCGGCTTGTCCTTGGCCCGCCATTCGCGGTTGAGGGTGTGGACTTCAACATCGCTGGTGAACAGCAAGCTGGCCTGCAGCCGCTCGTTCGCCAGCTCCGGCACAAATTGCGCCACCGCTTCGCACGCGCGTTCGGCAAGGTCCGCCCAGTCGGGGGATTCAGGCCAAGGCTCTTCGATGTCGACTTCGAGGTTCATAGGGCGAAGCTGGTAAATTTATTTCAGTTGGCTGGCTAGGAGCGTTGACGGTGAAATAGCCGCTTTGCGCTCGTAATCTGCACTGTGCTCTTCAAAGCTGGCCCTGTCCGTAATCTGGAGATCTGCGCGGCCCGTGAGCATTCCCGGCTTAATCTGGCACCTTACATACCTGGTAACGCCGGGAGATACGCGGACCTCCACACTGCTGGTCTTGTTCGTGAGGACATAGTCGCCTGCAGAAACCTCGACTTCTGCATACTTCCCTCGACCCAACTCGACTAATTCCTGGCCTTCGTACCGAATAGGGCAACCCAAGCCCGCACCGACGATGCTGCTCCCGCGATACAGAATTATTTTTCCCGCCGTTGCTGAGCCGGCAGCGTCGGGACTTGGCTGAGCAACGGCAAACACTGGCGCGAGCAAGAGCGGCGCAAATAGACCGTATCGGATAACCCAAACCCCCGTTTGTTACGGAGGGTTTATTACACTGTTTCGGCCAAATGCCAAAAATGAAGGTCGTCACCGCACGATCTAGAACGCTGGCCCAGGTTCAGGAACCCGGTCCCTCATACGCCTCCACGATACGCCCGACGATCGGGTGGCGCACCACGTCGGCAACGGTGAAGCGGGTCACCGCGATGCCTTCGACGCCTTCGAGCCGGCCAACAGCGTCGGCCAGGCCGCTCATGCGTTCGCCGCCGGGAATGTCGATCTGGCGCGGGTCTCCGCACACCACCATGCGGCTGTTCTGGCCGAAGCGGGTGAGGAACATCTTCATCTGCTCGCGCGTGGTGTTCTGCGCTTCGTCGAGGATGACGAAGGCGTCGGCCAGGGTGCGGCCACGCATGAAGGCGATCGGGGCGATTTCGATTTCGCCGCTGGCCAGCCGCCGCTCCACCTGCTCGGGCGGCATGCAGTCGTACAGCGCATCGTAGAGCGGGCGCAGGTACGGATCGACTTTGTCCTTCATGTCGCCGGGCAGGAAGCCCAGCTTTTCGCCTGCCTCGACCGCCGGGCGCGACAGGATCAGGCGCTGGACCGAGCCGGTCATCAACTGGCTGACTGCCTGTGCCACGGCAACGTACGTCTTGCCGGTGCCTGCCGGGCCGAGCGCGAAGATCACGTCGGACTTGGCGAGCGCGCGCATGTATTCGATCTGCGTCGCCGAGCGCGGCACGATCGTTTTCTTGCGGGTGCGGATCATGATCGGCGGGGTGCCGGCATCGCCGGTAATGATGCCTTCGAGCGTGGGCTCGGTGCTCATCGCGATCAGTGATTCGATTGCGCCCGAATCGAGCGGCTGGCCCATTTCCAGCCGGTGGTACATGCCTTTGAGCGTGTCACGCGCGCGCGCCACGGCGTCGTCCGGCCCTTCGATCTGCACTTTGTTGCCGCGCGCCGCGATGTAGACGCCGAGGCGATTTTCGACCTGGACGAGGTTGGCGTCGAATTGTCCGAACACGGCCCCCAGCAGCGTGGGTTCGTCGAATTCGAGTTCGACACGCGCCCGACGATGCGTCTCGGGGCGGAACTGCGCCGGATCTACGGCACGAGCTGCTTTACGGGCCATGCGTTCCTTTCAAGGGGCAGCGTGGATGTCTGCCGAAGGCAAGATGGCCCTGTGCACGCGACGTTGCAAGCGGCTTGCGGCACATCGTGGCGCGCTTCGTGGGGGATAAAGCGGAGGCTCTAGCGCGTCTGGGGGGCACGTCAGGGAACTTGTCGCAAGTTGCGACGATAATGACCGCATGCTGCACGTAGTATTCCCGGTCCGTTCAGGCCGAAGTGCTTAGCAGTGAAAACAGAAGGCCGCCTTGGCGCGGTCCATTCGAAGGTAAAGGAGAGTACCCATGCGCAAGATACTAACCGCAATCATGGCGGCGGGCATTGCCCTGCCGGTTGTTGCCATCCCCACCCTCGCCAGCGCCCAAAGCGCGGCGGAAGTGCGCAGCGACCGGCGCGACTTGCGGGAAGAACAGCGCGATCTGCGACAGGCCCAGCGCCGTGGCGATCCACGCCAGATCCGCGAAGAACGCCGCGACGTGCGCGATTCCCGCCGTGAACTGCGCGAGGATTGGCGCGACTATCGCCAGGCCCACCGCGACACGTATCGCCGCCCTGCCTACGCCGGCCCGCGTGGCTATCGCTATCAGCCGGTAGCGGTCGGCCATCGCTTCGACCGGCCTTACCTGTCCGAGCGGTACTGGGTGCGTGACTATGGCACGTATCGCCTGCCGCCCCCGCGCGCCGGCCACCGCTGGGTCCGCTACGGCAACGACGTGGTGATGGTGAACATGCGTACCGGCCGGGTGGTGACGGCGCACAACGGCTTCTTCTGGCGCTGACGCGTCCGATAAGCCGGGCGACTTAAAGCCCGACAAGACGGCCCCGCCGCGAGATACGCGGCGGGGCCGTTGCTCGTTCGGGGGTTGCGGGCAGGCCGCGCGCGGGACTAGGCTGCGGCCATGGCTTCTCATCTGAACCGCGCCGCTATTCTCGCGCTCGCCCTGGGTCTCTCGCTTGCGGGCTGCAAAAAGGAGCCCGCGCCTGCACCGACCGAATCCGCCGCGCCGTCCGAAGAGGCCGTCGTTGCCGAACAGACGCCGGAAGAATGGATCCGCGCGAACTACAAGGATCTGGGCGAAGTACGCTACGCCAAGGCCGAGGCCGACCTCGATGGTGACGGCAGCCCCGAAGTGCTGGTCTACGTCGGCGGCTCGCTTTTGTGCGGCACCGGCGGTTGCAACCTGGAAGTGCTCAAGCGCGAGGGCGGCGAACTCAAGCGGGTCAGCGACATCAGCGTGGTTCAGCTTCCGGTGGGCGTGCTGGACAGCAAGACCAACGGCTGGCGCGACCTGGCAGTGTCGGTGTCCGGCGGCGGGGTGCAATCGGCGACGATGAAGCTGCCGTTCGATGGCAAGACTTATGCCGACAATCCCACCGTGGCCCCTGCCGCGCCGGTGGAATCGATCGGCAAGACCCTGATCCCTGCGGAAGACCTCAAGCCGCTGGGCTGATGGCTTAGGCGGACAGCCATCCGCGCAAGGCGTGGTTGACCGCTTCGGGCTGTTCCATCGTCGCCATGTGCCCGCAGCGCGGCACTTTTACCAGTGTGGCGCCCGGAATCGCCTCGGCCATTTCCTCGGCGTAATACGGCGGGGTCAGCAAGTCCTCGGCGCCGACCAAGACCAGCGCCGGCATCGTCACGTCGGCCAGCGCGGGCAGCGAATCGATGCGGCCGATGATTGCGGTCTGCTGGGCTTCGTACGTGTCGAGGCCGACGCGCAGCGCCATTGTCACCACCGCTTCCACCACGGCCGGATCGGCTTGTGGATGGACCAATTGCCCCACGCTGCCGCGAATCACGGTCTCGTACCCGCGTTCGCGCGCGGTGCGGATGGCAAAGCGGCGTAGCGCCACTTGCTCGGCATTGTCGGCGCGCGCGTTGGTATCGAGCAGCGCCAGACGAGTGACGCGCTCGGGCGCGCGGCGGCATACTTCCATCGCCACGTAACCACCCATCGACAAGCCGGCGATGGCGAAGCGCTCGGGCGCGGCATCCAGCAGCCGCGTCGCCATCGCGGCGATGCTATCGTCCTGCAGCGTATCGGCGATGGTGATCGCCGCGACGTCCGCCAGTCCATCGACCTGGGCGCGCCAAAGCGCTGCGTCGCAGGACAGGCCGGGGACGAGGATCAGCGGTTGCGGGTCGCTCACGCCGCCGCGTCGACCGTCAGCGGGGTGCCCGCCAGGCTGTTAGGCCCGGCACTGGCAAGCTCGACGCGCACGATCTGGCCGATCGCGCCGTCACCGATGAAGTGGACCGATTGCAGCCAGGGCGACTTGCCCAGCCACTGGCCGGGACGCTTGCCGTGCCGTTCCACCAGCACGTCGCACACCCTGCCCACTGACGCTGCGTTGAACGCGTGTTGATGGACGTTGACCGCCGCCTGCAGCCGCTGCAGCCGCTCGTCCATCACTTCGGGTGCGATCTGGTCGTCCATGGTCGCCGCGGGGGTGCCGGGGCGCGGCGAATACTTGAAGCTGAAGCACTGGGCGTAGCCGACCGCATCGATCAGCGCGACGGTGTCCGCAAATTCGGCTTCGGTCTCGCCCGGAAAGCCGACGATGAAATCGCCCGAAAGCGCGATGTCGGGCCGCACCGCGCGCACGCGGTCGAGGATTTTGAGGTAGCTTTCCACCGTGTGGCTGCGGTTCATCGCCTTGAGCACGCGGTCGTTGCCGGCCTGCACCGGCAAGTGGAGGAACGGCATCAGCTTGTCGATCTCGCCATGCGCGTCGATCAGCCCCTGGCCCATGTCGTTGGGGTGGCTGGTGGTGTAGCGGATGCGCGCCAGGTCGGGGATCGCCGCCAGCTCGCGGATCAGCCCTTCCAGGCCGACGCTGCGCCCCTTGGCATCTTCGCCGGTCCAGGCGTTGACGTTCTGGCCCAGCAGCGTGATCTCGCGCGCGCCGGCATCGACCAGCCGCAGCGCTTCGTCGACCAGCGCGGCGTGCGGCCGCGAGACCTCGGCGCCGCGCGTATAAGGCACCACGCAATAGGTGCAGAACTTGTCGCAGCCTTCCTGCACCGTCAGGAACGCGCTTGGCCCCGAACGGCGACGCTTGGGCAGCACGTCGAACTTGGGGATCGTGGGCATGTCGGTGTCGGTGACGCTGGCCCCGGCGCTGGCGGCGCGGATCATCTCGGGCAGGCGGTGATAGGCTTGCGGGCCGACGACCATCTTCACCGAAGGCGCCCGGTTCATGATCTCCTCGCCCTCGGCCTGGGCGACGCAGCCCGCCACCGCGATCAGCGGCACCGAGCCGTCCTCACGCTTCAGGCGACCGATGTCGGAATAGACCTTTTCCGCCGCGCGTTCGCGGATGTGGCAGGGTTGAGCACGACGAGATCGGCGTCCTCGCCATCGGGCGCAGGGGCGATGCCTTGCTCGGCCAACAGCTCGGCCATGCGATCGCCGTCATAGACGTTCATCTGGCAGCCGAAGCTCTTGACCCGGTAGGTCTTGGGAAGGGTGGTGGATTGCATTGCGGGCCGTTAGCGGAAAAACGCGCAAGGTTGAAGGCGGCGCGAACTTCCCAATTCCGCGCATTCCGGCTATCCGCGCGCGGATGAGCAAGATTGAGACGCTATACGCCGCCTTCGCAGGCCACCTTAACGCCGCGCTCGATGCGCTGGAGTCGGCAGGCACCCTGCCGGCTGGGCTGAAGCGAGGCGCGATCACGGTCGAGCCGCCGCGCGATCCCTCGCACGGCGATCTGTCGACCAATGCGGCGATGGTGCTGGCCAAGCCCGCCGGCCTCAAGCCGCGCGATCTGGCGGACGCACTGGTGGCGCAGCTTTCGCAGCTCGACCAAGTGGCGAGCGCCGAGATCGCCGGGCCGGGCTTCATCAACTTGCGGCTGACGCCTGCGGTGTGGCTGGCCGAACTGCGCACGATCGCGACGCTGGGCGCGGACTATGGCCGCTCGGACGTGGGCGGGGGCACCACCGTCAACGTCGAATACGTTTCCGCCAACCCGACCGGGCCGATGCACATGGGCCACTGCCGCGGCGCGGTGGTGGGCGATGCGCTGGCGACGCTGCTGGAATACGCCGGCCACCAAGTGACGCGCGAATACTACGTCAACGATGCCGGGGCGCAAGTGCAGGTCCTGGGCCGCTCGGTCTACGTCCGCTACCGCGAGGCGCTGGGCGAAGATGTCGGCGCGATTCCCGAGGGGCTGTATCCGGGCGACTATCTGGTGCCGGTGGGCCAGGCGCTCGCGGCTGAGTTCGGCGATCGCTATGTGGCCGCGCCCGAAGCGGAATGGCTCGCACTGTTCCGCACCCGCGCAGTCGCCGCGATGATGGACATGATCCGTGACGACCTGGCATTGCTGGGCATCCGCCACGACGTGTTCAGCTCCGAAGCCGAACTGCAGGCCAGCGGCAAGCCCGACGAGGCCGAGGCGTGGCTGCGGTCCAAGGGGCTGGTCTACGACGGCGTCCTCGAAGCGCCCAAGGGCAAGACCCTGGAAGACTGGGAGGCGGTGGAACTGCCGCTGTTCAAGTCCACCCAGTTCGGCGACGATCAGGACCGCCCGATCAAGAAGTCGGACGGCACCTGGACCTATTTCGGCGCCGACCTCGCCTATCACTTCCAGAAGGCCCAGAGCGCCGATGCCCTCGTGGACATCTGGGGCGCGGACCATGCGGGCACCGTCAAGCGGATCAAGGCCGCCGTCGCCGCGATGACCGGCGCGGAGGGCGATGCCACCCCGTTCGAGATCAAGCTGGTGCAGATGGTGCAGTTGCTGCGCAATGGCGAGCCGGTGAAGATGTCCAAGCGTTCGGGCAACTTCGTGACGCTGGCCGAAGTGGTCAGCGAAGTGGGCAAGGACGTGGTGCGCTTCACCATGCTGACGCGCAAGCCCGAGGCGCAGATGGACTTCGATTTCGCCAAAGTGGTGGAAGCGAGCAAGGACAACCCGGTGTTCTACGTCCAGTATGCCAATGCCCGCGTCCATTCGACGCTGCGCAAGGGCGTGGCCGAAGGTGGCTTCACGCCATCGGCAGACGATGTCGAGCTGCTGGGCGAAGAGGAATTGGAGCTGGTGAAACTGGCCGCGCAGTTCCCGCGCCTGGTCGAAGCCGCCGCCGCCGCGCGCGAGCCGCATCGGATTGCCTTCTTCCTCGGCGATCTGGCGGCGGCGTTCCATGGCTACTGGAACTTGGGCAATGACCGGGTGGAAAAGCGGTTTGTTAACGTCGCCGATACTAAGCTGACATCGGCGCGGCTTTTCCTCGCCGCCCAGATCGGGCAGATTGTACGCAACGGCTTGGCCCTGCTGGGTGTCGAGGCGGTGGAGGAGATGTAAAGGCCATGGCGATCTCGGATTCGGGTCGGAACACGCACACCGACGGCCACGGCCAGAAGCCTTACTACCCGGCCGAGAAAACGCCCTATGGCGAACCGACCGAGCCGCGTGCCGACGATGTTCCGTTCGTGCCGGGCGGATCGTTCGAGCGGCCCGGCCGGCTAGACCTCGGCGAGCAGGACACCCGCCTACCCTGGCTGGAAGGTGACGACGATTTCGAAGAACCGCATTCTGGCATGGGGCAGGGCGCGCTCTTGGCGCTGCTCGGTGTCCTGGCGATCGCGGTGCTGCTCGGCGGATTGTTCTGGGTGACCCGCAAGCAGCCGGACACCGCGTTGGTGGCCGACGGCGGCGTGATTGCCGCGCCCAAGGAACCCTACAAGGTCAGGCCTGAGAATCCGGGCGGCGAAGTCGTCGCCGGCACCGGCGACACCAGCTTCGCCGTCGCCGAAGGCCAGCGCCGCCAGACCAACATCGGCGGCGAGGAGATGTCTGCCGCGCCCGGCATCGACTCTGCCGGCACGCCTGGTCCGACTGCCTCAGCACTTGACACCCCCAAGGCGCCCGCCGCTGCGCCGCTCCATGGCGTGGGCGTGCAAGTCGGCGCCTATGCTTCGAAGGACTTGGCGGAAGCTGGGTGGAACACGCTCAAGACGCAGTATTCGGAATTGGCCGGCGTCAATCACCGCGTGGTGCAAGGCCAGGCCGACATCGGCACCGTCTATCGCCTGCAAGCGGTAACCGGCGACGCCGCCTCCGCCCGCGCGTTGTGCGCCGGGATGAAAGGCGCAGGGTTGAGCTGCCAGGTCAAGAATTGAGGCGGCAGGCGCTGGATTTCAGCGCAGGCACTTCACTTAACTTACCGCTTCGTCATTCCCGCCTGGGCGGGAATGACGAACTGAAGTCCAAGGGAGAGCGCACGCACCCTCCCGCCCCCCTCAAACGTCCAGATTAGCGACGTTCAGGGCGTTGTCCTGGATGAATTCGCGGCGGGGTTCGACGATGTCGCCCATCAGGCGGGTGAAGATTTCGTCGGTGACGTCGGCGTCTTCGACCTTCACTTGCAGCAGGATGCGGTTGTCCGGGTCGAGGGTGGTTTCCCAAAGCTGCTCGGCGTTCATTTCGCCCAGGCCCTTGTAGCGGGCGATCGACAAGCCCTTGCGGCCGGTGGCCAGAACCTGGTCGAGCAACTGCGTCGGGCGAGTGATGACATCGGGGGTGGCAGCGCGGACCGCCACCGGTGCGTCTTCGTCGCCCTCGGTGGTTTCGACTGCTTCGGGTTCCGGCTCGGCGGCGGTGGCGCGCACGAGGCGGGCGGTGCCGGCGTAGACTTCGGCGTTCTCGGCGGCGAGACGCGCGAGTTTGCGGCCTTCGGCGCTGGTGAGGAAGTTGGCCTCGATCTTGTGGTGATCGGTGACGCCGCGCCATAGACGCTCAAGCTCTACGGTGCCGTCTTCGGCGAGGCGCGAGGACCACTTGGCTTCCCGATCGCCACGATCGAGCCACTGCGCGGTGCGCGTCAACGCAGCGGTGCGCGCTTCGTTCGAAAGGTCCGGCTCCAGCGCGCCGGACAAAGCCAGCGCCTCGATCAGCACCGGATCGTAGCGGCGCGGCACGAAGGCCATCAGGTTGCGCAAGCGGATCGCGTGTTCGACCAGGCTTTCCAGATCAGGCCCGGAACGCGCGCCGCCCGAGGTTTCCAGCAAGCGACCGGCAAGCCCCGCCTGGACCAGATAGCGATCGAGCGCGGCGTTGTCCTTGAGGTAGACTTCCGAGCGGCCCTTGGCGACTTTGTACAATGGCGGCTGAGCGATGAAGAGGTGCCCGGAACGGATGATCTCGGGCATCTGGCGATGGAAGAACGTCAACAGCAGAGTGCGGATGTGCGCGCCGTCGACGTCAGCGTCGGTCATGATGACGATCTTGTGGTAGCGCAGCTTGGCCAGGTTGAAATCGTCGCGGATGCCCGTGCCCATCGCCTGGATCAGGGTGCCGACTTCCTTGGACGAGATGATGCGATCGAACCGCGCCCGTTCCACATTGAGGATCTTGCCCTTCAGCGGCAGGATCGCCTGCACCTTGCGGTCACGCCCGGACTTGGCCGAGCCGCCTGCCGAATCACCCTCGACCAGGAACAATTCGCACTTGGACGGGTCGCGCTCCTGGCAGTCGGCCAGCTTGCCCGGCAGGCTGGCGATGTCCATCGCGCCCTTGCGGCGGGTCAATTCACGAGCGCGCTTGGCGGCTTCGCGCGCGGCGGCGGCGTCGATCACCTTCTGGATGACGGTCTTGGCGTGGGCGGGATTTTCTTCCAGCCATTCGCTCATCTTGTCGGCCATCAGTGCTTCGAGCGGCTGGCGCACTTCGGAACTGACCAGCTTGTCCTTGGTCTGCGACGAGAACTTGGGATCGGGCAGCTTGACCGAAACGATCGCGGTCAGCCCTTCGCGCATGTCGTCGCCCGACAGCGTGACCTTTTCCTTCTTGAGCGCGCCCGAACGCTCGGCATAGCCGTTGAGCGTGCGCGTCAGCGCCGCGCGGAAGGCAGCAAGGTGGGTGCCGCCATCGCGCTGCGGGATGTTGTTGGTGAAGCACAGCACGTTTTCGTAGTACGAATCGTTCCACTCCAGCGCGACTTCCATCGACATTCCGTCCTTCTCGGCCGAAATGGAAATCGGGCTGGGAATCAGCGCCTGCTTGTTGCGATCGAGGTACTGGACGAAGGCGCCGATGCCGCCATCGTAGTACAGATCGTGCTCCTTGGTTTCCTCGTGCCGTTTGTCGCGCAGCAGGATTCGCACGCCTGAATTGAGGAATGCCAGTTCGCGGTAGCGGTGTTCCAGCTTTTCGAAGTCGAAATCGAGGACGTTCTTGAACGTATCGGTCGAGGCGAGGAAGGTGACGCGGGTGCCCTTCTTGAAGCCGTTGTCGTCCGGGTTGCGGTCCGACTTGGGCGCGGGGCCGCGAATTTCCAGCGGAGACACGGCATCGCCATGGGCGAACTTCATCCAGTTTTCTTCGCCATCGCGCCAGATGGTGAGTTCCAGCCATTCCGACAGCGCGTTGACGACTGAGACGCCAACGCCGTGCAGGCCGCCGGAGACTTTGTAGGCGTTATCGTCGCTGGAGTTTTCGAACTTACCGCCCGCGTGAAGCTGGGTCATGATGACTTCAGCGGCGGAAACGCCTTCCTCGGCATGGATGCCGGTGGGAATGCCGCGCCCGTTGTCTTCCACCGAAACCGAGCCATCGGCGTTCAGTTCGATCAGGACGAGGTCGCAATGACCGGCCAGCGCTTCGTCGATGGCGTTGTCCGAAACCTCGAACACCATGTGGTGCAGGCCCGAGCCATCGTCGGTATCGCCGATGTACATGCCGGGGCGCTTGCGCACAGCATCCAGGCCCTTGAGGACCTTGATCGAATCTGCGCCATAGGAATTGGTGTTCTTGACCGTTTCGGGCCGGTTGTCGTCAGTGCTAGCCATGTGCCAGCATATAGGGTTTCAAGCGCCTAAACCCAAGCGAAACCAGTGCTGTCATGGCCGTTTTCCCCGCCGTTTTTGCAAGGTCGCGCTGCTTGTTGCGCGCATGGGCGAAGTTCTCGGCAGCGGTGGACTGTCGAGCGCCTGGCCTTCCCGCCACAGCCCACCACCGCAAGGTTGCGTCAGGCGCAAACCTGCTCGTGATTAACGAAGTAGCAAGAACTCGGCCCTAGCGAGGGTCGGGCAGGAGATGGCGATCATATCGCCAGCATTGATAGAGGCCACCGATGGACATTGCATCATCGGCGGCCTCTTCATTCCTCTTTCACCCGGCAACCGCTCCGCCTTCGAAATAGCTGCTGGTGCACTTAGCTGCCCAGTGCGTGCTGCTCGGCAGTGACGGGGTGCTCGTAGTCGCGATCGAGCAAGGCACGGCCGATCCAGACCGCCGATAGTGCCAGGACCGCCAATATCAGGCTGACTACCAGCACATAGCGCACGATATTGGGCGTACTGCCGCCGCGCGCTTCGTCTTCTTGAAGGTGAACTTCGTCGCCATCACGGTGCATCGGGGCTCTCCCATCGGCGTATCCGCAACCTATGCTGGCTGCATTGTATTTGGCCGATCTAATGTAACGCGAACAGGGCTGAAAAAGTTCCCGGATTAGAGCGTTTTCGAAGCAGGAAAAATCGCCTGCTGATTGGAAAACGCGGGAAAACAAGAGTCTAGAGCGAGCGAGCCGATGCAATCGGATCGGAATTTTCTCTAGCGGGCGAGCAGTCGCAAGGTCACTTCGTCGCGGCTGCCATCGAAGAACGCGTCGAGCACTTGCGCGAAAAGGCCCTCGCCCCGGGCAGCGCCGGCGCGCTCGAACACGGTCATGGAACTGCGCAGCTTCATCGCATCCACTGCCCCCAGGATAGCCTCGGCGTTGCGGCGGCCCGACCAGCCGAGCATCAGCGCGGTGCATTCGCGCAGGCGATCGGCCAGCAGCGAATGGTTGAGATAGGCGCTGGCCTCGCCCAGCCCAGCCAACGCGAAGTGCTGCGCCGTGGGGCTGCGGCCCAGGCCCTCGATCTGCGGGAAGACGAACCACATCCAATGCGTGCGCTTTGCCCCGTCCGCCAATTCGGCCAGCACTTGCGGGTAGACGTCGCGCTGGGCCACGACGAAGCGATCGAGGCCGGACAAGTCAGGCGTTTCCCAGCGCGGCTTTGCCGTCTGCCTGTCCGGTCATTTCGCGGCGTCTTTCTGCGCTTGTTCCTGCACCGCCTGGGCCGTGTCGGCCGTACCGCCGGTGTCGTCAGGCGCGTTGATTGCGCCGGTCATCCACACCGCCGCAAGCGCGACGATCGCCAGCGCCAGGCTGATGACCAGCACATAGCGCGCGATATGCGGGGTGGCGCCGCTGCGGGCCTCTACTTTGTCGAGGTGAACGGGCGTTTCGGGGGATTCCATGCGTGTCTCCGGTGTCGCTGGGCAGGAAGGCCCTTTCACACCGAACACGCGAAGGGCAGGCAACGTTCCGCCGCCTGCCCCGTCTGCGGTTGGATCAGTCGCGCAGCAGTTCGTTGATGCCGGTCTTGGAGCGGGTCTGCGCGTCCACCGTCTTGACGATGACGGCGCAGTACAGCGATGGGCCGGGGGTGCCATCGGCCAGCGGCTTGCCGGGCAGGGCGCCGGGGACGACCACGGCGTAAGGCGGCACGCGGCCGATGTGAACTTCGCCGGTCGCGCGATCGACGATCTTGGTGGAGGCGCCGATGAACACGCCCATCGACAGCACCGCGCCTTCACCCACGATCACGCCTTCGGCCACTTCCGAACGCGCGCCGATGAAGGCGCCGTCCTCGATGATGACCGGGCCGGCCTGCAGCGGCTCCAGCACGCCGCCGATGCCGGCGCCGCCCGAGATGTGGACGTTCTTGCCGATCTGCGCGCACGAGCCGACCGTGGCCCAGGTGTCGACCATGGTGCCTTCGCCCACGTAGGCGCCCAGGTTCACGAAGCTGGGCATCAGCACCACGCCCTTGGCGATGTGGGCGCTGCGGCGCACGACCGCGCCGGGCACGACGCGGAAACCGGCGTCCTTGAACCGCGCCTCATCCCAGCCGGCGAACTTGAGCGGCACTTTGTCGAAACCAGGCGCGCCGCCGGCGGCATAGTCGATCACCGCGTTGTCGTTCAGGCGGAAGCTGAGCAGCACGGCTTTCTTGAGCCACTGGTTGACGACCCATTCGCCGTCGATCTTCTCGGCGACGCGCGCCTGGCCCGAATCGAGCAGGTCCAGCGCCTGCTCGACGATCGCGCGGACATCGGCGCTGGCAGGCGTGACGGTATCGCGGGCATCGAACGCGGCTTCGATCTGGGCGGCGAGGTCGGACATGGGTGGTCTCCGGGATACGGGAAAAGGATTTGCGCGCCGCCTAAAGGTAGTTGCGCGGGGGAGCAAGGGGAGCCGCGCAAGGGGAGGCGGCGGCTCAGTCCCCCGGCTGCATCAGTTCGCGCACGAAGCCGATCAGGCCGGTCTGGCGGGCGCGGCGGAGGCGTTCGGCTTCCAGAATCTTGCGCACTTGTTCGAAGCAGCGGTCGATGTCGTCGTTGACCACCACGTAGTCGTAGCCGTCCCAGTGGCTGATCTCGGAGCGGGCGCGTTCCATGCGGCCGGCGATCACTTCGGCGCTGTCGGTGCCGCGCCCGGTCAGGCGCTGGCGCAAGGCGCTTATGCTGGGGGGCAGCAGGAACACGCGGACCACGTCGCGCTCCAGCTTCTGGTAAAGCTGCTGGGTGCCTTGCCAGTCGATGTCGAACAGATAGTCCTGCCCCTCTTTCAGCCCGGCCTTCACGTGCGCCTTGGGGGTGCCGTAGCAGTGGCCGAACACCGGCGCCCATTCCAGGAACTCCTCGTTCTCGACCATGCGATCGAACTCGGCCTGGTCGACGAAGTAATAGTCCTTGCCGTCCACTTCGCCGGGGCGGGGCTTGCGGGTGGTGACCGAGATGGAAAGGCAGATGTGTCCGTCCCGCTCCAGCAGCATGCGCGAGATGGTGGTCTTGCCCGCGCCCGAGGGGGAGGACATGATGAACATGAGGCCACGCCGCGAAAGCGTGCCGGTGAGGGCGGGGGACGATGCAGGCTGTGCCATGTCCCCCGATGGCGAGGGTCGGTCGGCAAATCAAGGTGGGAACGTATCGTGCGGGGGAAATTCCCGCCAAGTTCCCGCCAGACGCGGCTTATTCCTCGCTGCCTTCTTGCGCCATTTCGTCCAGCTTGACCCGGCCCGCACGCTTGGCGCGACCGGCCTTGCTGCGATCGTAGAGCGTCTTGGCGACGAGCCCGCCGCCGACGATGATCGCGCCGGGCACCGATTGCAGCGCCACCCGCGCCAGCACGGAGTGCAGCAGGGTCTCACCCATCGAGCGACCGCGCAGGATCGACTTGGCATGGCCGTCTGAATATTTCTTGCCCAGCATCGCGCGTTCCACCGCGCGGCGCGCCAGCACCGAGCCGCCGCGCAAGGCGATGTCGGCAATCGCCAGATTGGTGGCCGGGTTGGGGCTGGGGCCATGCAGATCGGCTGGGTTGGCGGCACGCTGCGCCTTGCGCGCGGTTCGCCGCATCGCCCGCGCCGCGCGGGATGCCCCATCCTTCAGCTTACGGGCTTTCAGCTTGCCGCCTTTGAGCTCAGCGTCTGTCAGATCTTCGTTGCCCATCGACCTCTTGCCTCCGGGCGACTTGGCCCGCCTACTTTTTCTTGCCGAAATCGACCGAGACGACGTTCGAGCCGTCGTCGCTAGGGGTAATGCGCGAGGCAACGTCGCGTTCCGCGTCATTTCCGGCGCTGGTGGTCTCGTCCTCGTCCGTTTCTTCGTCGGCCACGGCCTGGAACTGCAGGCCGAAGTCCACTGCCGGATCGACGAAAGCCGTGATCGCTGCAAACGGGATCACCAGCTTGGCCGGCAATTGGTTGAAGCTGAGGCTGACGGTGAAATGATCTTCGGCAACGCCCAAGTCCCAGAACTTGTTCTGGAGCACGATCGTCATCTCGTCGGGAAACCGCACCTTAAGATCCGGGCGGATGCTGACGCCCGGCGCCCCGGTCTTGAAGGTGATATAGAAGTGGTGGTTGCCGGGCAGGACGCCATGGGCGGCTTCCACCTGGCCGAGCACACGGGCGACGACGGCGCGCAAGGCTTCCTGCACGATTTCGTCGTAGGGAATAAGGCTGTCTGGCGGTGTATCGGTCATCGCGCTCTAACTGCTCATGGTTCGGTTGCCGGTCAACCCGTGGCCTGAAGGAAATTACCGGTTTTTCCGGCGATCGTGAAATGAAACGTGCGAACGCGCGAGTAGTGCCGCGCATTTTCCAGACCCTTACCCGTTCCTCACCCATGATTGATTCCCGTGCGCACGCGTATATAGGCGCAGTCATGCGCACAGCCTCGATCATCCGCAAGACGCACGAAACCGACATCGAAGTCGCCGTGAACCTCGATGGCACGGGGGCCTACAAGGTCTCGACCGGGATCGGCTTTCTCGATCACATGATCGAGCAGTTCAGCCGCCATTCGCTGATCGACATCGATTGCCGCATCGTCGGCGATTTGCATGTGGACCAGCACCACACCACCGAGGACAGCGCCATCGCCATCGGCCAGGCCATCGCCCAGGCGCTGGGCGACAAGGCCGGCATCGGTCGCTACGGCGAAGCGCACTCGGCGATGGACGAGGCTTTGTCGCGCGTGGCGCTGGATATTTCGGGCCGTCCGTACCTGGTGTGGAAAGTCCCGTTCACCCAGGAAAAGCTGGGCGAGCTGGACACCGAGTTGGTCGAGCACTGGTTCCATTCGATCGGGCAGGCGGTGGGCATCACCTTGCACATCGAATTGCTGTACGGCACCAACAACCACCACATCTGCGAAGGCGTGTTCAAGGGCTTTGCCCGCGCGATGCGCAGTGCGGTGGAACTGGACCCACGCAAGGGCGGGGCGATCCCGTCCACCAAGGGCATTCTCGGCAAGGATTCTCTGTAATGGCCAGCTTCATCGTTTCGCTCACCTACACCGCACCGATCGAGGCCGTTGACGCACTGCTGGACGAGCATGTCGCCTGGCTGCGGGACAACCATGCCAAGGGCCATCTGGTGGGCTGGGGCCGCAAGGTTCCGCGCGAAGGCGGCATCCTGCTGGCGGTGGGCGATGACCGCAAGGCGGTCGAGGAACTGGCCGCGCGCGATCCGTTCGTGGTGGGCAATGTCGCCGAAATCGAAGTGATCGAATGGGCGCCCGGCTTCCTCGACGAGACGGTCGCGGGCCTCAAGGGATGACGCTGGCGCTGATCGACTACGGCGCAGGCAACCTCCACTCGGTTGCCAACGCGCTGCGGGCGGCTGGCGCGCAGGACGTGAGCGTGACGGCGGACCCCGCTGTGGTGCGCGCCGCCGATCGCATCGTCCTGCCCGGTGTCGGCTCGTTCAAGGCGTGTGCGGAAGGCTTGTGGGCCATTCCCGGCATGGTCGAGGCGATGGATGAGCGGGTTCATGTCGGCGGTGCCCCGTTCCTGGGCATTTGCGTGGGGATGCAATTGCTCGCCACCCGCGGGCTGGAACATGGCGAAACGCCGGGGCTGGATTGGATCGCCGGCGAAGTGCGGCTGATCGAGCGCACCGACCCGATGATCAAGATCCCGCACATGGGCTGGAACGACGTCTCGCTGGGCCTCAAAGACCCGGCGTCGGGGCTGATCGATCCGGGCGAGGCCTACTTCCTGCACTCCTATCATTTTCAGCCCGATGACGGCGCTACGGTCGCGGCCATGACCGACCACGGCGGCGGCCTCGTCGCGGCGGTGGCACAGGACAATGTCGTGGGCGTGCAGTTTCACCCCGAAAAGAGCCAGGCCTACGGCCTCGCGCTGCTGGCGCGGTTTCTGGAGTGGCGGCCTTGAGCGGTGTTGCGGTAGGCTGCCCGAGGCTCGCGAAAGCCGAACTATGACCACAATACCCTCGTCATTGCGAGCGCAGCGAAGCAATCCAGGGCAGTTCAGCGCCGCCCTGGATTGCTTCGCTGCGCTCGCAATGACGAACCTGTGGAGTGCGGGTCAGGCGGGTTACGCCTGCGGTCTCGCTCCAACCCCGTCCAAGCCGAGCTTGTCGAAGCTCACGCGCTGCTCGACCTTCAGGAACGTCACGTCATGATCGTATTTCCCGCCATCGACCTCAAGCAAGGGCAGGTCGTGCGCCTGGCCGAAGGCGACATGGCCCGGGCCACCGTTTACGGCGACGATCCTGCCGCGCAGGCCACGCTGTTTGCTGAAGCTGGATCGCAACATCTCCATGTCGTCGATCTCGACGGTTCGTTCGCCGGCCGGGCAGAGAACCGCGAGGCGGTGGAGGCGATCCTCAAGGTGTTCCCCGGTGACGTGCAACTGGGCGGCGGCATCCGCACGCGTGAGGCCGTGGCCGGCTGGTTCGACCTAGGCGTCGCGCGGGTAGTGATGGGCACGGCGGCGCTGAAAGACCCGCAGTTCGTCAAGGACATGGCGCGCGAATACCCCGGCGGCGTGGTCGTGGCGGTGGACGCGCGCGACGGCATGGTCGCGACCGAAGGCTGGGCCGAAGTGTCCGACGTTTCGATCGTCGATATGGCCCACCGCTTCGAGGATGCTGGCGTCGCCAGCCTGCTGTTCACCGACATCGGCCGCGATGGTATGCTCAAAGGCTGCAACATCGAGGCGACCGTCGACCTGGCGCGCCGCACCAACCTGCCGGTGATCGCCAGCGGCGGCGTGAAAGGCATCGAGGACATCCGCCTGCTGGCGCTTCATGCTCGTGACGGGATCGAAGGCGTCATCACTGGCCGCGCGCTGTACGATGGCCGGCTCGACCTCGCCGCTGCGATCGAGCTGGCGGAGCGTGAAGGGTGAACGACAATCGCCTCCTCGCGGTGCTGGCGCTGCTGGTGACGGCGCCGGCGATGATCTGGGCTTTGCGCGATTATCGTGCCGGGCGGGCGCGGCTGATGCTCGGATCGCGCCGCTCGCTGCGCCAGGTCGAGCGGGCCGACAATCCGCGCAAGTTTTGGGGCTATACCGCGTTCAACCTGATCGCCAGCGGTGTGGTGATCGTGTTCGCCGTGCTGTTGTTCTTCAAGCCGCCCGAATGATTTCAGGAGTGAAGCCATGACCGTGCGCGTGCGCGTGATCCCCTGCCTCGACGTTGCCAACGGGCGCGTGGTCAAGGGCGTGAACTTCGTCGATCTCAAGGATGCCGGCGATCCGGTGGAGCAGGCGCGCGCCTACGACGCGGCAGGCGCTGACGAATTGTGCTTCCTCGACATTTCGGCCAGCCACGAAGGGCGCGGCACGTTGCTGGACGTGGTGCAGCGCACGGCGGAAGTGTGCTTCATGCCGCTGACCGTCGGCGGCGGCGTGCGGACCGCCGAGGACGCGCGCGCCTTGTTGCTGGCGGGCGCCGATAAAGTGGCGGTCAACTCCGCCGCCGTCTCGCGGCCCGAAGTGGTGGCCGACATCGCCCAGCGGTTCGGATCGCAGTGCATCGTCGCCTCGGTCGATGCGCGCAAGGTGGGCGAGGGGCGTTGGGAAATCTTCACCCACGGCGGGCGCAAGCCAACCGGGATCGACGCGCTGGAACATGCGGTCAGGCTGGCGGGCTTGGGCGCGGGCGAATTGCTCGTCACCTCGATGGACGGCGATGGCACCCAGAATGGCTACGACCTGGAACTGACGCGAGCGATCGCGGACGCGGTGCCGGTGCCGGTGATCGCCAGCGGCGGCGTGGGCAATCTGGACCATCTCGTTCAGGGCGTCACCGAGGGGCATGCCAGTGCGGTTCTGGCGGCGTCTATCTTCCATTTCGGCAAGTATTCGGTGGCTGATGCGCACGCCGCCTTGCGTGCTGCGGGCATTCCGGCGCGCGGTTGATCGCTATCGGCGTCTTATCCGCGCCTTATCGACACCTTATCGACGTAACGCGCGAACCTTAAAGTGATCCGGATCGGGACAGTGGCGTAACCGCGCTTGCTGCACCGCGGCATCGGGTGTCTGGCAAATCCAACCCCCGAGTGCCCGACTTGGCAGGAGTCTTACGTGCTGTCATTCCGATCGATCCCGGCGCTGTGCGCGATGCTCGTCGTCGCCTCACCTGCCTATGCAACCGGCGGCGGGGTGCCCCTGCCAGAGCCTAGCAGCTTGTTTTTGCTGGGAATGGGTGTTGCCGGTGTCGCGCTGGGCCGCCGGTTCTCGCGCAAGAAAGTCGAAGACTGACCCGGTTGACCGATAAGCGGGCGTGCCGCATGGCTACGCCCCATGAGCAGCCTTGATACCCTCGCACGCCTGGAAACCACGATCGCCGCACGCCGCGCCGCCGATCCCGAGTCCAGCTACGTCGCCCGCCTCAACGCCAAAGGCATCGCCAAAATCGCCCAGAAACTGGGCGAAGAAGCCACCGAAACCGTCATCGCCGCGATCAGCGAAAGCGATGAATCGCTGGTAGGCGAAGCGGCGGACCTGGTCTTCCACCTGATGGTCCTGCTCGCCGCGCGCGACGTGCCGCTCGCTGCAGTTCTGGCTGAACTCGACCGTCGCGAGGGCACTTCGGGTATCGCCGAAAAAGCCTCGCGAACAGGCGCTTAACACCGGAGAACCACGATGCCGATCGATCCCAGTCTGCCCTATGATGACGCCAACATCTTCGCCAAGATCCTGCGCGGCGAACTGCCCTGCAACAAAGTCTACGAAGACGACCATGCGCTCGCCTTCCACGATATCCGCCCCCAGGCCCCGGTCCACGTCCTCGTGATTCCCAAGGCCGCCTACGTTTCATGGGACGATTTCACTGCCCAGGCCGATGACGCCACGATCGCCGGCTTCATGCGCGCAGTCGGCACCGTCACCCGCCAGTTGGAGCTGGCCGAGCCGGGCTATCGCTTGATGGTCAACATGGGGCAGGCCGGCCACCAGGAAGTACCGCACCTCCACGTCCACATCTTTGGCGGGCGCCAGTTCTTCCAGATGATCTGCGACTAATCGGACCGAAGGCGTTTCGCCGGTTTCCTGACCAAAACCGCCGCAACGGGTTTGCCTTCCGGGGCCACGCCGCTACACCACCCGCCGTCATGACGTCATACCCGTCACCCACTTCCGGCGCAATCGAGGGCGCGATCCACCGCTATGCGCTGCGAGTGTTCTACGAGGACACCGATGCGGGCGGGGTGGTCTATCACGCCAATTACCTGCGCTGGTTCGAGCGCGCGCGGTCCGACTTGCTCGATCTGCTGGGCATCGACCAGCGCGCATCGCTCGAAGTGGGCCTGGGGCTTTACACCGTCGCCGAAGCAAACTTGCGCTACCATGCGCCGGCCCGGCTGGGCGATACCGTGCTGATCGAGACGCGCGCGCTCAGCGTGGGCCGGGCCGCCAGCGTGCTCGAACAGATCGCGTGGAGAGGCGCCGATCGGCTCTGCAGCGCTAGCGTAAAGGTCGGGTTTATCGGCCTTGATGGACGACCCAAACGACAGCCCGAAGCTTGGCGACAAGCCTTCATCGCCCTTTCTCCCATACAGGCACCACCTGCCGAGATAGCTCCGACCTCTGGCTCACTATCCGTCCCGGAAGGACAAGAATGATCCTCGACCTGCTTGCCTCTACTGCTACTTCCGCCGCTGACGGGGCGACGCAGCTCAATCCGATCAAGCTGTTCCGCGATGCCGACATCGTCGTGCAGGCGATCATGATCGGGCTGATCCTTGCCAGCGTCTGGGTATGGACGATCATCATCACCTTCACCTTCCGCATGGGCAGCGTAAAGCGCCGCTGCGACGAGTATGAGGCCGGCTTCTGGGAAGCGCAGAGCTTTGAAAGCTACCAGAAGGAAGGTGGTCGCGGCGACGTGCCATCGGGCAAAGTCGCGGGCGCGGGCCTCGCCGAATGGCGTCGCAACGCCAGCGTTCGCACGATCGACAACGAAGGTGCGCGCCAGCGTATCGCCATGGCGATGAATTCGTCCGTCGGCGAGGAAGCGGACAAGCTGTCGGATCGGCTGAACTTCCTGGCGACGGTCGGCTCGGTCGCGCCGTTCGTCGGCTTGTTCGGCACCGTGTGGGGCATCATGAAGAGCTTCTTCGACATCGGCCAGCAGCAGAACTCCTCGCTGGCAGTGGTCGCGCCGGGCATTTCCGAAGCACTGTTCGCCACCGCCATCGGCTTGTTCGCGGCGATCCCGGCGGTCATTGCCTACAACCGCTTTTCGCACCGCGTAAATGGCTTCGAAGCTCGGCTTCAGCGCTTTGCCGACAAGCTTCATTCCGCGCTCACGCGCCAGTTGGAACAGCGCTGATGGCGATGGGCCTGCACACATCGGGACGGGGCCGGGGCGGGCGGCGCGGTCGCACGCCGATGGCAGAAATCAACGTCACCCCGTTGGTGGACGTGATGCTGGTGCTGCTCATCATCTTCATGGTCACAGCGCCGTTGCTCAAGGCCGCCGTGCCGATCGAGCTTCCCGAAACCCGCGCCAAGGCGATGGGGGAAGAGGCGGGGCAAGTCACCATCACCTTGCGCAAGGACGGCGCTGTGTTCCTCGAAGAGAGCGAACTGGCTCCCGGTGAGTTGGCAGACCGGCTTGCGGCAGTGCCCAAGGGCGCGGACGGCAAGCCGCCGCTCGTCACTTTGCGGGCCGATAAGGCGCTGGATTACGGGCGAGTAATGGAAGTCATGGGCGAATTGAACCGCGCGGGCTTCACCTCGATCTCGCTCGTGACCGACGTCAGCGGCGGTTAAGGGGCGAAGGGTAAAGTCGGCAACATGGCGGTTATGGGCATACGCAAGGACGAGGGCATCGGCCTGGTCGTCGCGGTGGCGTTGCACGTCGCCGTCGTCGTCGCGCTGCTCGTCACGCCGCGCAAGCATGATGTGGTGAAACCGCCCCAGCGCATCGAAGTGACGATCAGCAACGAGGCGAGCCTTACCTCCACCGCTCCCAATCCAGGTCAGGCATCGCCCGACAAAGGACCGGAGCAAGGCGAGCCTGCTCCCGCGGCAGCGCCCGTTCCCGAAGTCGCGCCTGCACCCCCTGTTCCCGTCGAACCTGCGCCCAAGCCGGAGCCTGCGCCGCGCGTTATCGAGAAGCCTCAGCCAAGGCCCGAACCCAAGCCGGTCGTGAAGCCCCAGCCTAAACCGCGGCCTCAGCCCAAGCCCGCGCCCAAAGCGCCACCCAAGCCGATCGAAAAGGCGCCTCCGCCAAAGCCGGCGCCTAAGGCTCCGGCCAAGCCCGCCGCCAAACCGGCGCCCAAGCCAGCGGAAAAAGCCCCGCCCCATCGGCAAAGCGCGATCGACAACATCGTCTCACGCCGGGATAGCAAGCCTGCCAAGACTGCGGCCAAAACCGCGCCGCCAGGGCGGACAGCGTCGAGCGGCAAGGCCACCACGCCGCCCAGGAAAGCCGGGTCGAGCAGCTTCGATGATGCCTTCAAGGAAGGCACGCCGGGCGCCAAAGCTCCGGCCAGTACGGGCACGCCAGCTTCGCAGATCGGTGCATCGGAGCGCTCGGCATTGAATGCCGCGATCGGGCGTCAGATAAAGCCGCACTGGCAAGCGCCACAAGGCGCGGATGCGGAATTGCTCGTTACCAAGGTGCGCTTCCGGCTCAATCGAGATGGTAGCCTGGCCGGCAATCCTGAAGTGGTGAGTACCACCGGCCAGACCGACGCCAACCAGACCCAGGTCAAGCGTCACCAGGAACAGGCCGTGCGGGCTGTCAGGCTTGCCGCTCCGTTCAATCTGCCCGATGATCTCTATGAGGGCTGGAAGGTCGTCACGACCAACTTCGACAGAAGGCTATCGCAATGAAGATAACCCGCATCCTCGCTCTAGGTCTGATACTCTCGGTATCCACCACCGCCTTTGCACAAAGCGCGCCAGTGCCGCCGACGCCTGCTCAAGCCGGCAACGATGAAGGCGGACTGGAAGTTACTGTCTCGGACGATAGTGCCTGGCAGGACCTGGGTATCGCCATTACCACCTTCTCTACCGATGCTGACGTGCCGACCGGCACCAATGCGGGCTCTACCGCCGCGCTGGGCCGGGCGATGTCGCAAGTGGTGGCAGGTGATCTCAAGAACAACGGGTTGTTCAAGCCATCCGGCCCTGATGGCCTGCCGCAGCCGCCGTTCGCGCAAGTGCAGGCGCCGGACTATGGCGTATGGTCGTCGCGCAGCGCCGACATGCTGGTGCAGGGTTATGTGCGCGCCGGATCGGGGGGTAACCTGACCGTGGGCTGCTATCTCTACGACGTGCGCCTCAAGCAGCAGCTCATCAAGGGCGGCTGGCAGGTTCCGCCGTCGGACTGGCGCCGCGCCGCGCACAAGTGCGCGGACATGGTCTATTCGCGGTTGTCGGGCGAAAGCCCGTTCTTCGATTCCAAGATCGCCTACATCGCCGAGACCGGACCCAAGGACCACCGCATGAAGCGGCTGGCGATCATGGATTCGGATGGTGCCAACCACCGCTACCTCACCAGCGGCCAATCGATGGCGCTCACTCCGCGCTACTCACCGGATTATTCCAAGATCTTGTATCTGTCCTACCTGAACGGGCAGCCGAGCATCTATGTTTACGACCTTGCTACCGACACCCAGAAGCTGATCGCTCGCACGGGAAGCCCCACGCTTGCGCCCCGCTGGTCGCCAGATGGCAAATGGGTGCTTTATTCGATGGCGAAGAGTGGCACGACCGACATCTACCGCATCTCGTCCGCTGGCGGCGGCACCCCGCAGCAACTGACGCAAGGGCCGGGCATCAACATCGGCGGCAGTTATTCGCCCAACGGCAGCCAGATCGTGTTTGAAAGCGACCGATCCGGCTCGCAGCAAATCTACGTGATGAACGCGGATGGATCGAACCAGCGTCGCATCAGCTTCTTCGGTGGCCGCGCGGCTACGCCCGAATGGAGCCCGCGCGGGGATCAGATCGCCTTCACCCACATCGCTGGAAATTTGCGGGTCGCGGTGATGAACCCCAGCGGCGGCGGCATGCGTTATCTGACCGATTCCTGGCAGGACGAAGCGCCCACCTGGTCGCCCAACGGACGCATCGTCCAGTTCTTCCGTACTGCCAAGACTTCGGGCGTCGCCTCGATCTGGCAAGTCGATCTGACGGGCCGCAACGAGCGTAAGCTGCCCACGCCGGTGGGCGCATCAGACCCGGCGTGGGGACCAATTCGTCCATGATTCGTGCTTCGCGCGACGAACTGATACTGTTGGGTTAGGTTCAGGTTTCGATCGATACTTAACCCCACGCAACCATTTCGCGGACCCGACCATTTCCTCGGGACTGTGCAGCAAAGGAGATAGTCGCTCATGCCTTCACCCCTCGCCCAGTCTCGTCTGGGGGCGTCTCGTCTGGGGGCGTTCATGCAGATGCCCGCTCGCTCGGCACTGCTGCTGATGGCTGGTGCCCTGGCGCTGTCCGCTTGCGGCGGCAAGAAAGCGCCCGCCCAGCTTCCGCCCGATCCAGGCCCGGCGACGACCACTTCCGGCCCCGGACAGGGTTGGGGCGGCGGTGCGGCGGCACCTGGCTCCCAGGCAGACTTCGTCGCCAAGATGATGGGTGCCGATACGATTTACTTCAACACGGACCGCTACGACATCGACAGCGCTGACCAGCAGGCTCTGGCGCGGCAGGCGCAATGGTTAATGCAGTTCCCCAACAAGCGCGCCACCATCGAGGGCCACTGCGACGAGCGCGGCACTCGCGAATACAACCTGGCGCTTGGCGAGCGTCGCGCCAATTCGGCCAAGAACTACTTGGCCAGCCTGGGCGTCGATCCCTCGCGCGTGACAACGGTGAGCTTCGGCAAGGAACGCCCGATTGCCACGGGTTCGGATGAGCAGTCTTGGGCTCAGAACCGCCGCGCGGTAACCGTCACGATCGACTGAAATGACGCCCGGCCCTCGCGTGGGGGCCGGGCTGTTCGTTGCGCGGGTGTAATCGCGCTTGCGTCAGGCCCGAGTCGCCGCGTATCGCCGTTCGGATGAGCCGCGTACGTCGATCCGCAGACTGGGGTTTTCCGCGCTGGCGCGGCTACGGCAGTTCGCGTGAGGCCGTCAACGTGCGGATCTGCGATCGCCATGGCTGTGCCGACCCGGGCGATTGCCCCGCCCCTAAAAGCCCCAACAGTCCCGATCGCTGGTATTTCTGCCAGAAGCACGCTGCCGAATACAACTCGGGATGGGATTACTTCGCCGGGTTGGACAAGGAAGCCGCCGCACAGCGAGAGGCGGAAGAACGCTCTGACAACGCGGGCTACCAGGAATCAGCGCACTACGGCTGGGCCAGCTCCGGCGATGGCACCCGCAGCCGCGACGAACTGCGCGCTCTCGAAGCGCTAGGGCTTGAGACCGACGCCGACTTCGATGCCATCCGCAAAGCCTGGCGCACTCGCGCAAAGGAAGTCCACCCCGACGTCAAACCCGGCGACGAGGAAGCCGCCAAGGCCTTCCGCACCTACCAACTGGCATATGAAGTTCTGCGTGCCGCCGAAGAACGGCGTGAGTGGAAAGGCTAGGCTCGCCACTCTAACCCCTGATCAGCCGGGTGTGGCGGCCGAGCCTGCCAATAGCCCGCCGTCGATGTTGATCTCAGTGCCGGTCACGTAAGTCGCTTCGTCCGACGCTAGCATAAGCGCGATCGTGGCGACCTCGTCAGGCGTTCCAAAGCGCTTGAGCGGCGTGTCGGCGACCAGGGCCTGCATCCTGGCCTCCCGATCGGGGCCGGTGCCCAGCATTGGCTCCCAGATCGGTGTCAGTATCGCGGCGGGATGGATCGAGTTGCAGCGGATCTTCCACCCCTGCTGGGCGCAGTAGAGGGCAACCGTCTTGCTGTGGTTGCGGATCGCGGCCTTGGATGAGGCATAGGCGGCGGCCCCAGGAATGCCGACCAAACCGGACCGCGACGAGATGTTGATGATCGACCCCGTGCCGCTCTCTTTCATCGCGCCAATGGCGTAGCGACAGCCCAGGAACGTGCCGTCGAGGTTGACGCGGTGGACCTGCCGCCAATCCTCCAAGCTGGCATGCTCGGGGTCGTGGTGGACCATACCCTGCTCGAATCCGGTAACGCCGGCATTGTTGACCACCACATCGGCAATCGGCACGAGTTCTTTCAGCCGAGACCAATCGGCCTCTTCGCGCACGTCGAGCTTTTCGAACCGGCATCCGATGGCGGCGGCAGCTTCAGCGCCGGCGGTTTCGTCAATATCGGTGACGATGACGGTAGCACCTTCATCGTGGAATCGCGCGGCGATGGCACGACCGATGCCTTGCGCAGCGCCGGTTACGACGCACGTCTTGTTGTTCAATCTTTGCATGATTGTCTCGAAATAGAGTCCAGTCGGCGGATCGCTCCGCTGGCGATTGGCTTTCCGCTTTAGCGGTGACGCTGGATCATTTCGAAAACTCCTGACAGCCGTTGTTTGTCTACGCCACGCAATCGGATCGGGCAACATCGCAGGACAAAAGTGCCGGTATCCGATCAAAGCCACGAAAAAGGGCGCGCCTTGCGGCACGCCCCTCTGCTTGTCACCGATCTGACGGCGGCCGCTTACTTGGGCGACAACACCATCAGCATCTGGCGGCCTTCCATGCGGGGGTAGGCCTCGATCTTGGCGATTTCGGATACGTCTTCCTGGACGCGGCGCAGCAGGTCCATGCCCAACTGCTGGTGCGACAGTTCGCGACCGCGGAAGCGCAGGGTGACCTTCACCTTGTCGCCATCCTCGATGAAGCGAACGACGTTACGCATCTTGGTGTCGTAATCGTGATCGTCGATGTTCGGACGCATCTTGATCTCTTTGATCTCTTGCGTCTTTTGAGACTTGCGCGCCGCGTTGGCCTTTTTCTGGGCTTCGTAGCGATACTTGCCGACATCCAGAAACTTGCAAACCGGCGGATCGGCGTTGGGCGAGACTTCCACCAGGTCGAGGCCGACCCCGGCTGCCTGCTCGATCGCCTCACGTGTGTACATGACGCCGATATTCTCGCCGTTCTCGTCGATCACGCGGACCTTGTCGGACTGAATCATGGTGTTGAAGCGCGGTCCTGACTTGACCGGTGGCGTCATCATGCGCCGGGGTGGGGGTGCTATAAACGTTCTCCTGAGTCGTTTCTGGGTGCCGCATCGCGGATCGGGCTCATTAATGCGATTCGTCCCGCTACGCAAAGCGGGATTTCACCCATCGGATAATGGCCCCGCCCTGGCGCAGGCAGCATTACCGAATATGGGTACTCAGGCGGCTTTTCGCCAGAGCGGATAGCGCACCAAACGCTCTGCCGTCGGAACCAGCGCGTCGATCTCCTCGGCAGGCTGCAGCGCCGAGAGGATCACTGGGTCGGCGGCGTCCATTCCGCCGGTTAACGCCCCGAAAGCCGGCAGGATCAGGCGATTGTCGCTGCGCACGGCGCAAGGCCGCGCGATCCGTCTGCCGCGCGCAGAAACCGTCAGGCGTGGGTGGTAGTGGCCCGAAAGCTCAGGGCCCACGGTTCCGGGCAGGGCCTGGTGGCGCAAGGTGACCCCGCCGATCTCGATTTCCTCCACCCGCGTGCCGCCGGCCTCGGCACCCAAGTGCGGATCGTGGTTGCCGGTGATCCACACCCATTCGAGCGCGCGGGTGAGGGCCGCGAGCATGCCCGCAGCATGCGGCTCCAAACGGCCCGGCCCATGGCTGTCGTGGAAATTGTCGCCCAGCGCATAGACCCGGCGCGCGCCGGTGATCCGTACGGACTGCGCGAGCCGGTCCAGCGTCTCGCGGCTGTCGTAAGGTGGGAGCATCTGGCCGGTGCGCGCGAAGAAGCTCGCCTTCTCCAAGTGCAGGTCGGCCACAAGCAGCGCTTGCTCTTCGGGCCAGTAAAGCGCGCTGGGCCGCCCAGGCCCGGTACTGACCAGGCGCAACTCCCGACTGCAGAACGAAAAGGGAACCATGGCTTTTCCTTGCCGCAGCCGGCCCGATTTGGCAAGCGCGCCCGACATTAGGAGAGCGCATGACCGACTGGACCCCCTACACCGCCCGCGCCGCCGACTGGTTCCAGTCTTTGCGCGATGCGATCTGCGCCGAGTTCGAGGCGATCGAGCGCGAGGCCGGCTCCGACGCGGTGTTTGGCTACACCCCGTGGACGCGCGATGCGGTAGCAGGAGATGACGGCGATACCGGGGGTGGCACGCGCGGGTTGATGAAGGGCCGCGTGTTCGAGAAAGTCGGCGTCAACATCTCGACCGTGGCCGGCGGGCTGGCGAAGGATTTCGCCGGCAGCATCAACGGCGCCTCGGCTGAGAACAATGCCTTTTCGGCGACGGGCATCAGCCTTGTGGCGCACATGGCGAACCCGCATGTGCCTGCAGTCCACATGAACACCCGGTTCCTGACGACCACAAAGGCGTGGTTCGGCGGCGGCGCTGATCTCAACCCGCCATTGCCGTACGAAGAAGACACCGCCGAATTCCGCGCCGAGTTCAAAGCCGCCTGCGACGCCCATGGCACGGACTATTACGATCGCTTCAAGGCCTGGGCGGACGAGTACTTCTACATTCCCCACCGCCAAGTCCATCGCGGCGTCGGCGGCATTTTCTACGACCATTTGGAATGCGCGGACGAGGCCGCGTGGGAGGCGAACTTTGCTTTCACGCGCGCGGTGGGTGAGGCTTTCCTCGCGGTTTTCCCGCGTTTGGTGCGCCGTCGCATGGGGATGGACTTCTCGCCCGCCGACAAGGCCCGCCAGTTGGAGTGGCGCGGTCGCTATGCGGAGTTCAACCTGGTCTATGACCGGGGCACCCTGTTTGGCCTCAAGACTGGCGGCAACATCGACGCGATCCTGATGAGCCTGCCGCCCGAAGCGACCTGGAGCTGAGGCTGCGGCCCCGGCGTTTGTCTGGGGCAGCGCTTTTCTGGGGCAGCGCTTTTCTGGAACGCGGCGCGGTCTTTTCTCGGTTGGACAGAGCCGGTCCTTTTCACGGATGGTGGTGATCTCTGTCGCCCGACAGGAGCCTGTCCTCTCGTGAAAGATCGCCATGCGCTTTAACCGACGTTCTCTTGTGCAAGCAGCCTTGTACGGTTCTATGGCCAGCCTCGCTGGAGGTGGTCGAGCATTGGCTGCGGTATCCAAGGGAGAGGGCGGCGGTGATATGGCGCAGTTCATCGCGGCCATGCCCAAGGCAGAGTATCACGTCCACCTGGAGGGCACGCTCGAAGCGGAGATGAAGTTTGCGCTCGCCCGGCGCAATGAGGTTAAGCTGCCTTATGCCGATGTTGCGGCGATGAAGCGCAGCTATGTCTTTCACGATCTGCCGACCTTCCTGAAGGTGTACTACGAAGGCATGAACGTGCTGCTGCGCGAGCAGGATTTTTACGACTTGTGCTATGCCTATCTCGCCAAGGCCCACGCCAGCAACGTGATCTACGCCGAAATGTTCTTCGACCCCCAGCAGCACATCGATCGCGGCGTCCCCATCGCGGACGTGATCGGCGGGATCACCCGGGCGCGGGCGGCGGCGCAGGCCGATATGGGCATCGAATCGCAATTGATCCTTTGCTTCATGCGCGATCTCACGGCCTCGAATGCGATGAATGCTCTAGATGCGGCGCTGCCTTACAAGGAACAACTCGTCGGCGTGGGCCTGGATTCCGATGAGAAGGACAATCCGCCCTCCAAGTTCGCCGCGCACTTCGCCAAGGCGCGCGATGCGGGCCTGCGGATCACCGCACATTGCGACGTCAATCAGAAGGATTCGCTGGAGCACATCCGCCAGGCGCTGATCGACATCGGCGTGGAGCGCATCGATCACGGGGGTAATATTCTGCAGTCGCCGGAATTGGTCGCGCTGGCGCGGCAGCGGAACATCGCCTTCACCGTCTGCCCCTCATTTTCGGGGAAGATCGTGGTCGATGGCAAGCCGGTAGACGTCGTTCGCGCGATGCTGGACCAAGGGCTGAAGGTGACCATTAACTCGGATGACCCGGCCTACATGGGCAGCAAGTACCTGACCGAGGTAATCATAGACACGCAGGCTCGCAGTGGGCTCACCAAGGCGGAGTTGGTGCGGATCAGCCGCAACGCCTTCGATGCCGCCTGGGTCGCGCCCGATCGGCGTGACCGCTTTCAAGCGAAACTGGATGCCTTTGCGCGTAAATGGGCAGTTGCGACGTGATACACTTCCGCACGTAAGATCAGCTCGGGGCCGGATCAGTTGGGAATGACGCGCGTTCATCGATCCATGCACGAAACAATGCCCCGCCCGCTCGACCGTCGTTCGCTCGTATTGGCGGCGTTATCGACGGTGGTGGAGTGGTACGACTTCACGCTGTTCCTCTATCTTGCCACCGTGCTGTCGCGGGTGTTCTTCGGCGGCGAAGGGGCAGTTCTCACTGCTTTGCTCGGGTTCGCCGTCGCGTATCTGATGCGGCCAGTGGGCGCTGCCGTCTTTGGCCATTTCGGCGATCGGCGCGGGCGGCGTGCGACGCTGTTGGCTTCAATGACGCTGATGAGCGTGGCGATGCTGCTGACGGCACTGCTGCCGACCAGCGCCCAGATCGGGCCGGCCGCGGGCGTGTTGTTGTTGGCGTTGCGCTGCGTGATGGGCTTTGCGGTAGGCGGCGAATATACCGGCGTGGTCGCTTACCTGCTGGAAGGCGCACCGCCGCATCGGCGTGGCTTCATCACGTCACTGGCGGCTGCGACCAGCGAAATCGGCGGGCTACTGGCGGCAGGGATCGCGGCGTTGACGGTCAGCCTGCTGCCGGCACCGGCGCTCGATTCGTGGGGCTGGCGCTTGCCGTTTCTGTTCGGCGCGGCGCTGGCGGCAGCGATCCTGTTTGCGCGCGCCGCGATGAAGGAATCGCCTGAGTTCGAAGCACATCGCGACGCTGGAACGCTGGCCACCAGTCCGCTGGGCGATGCGTTCACGCGTCACCGCGCCGGCGTTTTGCGAGGCTTTGCGATTTCGGCGCTGGGCTCGATCACGTACTACGTCGGGATTACGTATGTGCCGGTGTATCTCACGTCGGTCGGCAGCTTGTCTGAAGCACAATCGCTGCAACTGGCGACAATCGCGGCATTGGCGGTCATCCTGGTCACGCCGTTTGTCGGTCTATTGGCGGATAGAGTGGGGCGTAGGCCGGTGCTGGTTGGACTGGCGCTGCTGTGCGCGGCGCTGCCGTGGACGCTGTTCCGCTTGCTGGCGGATGCGACCTCGGTTGTGGCGACGGCTGGGGCGGTGCTGCTGGCCGCTCTGGCAGGTGGCGTCAGTGCAGTAGGCGCCGTCGCCACCGCCGAGCAGGTGCCCGCACAAGGCCGCCTCAGTGCGCTCGCGCTGGGCGCCACCACAGCAACGGCGCTGTTCGGCGGATTGACGCCTTGGTTGGCGCAACTTCTGATGCAGAAAACCGGACAATTGTCCGCGCCGGGCGCCATGATCGCGGTGGTGGCGCTGTGCGTTTTGCCGGTCTTGCTGATGCTACCGGAAACCCGGCCAAAGCGGTGACGCGGTTCAGGCCGTGACGTGTGAGCGGCTTTTCATCAGCGGCTGGATGCGGGTTCCGAAATTCTCGACGCCTTCCACGAAATCGTCGAAGGTCAGCAGCACTCCGCCGGTGTTGGGGACTTGCGCCATTTCATCGAGCATGCGCGCGACACTTTCGTAGCTTCCCACCAACGTCCCCATGTTGATGTTCACCGCGCCTTCGGGGGCGGCGAGCTGGCGCACGTTGGTGTCGGTGTTGACCGTATCCTTCGCGCCCTGGTCAGCCAGCCAGGCAATGGCGTCGAGATCGACGCCGTCGTTATAGAGCTTCCACTTGGCGAATGCCTCTTCGTCGGTTTCGGCGGCGATAATCATCACCAGGACGAAAACTTGCACGTCGCGCCCGCTTTCTGCGGTGAACTTGGCCAGGCGCTCGTTGTTGAAGGCGAAGGCGGTGGGCGTGTTCACCCCTTTGCCCAGGCAAAAGGCATAGTCCGCCCACTTGGCCGAGAAGGACAGCCCTGCGTCCGATGACCCGGCGCAGATGATTTTCATGTCGCCTTGCGGCTGGGGGCGGACAAGGCAATCGTCCATCGTGTAGTAATCGCCCTTGAAGTCCGATCGACCGTTTTCCCACAGCTCGCGCAGGATCTGGGCGTATTCGTCGAGCATCTTGTAGCGGTTGCGGAAATGCTCCTCGCCCGGCCACAAGCCCATCTGGGTGTATTCAGGCGGTTGCCAGCCAGTGATGAGGTTGAGGCCGAAGCGACCATGGCTGATGCTGTCGATCGTGTTGCACATCCGCGCGGCGAAAGCGGGCGGGATGATGAGCGTGGGGCAGGTGGCGAAGATTTTGATCTTCTCGGTCACCGCCGCAAGCCCGGCCATCAGCGTGAAGCTCTCCAGCCCGTATTCCCAGAACTCGCTTTTGCCGCCGAACCCGCGCAGCTTGATCATCGACAACAGGAAATCCAGCCCGTGCTTTTCCGCGCGCACCGCGATCTCCTTGTTGAGATCGAACGTCGGCATGTACTGCGGCGAGGTGGTGCTGATCAGCCAGCCATTGTTGTTGATAGGCACGAAAACGCCGACTTGCATGGCGGTCAGTCCTTCAGGAAATTAAGAACGAGGCGGTCGAAACCGGCGGGATCGCTTACGTTGCAGGCGTGGCCGCCCCAGTTGAAGGTGGCGACATCGGCGCCGGGGATGGGTTCCGCCAGATCGAGCGCGCTGGCGTGGGGGACGAGAAAATCATCTCGCGTGGCGATGACCAGCACGTCCGCCAACTGCGCCAGTCGCTCCGCCGAAGGGGCATAGGCGCGCACGGCGGCGATGCGCTTTTCCATCGTTACCGCGCCGGGGAAGCTGGCGAGGTGGTGGGCAAGCTCAGTTTCCAGATCGGCATCATGCCGCGTGATCCAGTCGGGCGGGTAGAGGAACAAGGGCTGTGCGCGCAGGAAGGCTTCCACCCCCGCTCCGCGCAGCAGCGCCAGCCGCGCTTCGAAGCAACGTGCGGTGTGCGGCGATAGCGTTCGCCAGCCGTTGACGGCGACAAGCTTGTCGATGCGCTGAGATTTCAAGGCCGCCTCGATCCCGATCATCGCGCCCAGCGCATGGCCGATCACGTGCGCGGTCTCGATATCCAGGGCATCCATCAGCGCGATCACGTCGTCGGCCATGTCCTCGATCGAGGTGGTTTCGGGCAAGGCGCGATCGCTGCGGCCGGTGCCGCGCTGGTCGTAGGCAAGGACGCGGAAATGCTTCGAAAGGGCGGGCAGGTTCGGCGTCCAGTAGCCTGCCGAACCGCCCAGGCCGCTCGACAGGATCAGCGGCGGGGCGCCTTCCGGCCCGTGGAACTCGTAATAGAGCCCCGCAACCTCAGGCAAGGTACGCAACCGAGGCGACTTCGACCAGGCAATCCGGCTTCACCAGGTCGCAGCGGATGCAGTAGCGCGCCGGTTTGTCGCCCGGGAAATACTCGGCATAGACCGCGTTGAAGGCGGCATAGTCGGCCAGGTCTTTGAGGAAAATGTGGTTCATCGCGATATCGGCCATCGTGCCGCCGGCAGCTTCGACCGTGATCTTGATCGCATCGAGCACATGCCGAGTTTGCGCTGCCGCATCGCCGGGGTGAAGCACTGCACCGCCTTCGCCCAGCGCCAGCATGCCGGAGACGTAGAGGACGCCGCCAGCCTTCGCTCCGGCTGAATAAGGCGCGATCGGGGTCGGAAACTGGGGCGGGTTGATCGCTTCGAACGGCATGAAGGCTATTCCTTTGGCGCAAGCTGGCTGACGGCAGTGCGGAACTCGGCAACGGTGCTGACCCAGCCGAAGAACTTTTCGACGTTGTAGACGGTCGCCTGCATGATGAAGTCCGGCCCCAGGTGGTGGGTCGCATCCTCCAGCAGAATGCCGAAGTATTCCAGGTGAAACCCGTCGCGCAGGGTCGATTCCACGCAGACGTTAGTGGCGATGCCGGTGAACACCAGCGTCCTGATCCCTCGCGCGCGCAAAACCGAATCGAGCTGCGAGTTGAAAAACGCCGAATAGCGCGGCTTATGAACGCGCAAGTCGCCGTCCTGCGGAGTCAGGGCATCGACCAATTCGTAATCCCAGCCGCCGCGGGCCAGGAACTTGCCCGATAGATCGGGGCGCTTGCGCATGGTCTTGAGCGCGTTGGACTTGTGGTAGTTGGGCGACAGCGGCGTGCCGGCCTCGACATAGCCGGCATCCCAGCCGTTTTGCAGGAACACGATCGCCATGCCGGCCTCGCGCGCCACATCGACCACTTCGCCGACGCGACCGATCACGGCTTGCGCCGGGGCGACGTCGAACCCGGCCTCGTCCACGTAGCCGCCCTTGGTGGCGTAGGCGTTCTGCATGTCTACCACGATCACCGCAGTAGTCGCCGGATCAAGCCGGATAGGTTCGGGGCGAGCCGGCAACACGACACGGGGGCCGGTGCTGGAGGGCGAGGGATCAACGACGATTTCTGTCACTTGGCGGAGTATTGGGCAGTTGCGCCAAGCGATCAAGCCACCTTTATGGCACACAGCCCTGCATTTTTCCGCACGCTGGGCTTCTCTACCCCCTTGTCGCCACTGGCAAAATGCTGACATGCAGGGAACACATGCTGCGCCAGTACGAACTTGTCGAACGCGTGAAGGAATACGCGCCCGAAGCCGATGAGGCTTTGTTGAACCGCGCCTACGTCTACACGGTCCAGAAACACGGATCGCAAAAGCGTGCCAGCGGCGATCCCTACTTCAGCCATCCGGTCGAAGTGGCCGGTCTGATGACCGAGCTAAAGCTCGATCAGCAGACGATCATGACCGCGCTGCTTCACGATACCGTGGAAGACACGCTGGCGACGATCGAAGAGATCGAAAAACTGTTCGGGCCGGAAGTGGCGCGACTGGTGGACGGCGTCACCAAGCTCTCCAAGATCGACGTGATGACCGAAAGCGAGCGCGCGGCGGAGAACTTGCGCAAGTTTCTGCTGGCGATGAGCGAGGACTTGCGTGTTCTTCTCGTCAAGCTGGCGGATCGGCTGCACAACATGCGAACGCTCCACTTCATCAAGAAGGAGGAGAAGCGCCAGCGCATCGCGCGCGAAACCATGGATATCTACGCGCCGCTGGCCGAGCGCGTGGGCATGTACGAATACATGCGCGAGATGCAGTTGCTTGCCTTCGAGCAGTTGGAGCCGGAAGGCTACGCCACCATCACCGGTCGCCTCGCGCAGATCCGCAGCCACGAGGGCGGCCAAGTCGATGCGATCGCGTTGGGGATCAAGCAGGCGCTGGCAGAGACGGGCCTGACGGTCGAAGTCTCCGGTCGCGAGAAGCACCCTTACTCGATCTGGCGCAAGATGGCCGAGCGCCATGTCACGTTCGAACAGATCACCGACATCATGGCGTTTCGCGTTCTGACTGACAGCGTGGAAGACTGCTATCGGGCGCTCGGCGTGCTGCACCAGACCTGGCAGATGATCCCGGGGCGGTTCAAGGACTACATCTCCACCCCCAAGTCGAACGGCTACAAGTCGCTCCACACCGCGCTGATCTATGGCAAGTCGATGCGCGTAGAAGTGCAGATCCGCACCCGCGACATGCACCGCACCAATGAGTTCGGTCTCGCCGCGCACTGGGCCTACAAGCAGGGTGGGCTGCGGCCCGATGGCCAGGTGGGCTGGCTGCGCGACTTGATCGAGATCGTCGATGCCAGCCACGATCCCGAGGAATTGCTCGAACACACTAAGCTGGCGATCTACCAGGACCGCATTTTCGCTTTTACTCCCAAAGGCGCGCTGTTCCAGTTGCCCAAGGGATCGACGGCGGTCGACTTCGCCTATGCCGTCCACACCAACCTGGGCAATGCGGCGGTCGGCGCCAAGATCAACGGTCGCCACGTCCCGCTGCGCAAGCAGCTCGTCAACGGCGACGTCGTCGAGATCATCAAGAGCAGCACATCCGAGCCGCAACTGCCCTGGCTCGGCTTCGTCGTGACCGGCAAGGCGCGTGCCGCCATCCGCCGCGCCGTGCGCGCCAAGGAGCGCGCCGAAGTGGCCGAAATCGGGGCCAAGCTCTACGACGAGATCGCTGGTCGCCTGCCCTTGCGCATCGGCAAGAAAGCACTCGCCGCCGCCGTGCGCCGCCTGGACATGCGCGACGAGGAGGAACTGATGTTTGCTATCGGTTCCGCCCGCCTGACCGACCGCCAGTTGATGGAAGCGCTGCTCCCGGGCAGCACTGACGAACTGCCCGACAATCCCGACTGGACCAATGTCGAGCAGGCAATCTCGATTCGCGGGCTGACCGCGGGCATCGGTTTCGAGCTGGCCGAATGCTGCCACCCGGTTCCGGGAGACCGTATCGTCGGCCTACGCCGACCCGATCACAAGGTGGAAGTCCACACGATCGACTGCCTGACGCTGGCGAACGGCATCGATGCCGATTGGCTGGACTTGTCCTGGGGTGAGCGCACGACCGGCTCGGTCGGTCGCTTGCGCCTCGTGCTTTACAACCGGCCGGGCACGCTGGCCGAAGTAACCCAGATCCTCGCCAGCAACCGCGCCAATGTCACCAACCTCCAGATGACCCAGCGCGACGAGCCTTTCGGCACGTACGAGGCCGACCTGGAAGTGACGGATCTGGCCCACCTGACCCGCATCGTCGGCTCCCTGCGCGCCAGCGAGGCCGTAGCGGAAGCGGAGCGGATATAGGATTGGGGCGGAGTAGATGGGGGCGGACCACCTACGCACAGGTCTCCTAAGCTCTCGATAACAAACAGCGGTTCGATGGCGCGATGTCGGCTGGACCCCGCCCGATGCCGGGATGACGGGGTGTTAGAGCGGGGCGGCCCTAACTCCTACTTCGCTTCCGCGATCAGCTTCAGCGCCGCCGGGCTCGTCCAGTCGTTACCGCCGGTATAGCGCCACACTTCCTTGCCCTGGCTGTCGAACAGCACCGTGATTGGCAGGTTGCCGCCATAAGTGAAGCCAAGGTCGCCCTTGTCGTCGAGCCAGGGCTCGACGCGGTCGAGCTTGCGCTTGCGCAGGATCTCCAGGACTTTGTCGCCTCCGCCCATGTCTTGCGAGATCGGCAGGACGGTGATCCCCATCTCATGCTCTTTCTGGATCAGCGCGTTGAGGGTGGGCATCTCTGCGATGCACGGTGCGCACCACGTGGCCCACAAGTTGATGAGCAACGGTTTGCCCTTGAGCGAGGTCAGGTCGAGGCTCTCGCCGGTGTTGTCGACCAGGACGACTGCCGGCAACGGCGTGCCCTTATGCGAACGGTCCAGCTTCTGCGCGGCGGCAGGCGTGGACGCGGCGGTTTGCGAAGCCTGCGGTTGCGCCTGCTTGTCGCTTTGCCTATCGCACCCGGCCAGCAGGACCGCCGTGCCTGCGAGCGGAAACAGGACGAGCGACTTGAGCGATTTGGAAGACAACAAAGCGGGTAGCTCCAACCAGATGTGGGGCGGACGGTTCGAGGCTGGCCCGTCGGCAATCATGCGCGAGATAAATGCCTCGATCCCATTCGACAAGGCACTGTGGCGGCAGGACATCGCGGCTAGCAAGGCGCACGTCGCTATGCTGGGGGCTTGCGAGATCGTTTCGGGCGAGGATGCAGTCGCAATCACCAAGGGCCTCGAAGCTGTTGCCGCCGAGTACGAGGCAAACGGGGTGCCCGAAGACTGGGATCTCGAAGACATCCACATGACTACCGAATCGCGGCTGGCCGAGCTGATCGGGCCGGTCGCCGGGCGCCTCCACACCGCGCGCTCACGCAACGATCAGGTCGCGACCGACTTCCGCCTTTGGGTGCGCGATGCCGTCGATCAGGCCGATCGCGGGCTGAAAGCGCTGCAAGTGGCGCTGGTAACGCGCGCGGGCGAGCATGCCGCTTCGATCATGCCGGGCTTCACCCATCTGCAGACGGCGCAGCCGGTGACGCTGGGCCATCACCTGATGGCCTATTACGAGATGATCGCGCGGGACCGCTCGCGTTTTGCCGATGCCCGCCGCCGGATGAACCGCAGCCCGCTAGGCGCGGCGGCGCTGGCCGGCACCGGCTTTGCGATTGACCGGCACATGACCGCGCAGGCGCTGGGCTTTTCCGCGCCGACTGACAATAGCCTCGATTCGGTGTCCGATCGCGACTTCGCGCTCGATTTCCTGATGGCCGCCGCGCAATGCAGCCTGCACCTGTCGCGCCTGGCCGAAGAATTCATCATCTGGGCCAGCCAGCCGTTCGGATTCGTGACGCTGCCCGATGCGCTGTCCACCGGCAGTTCGATCATGCCGCAGAAGAAGAACCCGGATGCGGCGGAACTGGTACGCGGACATTCCGGGCGGATCGTCGGCTGCCTGACCGCGCTGATGATCACCATGAAGGGCCTGCCGCTCGCCTATTCGAAGGACATGCAGGATGACAAGCCGCCCGTGTTCGAGGCGGCGAGCCTGCTGGCGCTGTCGGTTGCGGCGATGACCGGCATGGTCGCGGAAACTCGCTTCAGGACCGAGCGGATGCGCGCGGCTGCCGAACTGGGCTTTGCCACCGCCACCGATTTGGCAGACTGGCTGGTACGCCAGGCGGACATTCCGTTCCGTGAAGCGCACCACATCACCGGCGCGGCGGTGAAGCTGGCCGAGCAGCGCGGGGTGGCGCTTGACCAGTTGCCGCTGGCTGATCTGAAAGTGATCGACAGCCGTATAGACGAGCGCGTATTCAAAGCCTTGTCGGTCGAGGCTTCGGTAGCCGCGCGCAAGTCGCACGGTGGAACCGCGCCCGACCAGGTGCGTTTGCGCGTGGCCCAGGCGCGCACGACGCTGGGTTTGTAATAGGCTGTGTTTGTAATAGGCTGTGTTTGTAATGGGCCGGGTCTGTAATAGAAGGCGATAACGATGCGCAAGGCTACCATCTTCGTCTTGTTGATTGCGCTGGCGGCTTGCGGCCAACGCGCGAACCTGGCGCTCAAACCGGGGCAGCACTTGCCCCCCGCGCCCTATGGTCGCGGCACCCAGCCCGATGCCGTCGAGCTGATGAAACTGCCGGCGATCGCCGTCCCGGAACGCACGGTGGAACTGCGTACACGCTCAGAGCAACGCGCAGACGATCCCTTCGATCTTCCGCCGCCCGAGTGAAAGAGGCGCCTGATCGACGCTAGAACGAAGCGCCCCGTTGTGAAGCGGCGCGCGATTGCCTGACAGGATGCTCCCATGGATTATTTCGCTTACGCCAACGGCACGCTGAACGCCGAGGACGTGCCGTTGACGGCGATTGCCGATGCAGTAGGCACTCCCGTGTACGTTTATTCGCGCGCCACGCTGGAACGCCACGCACAAGTGTTCCGCCAGGCCTTGTCCGCTTTGCCCAACGTCCACATTGCGTTCGCGGTCAAATCGAACCCCAACCTTGCGGTATTGCGGGTGCTGGCCAAGCAAGGCTACGGCGCCGACGTCGTCTCGGAAGGCGAAATGAACCGCGCGCTGGCGGCGGGAATCAAGCCGCAGGACATCGTTTTCTCGGGCGTCGGCAAGACACGCACCGAGATGATCGCGGCAGTGCGCGCCGGCATCGGCCAGTTCAACCTAGAGAGCGAGGAAGAAGGCATCGAGCTTGCCGAGATCGCCCAGGCGCTGCGCAAGCCCGCGCCATGCGCCTTGCGCGTCAACCCGGACGTGGACGCGCGCACCCACGCCAAGATCTCCACCGGCAAGGCCGAGAACAAGTTCGGCGTCGCTTATGACAGCGCGGCTGCCATCTACGCTCGCCTGTCGGCATTGCCGGGGCTGGATGTGCGCGGCCTGGCCGTCCACATCGGCAGTCAGATCACCGACCTCGAACCGTCGCGCGAAGCCTTCGTAAAGATGGGCGCGTTGATGGAATTACTGCGCGGCCAAGGTCACATAGTCACCCACATGGACCTCGGCGGGGGGCTGGGCGTGCCCTACAAGGCTGGCGATGCGCTGCCAACACCGGAGGACTACGGGCGGATGGTGGCAGACGTGGCAAAGGATTGGGATGTGACGCTGATGTTCGAGCCGGGGCGAGTGATCTCCGGTAACTCGGGCGTGCTCGTCACTGAAGTGGTGCGGGTAAAGCGTGGTTCCGGCCATCCCTGGGTCATCGTTGATGCGGCGATGAACGACCTGGCCCGTCCCGCGATGTACGATGCCTGGCATGACTTTGCTGCGGTGCGCCCGACCGGCGAGACGTTCGTAGCCAACATCGCCGGCCCTATCTGTGAAAGCTCGGACACGTTCGCGCGCGAGCGTGAGATCGACGTCGTCCAGCGCGGTGACCTCGCAGTGTTCCGTACCGCTGGGGCTTATGGCGCGACAATGGCCAACACTTACAACAGCCGGGCGCTGGTGCCCGAAGTGATGGCAGACGGCGACAAGTGGGCGTTGGTGGCCAGTCGCATCGACCCGGCGACCATCCTGGAAATCGAGCAAGTGCCGGACTGGTTGGGCTGACCCGATGATCGACAGCCTCCCGTTGTTCCATCGCATCGCCGGCCAGCCGGTCGTCGTGCTGGGGGCGGGGGAAGCCGCCGAGGCGAAGCGGCGGTTGGTCGAACGGGCGGGCGGGGTGGTGATCGACGACCTTGCCCTGGGCATAGGGAAGGGCGCGCGCCTGGCCTTCGTCGCGTGCGATGACGATGCCGCCGGCGAAGCGGGCGCCCGCGATGCCCGCGCGGCTGGCCTGCTGGTCAATGTCACCGATCGACCGGCACTGTGCGATTTTACGGTGCCTTCGATCCTCGATCGTTCGCCTGTGCTGCTGGCGATCGGCACCGGCGGAGCGTCGGCGGGGTTGGCCAAGCAGTTGCGGTTGCGTCTCGAACAAATCCTTCCCGCGTCGATGGGCATGTTGGCGAGCGCCCTTTACGATGCCCGCGCCCAGTTGCGTGCGCGCTTCCCCGATGCCGCAGGGCGCAGGCGGGCGCTCGATGCGGCGCTGGCGCCGGGCGGGGTGCTCGATCCGCTCGCGGACGCGACGCCGCAATCGGTGGAGCGCTGGTTGGCGGGCACGCAGGCGGCCACTGCGGACGAAATTATCGAGATCGTGTTGCGCAGTGATAATCCCGATGACCTCACCTTGCGCGAGGCACGATTGCTGGGAACAGCGGACATCGTCGCGTTCGAATCGGGCGTGGGATCGGCTATCCTCGACCGCGCGCGGGCGGATGCGCGACGCATTGCGATCGAACCGGGAACTGACGTGGATAGGGATGCCGGCCTCGCGATTGTTCTGCGCGCTCCGCTATAAGCGGTTTGTTATCCGGCTAAGCACTTCCCCGGATAGAGAATTTACCTGGCGACGATCTCCCACATGTCCCTCGGGCGTACGCCGATGGCCGGTAAGTGGCGCTTTTCCGGCAACGGTTCGTCGTAGCTTACAAGTTTTTAATTCAACGCGTCTGGCTGCTTGATGCACCCGTAAACATACGGGCGCGACATATTACGGTAATGAGGACACGATGGAATTGTGGGTGAGACCTGCGCAGCCGGTTGGAGTGGACCGCGCTATCCTGCCGGACCTGGATATACCTTGGGCGTTCTTCGGCAGTCAGGAAGACGATGCGCGTCGCGATGCTAATGACGATAACGTGGGTGATCTGTTGTCCTGCCTGATGGCGGTTAACGGCCACGGATGACAGGCCGTCATGGAATGGCGCAAAATACTGGGGGAGCTGCGCCAGGACGATAGCGATTGGCGACGCGGGCAATACGAACTGACGCGCGCGTTCAGGGTTTGGCGAGCGGACCCGCCGGTTGCGCGCGTCCTCGCTGCGTTCAAGCGGTTCGGCAAGGGCGCCGCGTTGGACCAAAGTGCCGCGCTGGCCGCGCTGTTTGCGCCCCACTCATCCGAGGCCGGATGCTTTGTCGCAAGCCTGATGGCAGCAGGCGTCGCCGCGCTGGATGGCTATCCGCTTGGCCAGGTTCCTATCCCGCACGGTAGCCGCGATGCCGTGCCCACGCTGATCCTTGCCAGCGCCGGAAACGCGACTTTAGCCCTGACAGTCTATGATGGCCCTGCGCTAGCGGCGCTGCCGCCTCCTCGAACCGTGCGTTTTCAGCCCGTCGAGAGCTGGATGCGGGTAGTGGCGGGTGAGGCGTGTGGGGAGCATATCATCCGGCGTGATCGCAGCGACGGCGGCACCGTGATCCATTCTAGCCGCATTTCCCTGGCCCAGGGCGACGTGCAGTATCGCTACGGCCCGCGTGAGGCGTTGCATGTGCGGCGAGTCAACGGTTCGCTGGCAGTGCTGCGGCTAGAGCGCCGGCTGGGCGACGCCGGCCCGGTCTGCGAACACAGCTTGCCGGACGGTGCCTTGCTGCGCCAGGCCAGCGCCAGCCGCGACGACAGCCGCAGTGAACTGGCCGTGGCGCTGCTGGGGGCGATGGAGCGGCACGATGCGATGCCAGTGATGGCGCGCATCGCGCTCAACCAGGAAGGCACGGCAGGCGACGCTGTGCGCTGGCAGGCCTTGCGCGAAACCACCGCGCTCGATGTGCAAGCGGGCATGAAGTTGCTCTCGCGCATCGCCTCGACAGTCGACGATAGTCTGAGCGCGCAGGCGATGTCTTTGTACGCGACGCTGGAAGCGGGACAGACATGGCCCGGCTGATCGAAGTGCGCGATCCCACCAGCGCAACCCTGGAAGAATGTTGCGAGGCGCTGACGGTATGGGGGTTCGACCCGGCCGAAGGAGAGAGCATTTCCCACGCGGCCAGCTGGCTGGGGCGGCTGGGCAACGATCGCTCGTTCCTGGCAGACTGTTTGATCGACTGGCTTGCCGGTCGCCGGTCGGTGGGCGAGGCCTCCGTCGCCGTGGATGGCGCCCAGGCCAACCGCATCCTGCTTTCGACGCCGGGGCGCGGTGATTTTGCGATCGTCGCCAGCATCTGGCCTTCGCCGCAAGAAGCCGTGTTCCGGGCGAGCGGCGCGCGGGCATTCGGGTACGGCGTTGCCCATGACCACAATTTCGATTTCCTGAGGCTCGGCTACTTCGGTCCAGGTTTGACCGTGGATGATTTCGAATACGATCATACGCAGGTCGAAGGCTGGCATGACGAGCCGGTCGACTTGCGTCTGCTGGGACGTACGCAGTTCGACCGGGGGCGGCTTGTCCATTATCGCGCCAACCGCGATGTGCAGCTTCACCATCCGCCGCAAAGCCTTTCCGCATCGCTGGCGGTGGTGCATCTTCACCCAGCGCAAGGGTGGACGGACCACTATTTGTTCGATGTCGATGCCGGGCGTATTTCGCGCGTACTCGGGCACGGCCCCAGCGAAGCGTTCTTGCGCATCGCGGTCGGGCTGGGCAGCGAGGAGGCGAAAGACCTGGCCATTCGTTTTGGCCGGCATCATCCCAGCGCTCGCATGCGGATCGCTGCTTGGCGCGCGCTGGCCAGCGTGGCGAAGGACGAGGCTGCCCGCGACGAGGTTTGGCGCGAGGCGGAAAATTCGGGAAGTCGCGCGGTCGCCGCGACGGTGCGGCGCTTGCGGGGCGCTGAAGTGCCTTAAAAAAGTCCACCGGCAAGCGCGTCGATCGCGCCCTGGAGGATCACGGCCGCGGCTGCCGAATCGATCCGCACAGCGCGTTTGGCGCGGCTCATATCCTGCGCGATCAAGTCCCGCTCCGCGCCAGTGGTTGACCAGCGCTCGTCCCATAGCAGGATCGGCAGGCCCAGCACGGCCAGATTGCGGGCATAGGCCCGGCTCGACTGCGAGCGGGGCCCCTCGCTCGCATCCATGTTGAGCGGCAGGCCGATGACGATCCCGCACACCGATCGCTGCGCGATCAGGCCTTGTAGCAGGGCTTTGTCCGCCCCGAATTTGCCGCGCTTGAGCGTCTTGTCGGGTGAGGCAAAGCGCCAGCCGGCATCGCAGAATGCCACGCCGATGGTCTGGGTGCCGAGGTCCAGCCCGATCAGCGCGCCGGCTTGCGGCAGGGCATCGCGAAACGCCAGCGCGCTCGTGGTGACTACCGCGCCGCTTGCGCTGCTTGCCATGCTGTAACCCGCCTTTCGAAATCCGCGCGCACATTCGCCCAGAACAGCGTTACGTCATAGAGGTGGTAGTTGTTTCCCGGAAGCACATAAGGCCCCATGTCCAAGGCTGGCGGCGGACCGATGTGGAGGAAATGGTCGGCCCCGCAGGCGGCGGGCACCACGCCGACCGCCATCTCGGCCCCTGCCCCTTGGTCGGCGCGTGTATCGTTGCCCTCGCCGGCTTTTTCCAGTTGCGGGACTAGGGTGCCCAGATTCAGCGTCGCCGGCGCACCGGCCTCGCCACCGCGCCCGGTGAGCGGGTTGGTGCATACGAATGGACTGGTGCCCACCGGTTGTCCATCCAATCCACGTCGGCGGGCATAAGCCCGCATCAGCGAAGTGGTGTCGGCGGGGTCGGCTACCGAGAGCCAGCTTGCCACGCAGCCGGACTGGTCAGCCCGCGCGCAGGCGGGCAGGCCCATGCGGGGCAAGTCATGGGTCAACGACACCGGCCAACCGATAAGGTAGGCCGCTGCGATCCGGCGCGCGATCGGCTTGCCGGCGACACGGTCCCGCATCAGCCGGCGCAGCAGAAAGGCGCCTTGGCTGTGACCTGCCAGTACGATCGGCTGACCGCTGGGGACGTGCTTTACGAAAGCATCGAACGCGGCGAGTACGTCGCGGTAAGCCAGGTCGAGCGCGGCGTCGGCCTCGGGCTTGTCGGTAAGGAAAGCGCCAACAGCGGCCTGACGATAGCGCGGTGCCCACAGTTCGGCGGCAGCGTTGAAGGGGCTTGCCATGCCTTGCACGAACAAGGCCGAACGCGTGCGGGCGGTAGGATCATCGAGGTCGCCGTTCCATGCGCCCTTCTCGATGTAGCTGGTCGGGTGGACGAAGAACACCGCGACCGGCAGTTGTGCCACCGGGCGGGAGACACCGCTCGGCAGCCAGCGCGAGGGATCGTTGGCCAGCCCCGGTCGCGCGATCCACATGGCCGGGGTTTCCCACGCGTTGGGTGCTTTGGCGGGTTGCGGCGCGAAGGGGACGTCGGGCACGAACGCCCATTCGCTCAAATCTTCGGACCAGACGCTTAACGCGATCATCGCTGCCAGAATCAGGACGATCAGACCTGCGATCAGGTAGAGAAATTTGCGGGCCACCCTAGATTCGGCGGCTAGTCTTGCGAGAGCGGCGCGAAATCGGGGTCGGCCTCACCGCTGTTTCGGTCCGCCTCACGCTCCAGCCAGATTTTTATCATCGCCACCAGCGGATCTGCCAGGGCCAAGCCCAAAAGTCCAAACAAGACACCCATGATGAGCTGTGCAGCCAGGACCAGGGCAGGCGGCAGATCCACCGTCTTGCGGGCGATGTAGGGCACAACCAGATATCCGTCGATCACGTGGATCAAAGAATAGACGAGGATGGTATATAACCCCGTCTCGACGTTCACCGAGAAGCCAACCAGCACCATGATAGCGCCAGAGATCGGTGCGCCGATGTTGGGCAGAAACGCCAGCAGGCCCGTGATAAGCCCCAATAGCGCAGCCATCGGCACCCCGTAGACCTGCAGCATGATCCAAGTAAACGCGCCTTCCACGGTCATGCCGATGACGCGGCCCAGCAGCAGTCTGCGCAAGGCGCGGCCCATCCGTTGCGCAGTACCCTCGAAATGATCGCGCCGCTCCAGCGGGAGCATCCAGCCGACGCCGCGCCGATAAAGCTGTGGTTCCAGTGCGAAGTAGGTGCCCAGAACCAAGATCAGGAAAATGGTCGTCATGCCGCCGATCAGCCCGCCGACGGCAGCGGTGACCTGGCCGATCCCGCCCATCGCCTGCTCCGCGATCGAGCGAACGTCACCGATGCGAATCTGTACGCCGTGGTTGCTCAGCCAGCCCATCGCCCGATGGAACTGGCTCTCGATCGTGGCAGGCAGTTCGGCAGCCTGGCTGGTGATCTGGCTACCGGCGAACTTGCCCAGCCAGAAGAAGAAGGCGAGCCCTGCCAGCATCACCAGCGCCACACGCCAGCCGCGCGGGATCGGTAGCACCCGCGCGATCATTCGCGCACCGCCATCGATCAGGGCGGCAAACACGACGCCGCCGAAGATCACCAGCAGCGACTGCGAAAGGAACACGGCCAGCCCGAACAAGGCGGCGATGCCGATCCAGACGAACGCCTTGCGGGCTTCGGTGCGGATCAGCGGATCGGAGATATCCGCAGGTCCGGCGCGGGTGGACGCAGCCTCCGTCTGATCGGCGCTGTCGGCCTTCACTCGGCGGTCTTCTGAGCGTAGGCGGGGTCGATCTTGGGCCGCAGCGAGGTGAACGCACGCCCGTTTCGCATGGCGCCCCACCAGGTCAGCGGGTTCCAGGTCTGGGTGCCGTCGAGCGAGAAGGTGATGAATTCTGCCCGGCCGCCGATGTCTGATATCGGCACGGGGCCGCCCAGGCCGCCGCCGGGGTTGCCCAGCGCGTCGTTATCGAACGGTGCGCGGCTATCGGCCGAACGATCGCGATCATCGCCCATCAGAAAAACGCGACCTTCGGGCACGGTGATTTCATCGAAGTTGTCCAGGTCCTGAGTAGTATAGTCGATCACCTGGTAACTCGCGCCGTTGGGCAAGGTTTCGCGGTAGGTCGGCATCTCATAGACGTACCGCCCGCTGGGCAAGCGCATGCGGTAATCCTCGAAGCCGTCGTAGCAATGGCCGCGCGACTGACCATCGCAGGTCAGCGCATCGTCCGCCGGGATCTGCACGGGCGCCTCGACGGTGCGGGGAATGAACTTGCCGTTGAGGCGGATGCGGCCATCGATCACGGCGATGCGGTCTCCCGGGCGGGCGACCACGCGCTTGATAAGGTCTTCCTTGCGGTTACCCGGTACGACGATCACGATGTCACCATATTCCGGCACGGCGGAACTGGTCCGCCAGGTGCCGCGCGGCATCAAGTGAAAGCTCAGCGAAGACCAGTTCCAGCCATAAGGATACTTCGAGACGACCAGACGGTCTCCCACCAGCAGGCCCGGCATCATCGAGATCGAGGGGATGTAGAACGGCTTGGCGATGAACGAATGGAACGCCAGCACCGCCAGCAGCATCAGGAACAAGCCGCGCACTTCTTGCAGCCAGTTGGTGGTGGGCTTGGCCTTGCGCGCGGACGCAGCCGGCTGTCCGAGGGTCTGTTCGCTCATGGGGGTCGCGGGGTCTCGAATCAGGGGTGGAGAAGCGGGCGCGCTTCGATGACGACGAAGGCTTGTGCCCATGGGTGGTCGTCCGTGAGCGTCAAATGAACCACGGCTTCGTGACCGTGCGGGGTGAGGGCGTCAAGCCGCAGTTTTGCGCCGCCCGTCAGCGCCAGCGTCGGTGCGCCGGACGGAGCGTTGACGACGCCGATGTCCTTCATGAACACACCGGCCTTGAACCCGGTGCCGACTGCCTTGGAAAACGCTTCCTTAGCGGCAAAGCGTTTGGCGAGTGTTCCGGCGATCGTGTGCGGGCGACGAGCGGCCTTGGCGCGTTCCAGTTCGGTGAAGACGCGATGGAGAAACCGGTCGCCATACCGGTCGAGCGAATTTTGGATGCGCTCGATGTTGCACAAGTCCGAGCCGAGGCCGATGATCATATCCTCCCCCTGCGGGGGAGGGGGACCATGCGCAGCATGGTGGAGGGGCGCCCTCGGTTTAAGCGAGGGTGGAAGGTCAGGACATGCGGCCTGTGCCCCTCCACCACCCTGCGGGTGGTCCCCCTCCCCGTACCGGGGAGGATTGGCGTCCGTGTGTTCAACGCACCTCGTCCATCAGTGCGCGCTTCCAGCCTGATTATCATGACCACTTCCTAGTTCGTGCGGTTGTCATCACCAATTGTGCGTCAATCACCGAACGCGTGCATTAAAAGCCAAAGGCCGCCCACGAAATATAACCAGATCGCCAAGATCGAGTTGAGCAGCATCCGATGCGCGTTCTGAATATCTCCGTGAGTTTTTTCAGAGTGGGCGCGAACGACATTTCTCACCGCAAAGAAAGCTGGGATCACGACGAAGAGAATTGAGAGGCCCCTTTTCCAATCGAAAGGTAGGCCGGACATTCCGGTCAAGCCGTGCGTGACGGTCACGGCTGAATAAACCAGCAGGCATACGCCCGGCAAATTGAGCGCAAAAAGTCCCCAATATCCCGCTACGGCCCTGCCGGTCGTTTGCGTCACCGCACCTCGTCCATCAGCAAGCGCATTTTCTTCACGCTGGCTTCCAGCCCGATGAAGATCGCCTCGCCGATGAGGTAGTGACCAATGTTGAGTTCCGCCAGTTGCGGGATGGCGGCGATCGGCTGGACGTTTTCGAACGTCAGGCCGTGGCCAGCGTGCGGCTCGATGCCGTTCTTGGCGGCGAGCGCGGCCATGTCGGCGATCCGGCGTATCTCGATCGCGATTTGCTCGCCGTGGGCATGGGCATATTCGCCGGTGTGCAATTCGACCACCGGCGCGCCCAGCCGCATCGCCGCTTCGATCTGGTGCGGTTCGGGGGCGATGAACAAGCTAACGCGGATGCCCGCGTCCGTCAGGCGGGCGACGATCGGGGCCAGGCGGTTGTGCTGGCCCGCAGCATCGAGGCCGCCTTCGGTCGTGCGTTCCTCGCGCCGTTCGGGGACGATGCAGGCGGCATGCGGCTTGTGCCGCAGGGCGATCGCCAGCATTTCGTCGGTCGCGGCCATTTCCAAGTTGATCGGCAGTCCGGTCGCATCGGCCACGCGGATAAGGTCGTCGTCGCGGATGTGGCGGCGATCCTCGCGCAAGTGGACGGTGATGCCGTCGCCCCCGGCGAGCGCGACGATCTGCGCGGCGCGGGCCGGGTCGGGATGCTCGCCGCCGCGCGCGTTGCGGATGGTGGCAACGTGATCGATGTTGACGCCTAGCCGCAGGCGGCCTGGATTATGGACGTTTGCCAAGTCGTGTCGCCTTAGGGCTTTGCGCGGCTGCCGGGCTTGACCGCCGGGGTGGCGGCCAGTTCCGGCGGCAGTTCGTCAGGGCCATATGTCGGAAAATTGAGCGCGACCAGCGGGTAGTACGGCACCCCCAGGTCCACTTGCCCGGCGGTGCGGTCCACCAGCGAAACCGCCGCGATCACTTCGCCGCCTGCTTCCTCGATGGCCTTGATCGCCTCGCGGCTGGACAAGCCGGTGGTGACCACGTCTTCTACCATCAGCACTTTGTCGCCCGGCTCCAGCGCGAAGCCACGGCGTAGTTCGAAAGTGCCGGTGGGGCGCTCGACGAACATCGCATCGACTTGCAGCGCGCGGCCCATTTCCTGACCGATAATGACCCCGCCCATCGCCGGCGAGACGACCTTGGTGATCGCGTTGCGGATGGCGGCAGGCAGCCGGGCCGCCAGTGCGGTTGCCAGTCGCTCGGCGCGCTGCGGGTTCATCAGCACGCGGGCGCATTGCAGATAGTGCGCGCTGTGCCGTCCGGAAGAAAGCAGGAAGTGCCCTTCCAGCAAGGCCTGGCTGGCGCGAAACTCTCCGAGCACGTCGTCTTCGGTCATCGGACACTATTCCTTCGAGGCTATTCGCCTCGCACTATTGGTGTTTCTGGCGCGTGTCTGCAGCGCCGTCGGGCAAAAATTCCCCTAGTGCCGCTTGAGGCAGGCGGCAAGCGCGCGTATAGGCGCGGACAAGGGGGGCTTTTGTCTCCGCTATTGGGGGGACGCGTTAGGGAAGCAAGGCTCTTTCACGCGTCAAGGCAAAACGGAAGCAAGAACACGATGAACTTTGCCAGCACTGCACGTTCTACAGTCCGCGCCGCAAAGGCAGCCGGCCTCGCCATTGCCCTTCTTGCTGCTCCCTACGCGGTCACGGCTGTCGCCCAGACCGCTCCGATTGCGGAAGCTTCGACCCCTGCGGCTCCGGCTTCGGTCGCGGCGCCCAGCGCCGGCAGCTACACGCCGATGACGCCGACCACGGGCGTGGGCATGCCCGTCCCCGATGCGATCGGCCTGCAGAAGCAATATTCCAAGCTCGGCGAATATGGCGCGTGGATCCACAACGTGGTGCTGATGCCGATCATGGTGGGCATCTGCCTGCTGGTGCTCGCGCTGATCCTGGCGGTTGTGGTGCTGTTCAACCGTCGCCGCAACCCGATCCCTTCGAAGACGAGCCACAACACCGTGCTCGAGGTGGTATGGACGCTGTTGCCGGTGCTGATCCTGATCGGCATCGCGGTGCCTTCGATCGATCTCATCGCCAAGCAGTACAAGCCTGCGCCCAAGGAAGCCCTGACCATCAAGGTCACCGGCAACCAGTGGTTCTGGACGTATGGCTACCCGGACAACGGCGATTTCGAGGTCATCTCGAACATGCTGAACATCCCTGGCCAGCCCACCATCAACAATGGCGTGCGCGAAGTCGGCACTCGTCCTTGGGACGGCCCGTCGCACCTCGAGGTCGACAACCGCATGGTCGTGCCGGTGGGCGAGCCGATTCGCCTGCAGATCACCGCTGCCGACGTGATCCACTCGTTCGCGGTGCCCTCGCTGTGGTTCAAGCTCGACGCCGTTCCCGGCCGCATCAACGAAAAGGTTCTGCTGGTCGAAAAGCCGGGCGTATACTACGGCCAGTGCTCTGAACTGTGCGGCGCCAAGCACGGCTACATGCCGATCGCGGTCGAGGCGCTGCCGCGTGATAAGTACAACGCCTGGGTCCTGACCCATGCCGGCGGTGCGATCGATACGCACAAGTCTGCGGCGACCACCTCCGCTCCGGCGCCCGCGCCCAGCGAAGCGGTTGCCGACGGGGCTTCCGAGCCCGCGACCGACGCCACTGCCGAAGCCGAATAAGATAACAACGAGATTACGGGGACACAGGTCAGACCATGGCAACCACCGCTGATCACTTCCAAGCGCATACGGAAGAGCACGGCCACCACGACCATGATCACAAGCCGGCGTTCTTCGCCCGCTGGTTCATGTCGACCAACCACAAGGACATCGGCACGATGTACCTGATCTTCGCGATTTTCGCGGGGATCATCGGTGGCGCTATTTCGGGCATGATGCGCGTGGAGCTGAACCACCCGGGCATCCAGTATCTCGATACGTTCGCCCGCTGGTTCGGCGCGACCAACCCGGACTTTAACTCGACGCTGCACGTGTGGAACGTCCTGATCACGGCCCACGGCCTGATCATGGTGTTCTTCATGGTCATGCCCGCCATCATCGGCGGCTTCGGCAACTGGTTCGTGCCCCTCATGATCGGCGCGCCGGACATGGCGTTCCCGCGCATGAACAACATCTCGTTCTGGCTGACCGTGGCGGGCTTCTGCTCGCTGATGAGCTCGGTCTTCGTGCCGGGCGGCACGGGGCTGGGCGCGGGCACTGGCTGGACCGTCTATGCGCCGCTGTCCACCTCGGGCTCGCCGGGGCCGGCGGTCGATTTCGGCATCTTCGCGCTCCACTTGGCCGGCGCTGGCTCGATCATGGGCGCGATCAACTTCATCACCACCATCTTTAACATGCGCGCGCCTGGCATGACCATGCACAAGATGCCGCTGTTCGTATGGTCGGTGCTGGTCACCGCGTTCCTGCTGCTGCTGTCGCTGCCGGTCCTGGCCGCCGCGATCACCATGCTGTTGACCGACCGCAACTTCGGCACCACCTTCTTCGACGCGTCGGGCGGTGGCGATCCGATCCTGTACCAGCACTTGTTCTGGTTCTTCGGTCACCCCGAAGTGTACATCATGATCCTGCCCGGCTTCGGCATAATCTCGCAGATCGTGTCGACCTTCAGCCGCAAGCCGGTGTTCGGCTACCTCGGCATGGCCTACGCCATGGTCGCGATCGGCGTGGTCGGCTTCATCGTGTGGGCGCACCACATGTACGCCACCGGCCTGTCGGTGAACACCAAGATGTACTTCACCGCCGCCACGATGGTCATCGCGGTCCCCACGGGGGTCAAGATCTTCTCGTGGATCGCGACGATGTGGGGCGGCTCGGTCGAGTTCAAGTCGCCGATGGTCTGGGCGCTCGGCTTCATCTTCCTGTTCACCGTGGGCGGCGTAACCGGCGTCATGCTCGCCAATGGCGGCATCGACGACGTGGTGCATGACACCTACTATGTCGTCGCGCACTTCCACTACGTGCTGTCGCTGGGTGCGGTCACCGCGCTGTTCGCCGGGTTCTACTACTGGTTCCCGAAGATGAGCGGCAAGATGCACTCGGAGTTCCTGTCCCACGTCCACTTCTGGATCTTCTTCGTGGGCGTGAACATGATCTTCTTCCCGATGCACTTCCTGGGCCTGCAGGGCATGCCGCGCCGCTATCCTGACTATGCCGAGGCTTACGAGCATTGGAACCATATCGCCACGATCGGCTACATGGTCATGGCCAGCTCGATGGTGGTGTGGTTCGTCAACATCATCTACGCTTTCACCGCCGGTAAGAAGGCAGGCGACAGCTACTGGGGCGAAGGTGCGACCACGCTGGAATGGACGCTGTCCAGCCCGCCGCCGTACCACCAGTTCGAAACTTTGCCGGTGATCGAAGATTCGCATCACCACTGATCCTTCGGACATTGCTGAGGTATCGCGGGGTCGATGGGGTGTCCTGTCGGCCCCGTTCCTTTGAAAGACTGACTATGGCAAAGTGCGTAATTCGGCCTTTGACGGTCGATGATGCAATGGCTTGGCGCGTGCTCAGGCTCGAGATGCTCGAGCGCAATCCCGAAGGCTTTTTCGCGGATCTAGATCAGGCAAGAGCCCACGCTGACGAAGCGTGGCAGCGTGGCATTCCGGCCATGCCGGACGTTTTGCTGGGGCTTTTTGATGGCACGAACTTGATCGGCTCCTGTGGTTTCTACGTCGAGAAACTTCCGAAGCTGGCTCACAAAGGTCAAATGTGGGGCGTGTATGTGCGGGACAGCTACCGTGGCCGGGGCTTGGGCCTAAGGCTTGTTGAGGCGCTTATCGGTCATGCGCGCAACCATGTAGAAGTTCTGCTGACTGGCGCCACGACCGCCGGGGCACCCGTCTACAAGAAGGCTGGGTTCGAGAGCTATGCCATGGAACGCGATGCCTATCGCGTTGGTGGTGTGTCGCTGGACTGCGAAATGCTGCGTTTGCAGCTCAAAAGGGATTAGGGCTTTGCCTTTGCCCCCGCTGCCCACCGCGCGTATAGGCGGCGACATGACGGTGACGACGCATCCCCTCCCGGCCGACTGGCGTGACTTGTTCGCGCTGACCAAGCCGCGCGTGATGAGCTTGGTGATCTTTACCGGGCTGTGCGGCCTTTTGGCCGCGCCCGAACGCATCCACCCGGTGCTGGCCTTCACCGCGATCCTGTGCATCGCCATGGGCGCAGGGGGCGCCGCCGCGCTCAACCAGTGGTGGGAGGCGGATCTTGACGCCGGAATGAAGCGCACCGCGCAGCGGCCGTTGCCCCAGGGACGGCTCGATCGCACCACCGCGCGCGACTTCGCCGGTATGCTGTGCGCCGCCTCGGTGTTCCTGATGGGCTTTGCGATCGGCTGGCTGGCCGCCGCGATCCTGGCCGTCTCGATCGTTTATTATGCTCTGATCTATACCGTATGGCTCAAGCCGCGCACTCCGCAGAACATCGTCATCGGCGGCGGCGCCGGTGCGTTCCCGCCACTGATCGGTTGGGTCGCGGCGACGGGCCATGTCTCGCTGATGCCGGTGGTGCTGTTTGCGATCATCTTCTTCTGGACACCGCCGCACTTCTGGGCGCTCGCGCTGTTCGTGAAGAGCGATTACGCCAAAGTCGGCATCCCGATGATGCCGGTGGTCGCCGGAGAGAAATCGACGCGGCGGCAGATCCTGATCTATGCCGTGCTGTTGCTGCCGCTCAGCATGGTGCCGTGGTGGCTGCCTGGCCATCACACCGGCGCGATTTATGGCGTCAGTGCGCTAATCCTGTCGTCGGTATTCCTGGCGCTGTCGGTGCGGGTGGGCTTGCGCGAGCGTGCTGGCCCCGACGATGCGATGAAGCCGGAAAAGCAATTGTTCGCCTATTCGGTCCTCTACTTGTTCGCGCTGTTCGCCGCCTTGGTGGTCGACCGCTTCATCCCAGTTTGAGAAAGCCCGCGTCATGCAAGAACCCAACGACACACGCACGATCCAGCAGATCCGCAAAAGCCGCAATCGCGTGCTCGCTTTCAGCCTGGCGGGCTTCGCGATCCTGGTGTTCTTCATCTCGATCGCGAAGATGAGCTAAGCCGATGAGCAAGCCTCCCCGCCCGGGCAAAGGCAGTCCCGGCAAGAGCAACGGCCGGATCGCGCTGATGGCCGGCGGCGCGGCGGCGGCGATGCTGGGCTTGGGCTTCGCGTCGGTGCCGCTCTACCGCATCTTCTGTGAGGCGACCGGGTTCGATGGCACCACCCGGCGTGTGGACGAGGCGCAGGCAGCGACGATCAAAGACAGCGGCAAGACCCTGTCGATCCGCTTCGATGCCAATGTCGAGCGCGGGATGCCCTGGCAGTTCAAGCCGCTCCAGCGCACCGACACGATCTCGATCGGCGTGCGCGACATGGCGGTGTTCTGGGCCAAGAACGATTCGGACAAGCCCATCACCGGCACTGCCAGCTTCAATGTGGAGCCTGAGCAGGCGGCGAAGTATTTCAACAAAATTCAATGCTTCTGCTTCACTGAACAGACGCTCAAACCGCATGAGGAAGTGCGGATGCCGGTGGTCTATTACGTCGATCCGGCGTTTCTTAATGACCCCGACAACAAGGACGTGCAGCAGATCACGCTGAGCTATACCTTCCACGTTACCAAGACCCCGGCTGCACCTGCCGAGGATGCAAAGAGTCTGGACCAGAGCAAGTCAGCCGGTTAATGCCCGCACTATAAGCCAGTTGCGCGTCCACAAGACGTGGGGCAAACGATAGAAATACGCATAACGGGGACGATGGCGCCATGGCCGGTACAAAGCACCACGACTACCACATCCTTCCGCCCGACATCGCCCCCCTGGCGACCACGATCGGCGCGTTGACCTTCACTACGGGCATGGTGCTGTTCATGCACAAGATGCCCGGCGGCGTGTTCGTGCCGTGGCTGGGCCTGGCGCTGCTGCTGGGTTCCATGTGGATGTGGTTCGCCAAGATCGTGAACGAGGCCCATGCCGGCGATCACACCCCGGTGGTGCAGCTTCACCAGCGCTACGGCATGATCTTGTTCATCGCTTCGGAAGTGATGTTCTTTGTCGGCTGGTTCTGGGCGTTCTTCGACTTCTCGCTGTTCCCCTCGACCCTGTCGGACGTGATCGGCGGGCAATGGCCGCCCAAGGCGATCGAGGCGGTGATGGACCCCTTCGCGCTGCCGCTGCTCAACACCCTGATCCTGCTGTGCTCGGGCACCACGGTCACCTGGGCGCACCATTCGCTGATTCATGGCGACCGCGATGGCCTGAAAAAGGGCCTGCTGGCAACGGTCCTGCTCGGCCTGCTGTTTTCGACCATCCAGGCTTACGAATATATCCACGCGCCGTTCGGCTTCGGTGGCAACACGTACGGCTCGGCCTTCTACATGGCGACCGGGTTCCACGGCTTTCACGTCATCGTCGGCACGATCATGCTGATCGTCTGCCTGGTGCGCGCCCACAAGGGCGACTTCACCCCGCGTCAGCACTTCGGCTTCGAAGCGGCGGCGTGGTACTGGCACTTCGTTGACGTGGTGTGGCTGTTCCTGTTCGTGGCGGTCTACGTCTGGGGTGGCTGGGGCTACCCGACGCACTGATCGAACCAGATCGACATACCGAAAAGGGCAGCCGGGCACCGCTTCGGCTGCCCTTTTCGCGCAAGGGTACGCCAATGACGCGCCGCATTCCCATCTTCGCCAGTCTGATCGTCCTTATCGCCGTGGGCGCGATGGTGTGGCTGGGTCTGTGGCAGCTCCAGCGAATGCACTGGAAGGAAGCGCTGCTGGCGCACTATGCCTCGGCGGCCCGCGATCCGGTGATTGTACCCTGGACGGCCAGGGGCGTGGGTGAGGACTTGCTCTACCGCCGCGCCCGCCTGACCTGCGCTTCGGTCGGCGCGCGCAGCAGCATCGCCGGCAATAATGCGAAAGGCGACGCCGGCGTGGTTCAGACCGTGCGCTGCGCATTGCCGGGCGGCGGTGATGCGCTGGTGGTGCTGGGTTGGTCCCAGCAGCCGAACGCCGCCACGGACTGGAAGGGCGGGGAAGTGACCGGGATCATCGCCCCAGGCCCACGCCTGGTCGCCGATCCGCCACTCGCCGGGCTGCAACCGAGCGCAGCGCCTGACCCGGCGGAAATTCCCAACAACCACTTCTCCTACGCGGTCCAATGGTTCCTGTTCGCGGCCACAGCGCTGGTGATCTACGGGCTGGCGCTGGCACGGCGGAAGTAGATCTCAGGCTGGGTAAAGCCCCGCGCGCCCAAAACACCTCGTCGTCCGTGCGACGTCTTTGCTTCAAAGCCTTGTGTCGCGGATTGTAGCCTGAAACAATTCCCGCGTAACAACGACGGCCAGCGCGGGTTCGGCATGTGCGCCCCAATACGCCGTGGAGAGGATTAAAATGCCCCGCATTCTTGCGCCCATCATCGCGCGCTCCTGGCTATTCGCGCCGGGCGACAGCGACAAGAAGATGACCAAGGCGGTAGAGGGTGAGGCCGATATCGTTCTGATCGACCTCGAAGACGCGGTCGCGCCTGATATGAAGGCGGTGGCAAGACTGCGGGTGCGTGATTTCATCGCTGCGAACGCAAGCCAGCGCCATCGCTTGTGGGTGCGGATCAACCCGTTCGATGGGCCGCATACGTTGCTCGATCTGGCGGCGGCGATGCCGGCCAATCCCGGCGGGATCATGTTGCCCAAAGTCTATGGCCGGGCCGATGTGGAGCGGCTCGACCATTGCTTGTCTGCACTGGAAGTGGCGAACGGGATCGCAGAAGGCTCGACCCCGGTGATCGTGCTGGTGACCGAGACGGCGCAGGCCATGTTCCACACCGGCGACTACAAAGACGCCCCGCGCGTGGCGGCCTTGAGTTGGGGGGCGGAGGACTTGGCTGACGCGATCGGCGCGTCGTCCAACCGCAACGAGGATGGATCTTATGCTTTTACCTACGAACTGGCGCGCAGTCTGACGGTGCTGGGCGCGGCAGCGGCGGGGGTTCCCGCGATCGAGACGATCAGCGGCGACTTCACGAACCTCGATGCGCTCAAGGCACGCGCCGAAAAAGCCCGCCGCGATGGCTTTGCCGGCATGCTGGCGATCCACCCCGCACAAGTGCCCGTCATCAACGCGGCCTTTACACCCGGCGCCGAGGAAGTGGCCGAGGCGCAGGCGATCGTCGACTTGTTTGCCGCCAACCCCGGCGCGGGCACGATCGGCCGGAACGGGGCGATGCTGGACCGGCCCCACCTGGCGCGGGCTGAGCGGTTATTGCGGCAGGCGGGAAAGGTTTAGCGGGTCGTTTGCAAATCCGCCGTAAGCGGATTTGGCGGCACCGGCCCTCTCCCCCACCCGACCACCCAACGGTAGTATCCTGCGGGTGGTCGGGTGGGGGAGAGGGCCGGTGCCGCTCTATCTCAGCCCGCGTTGCGGATCGCGGCGAGAAACGCGTCGCCGTAGGCGTCGAGCTTGCGGGTGCCGACGCCGCCGATCCGGCCCAACTGGTCGAGCGTGGTGGGGCGAGCGGCGGCCATCTCGCGCAGCGTGGAATCGTGGAATACGACGTAGGGCGGCACCCCGGCTTCCTGCGCCAGAGTGCGCCGCAACTCGCGCAAGGCCTCGAACAGCGGATCGCCGACCGGGTTGGCGCTGTCGTCGCGCCCGCCCCGGCGTTTGGGCGCGGGCTTTGGGGGCACGACGATCTGGACGCTCGCCTCGCCCTTGAGGATCAGGCGCGCATCGCCGCCCAGCGCCAGGCCGCCGTGTTCGGTGGGGGTCAGGCTGCCGCGTGCCTGCAAGGCGCGGGCGAGGGCCTTGAGCAGAGGGCGCTCCTCCTCGGTGAGCAGGCCGAAGACGCTTAGCTTGTCGTGCCCGCGCTGCAGCACGCGGTCGTCCGCCTCACCGCCGAGCACCTTTTCCAGGTGGCCCAGGCCATAGCTCTGGCCAGTGCGGTAGACAGCGGACAGCAACTTGCGTGCCAGTTCGGTCACGTCGATGACGCCGGCAGGGTCCAGGCAATTGTCGCAATTGCCGCAGGCCTGGGGCGGGTCTTCGCCGAAGTGGCGCAGCAGCACCGCGCGGCGGCAGGCGGCGGTTTCGACCAGTCCAGCGAGCGCATCGAGGCGCTGGCGCTCGGACTGCAGGCGGTGCGGCTCGATCTCGGACAAGCGCTGGCGGGCGCGGGCGAAGTCGTCGGCGCCCCAGAACATCACCGCCACCGAAGGATCGCCATCACGCCCGGCGCGCCCGGTCTCCTGGTAGTAGCCCTCGATTGACTTGGGGATGCCGGCATGGGCGACGAAGCGCACGTCGGGCTTGTCGATGCCCATCCCGAAGGCGACCGTCGCCACCATCACCATGTCCTCGGACGCGACGAACGCGGCCTGGTTGCGCGCGCGCACGTCGGCGTCCAGCCCGGCATGATAGGGCAGCACCCGGCGCCCGGTAGCCGTCGCGAGGCTGGTCGCGAGCTGCTCGACCCGAGCGCGGGTGGGGGCGTAGATGATGCCGGGGCCGGGGTTCTCGTCCACCACGGCTTTCAACTGCCGCATGGCATTGTCGCGCGGGCGGATGGTGTAGCGGATGTTGGGCCGGTCAAACCCGGCGACGATCAGCCCTTCGTTGGGGATGCCGAGCTGGGCGAGGATGTCGGCGCGGGTGTGGTTGTCCGCCGTGGCGGTCAGCGCGAGGCGGGGCACTTGCGGGAAGGCGTCGAGCAGTGGGCGCAGCAAGCGGTAGTCGGGCCGGAAATCGTGGCCCCATTCGGACACGCAATGCGCCTCGTCGATCGCGAACAGCGCGATGCGCGCGGTCGAGAGCAGATCGCGGAAGTAGGATTGGCTGGCGCGTTCGGGGGCGACGTAGAGCAAGTCCAGCTCACCGGCGCGGAAGGCGTCCATCGTCTGGGCGCGATCAGCGTCGGCGCTGGTGAGCGCGGCGGCGCGGATGCCGTTGGCGCGCGCCGAGCGCAACTGGTCGTGCATCAGCGCGATCAATGGCGAGACAACCACGCAAGTGCCGCCGAGCAGGACGGCGGGAAGCTGGTAGGTCAGCGATTTGCCGGCGCCGGTGGGCATGATCGCCAGGGTCGATTGGCCTGCCAGGACACGCGCGACGACCTGGTCCTGGACCCCGCGAAGACTGGAAAAGCCGAATACGTCGTGCAGCGCCTGGGCGACCGCTTCGTCGGACGGGGGCGGCTCGGGCGCGAAATCGAAGGCCGGCAGGAAGTCTGCCGGTTCGCCATCGGCATCGCCGTAGAAGGTGGTTTCGTAAGGCCAGTCGTCGTCGTTCACGGCGCGACTATGGCAGAGATGCGCGGGGACAGGGAAGGGGCGGCCCCTCGTCTTGCCCTGTTTTCGCCGCGCTCGCCACACCGTGCCGGGAACTCAGGGCGCTCAAGCGAGTTTCACCTGAGACGAGCCGTGAAATGATTGTCTTTCTGGAGTACCAACATGAGCTCCTATACGACCCGCAGCAGCCGTCCGCACGAATCCGTCGTGCCGCGCACGCATATCGACCCCAGCCAGCGCTACCGCGCCTATGGCCCGATCCAGCCGATGGACGAGCCGCGCAGCTTTCTGGCGCGATTGTTCAGCTTCTTGGGCTAAGGATCAGACGGCTGTCGCCCATAAGTCTGGGTGACGCAACAGCAAGGCCTGCGCCAAAATCAGCGTCTTGGCGTCGGTCAGCGCGCCGGACAGCGCTAGGTCGCGCAGCCTATCCAGCCCGATCTCGTGGACGGTGATGTTTTCATACTCGTCATGCGCACCGCCGCCCTCGCCGACCCGGTCTTCGGCATCGTATTGCGCCAGGTAGAGCTGCACTCGCTCGGTCGAGACCGGGCACAGCGACCACATATTGGTTACCGGCTCCAGCGCGCCGATCCGCAAGCCGCCCTCTTCGAACGCTTCCTCGACGATGCGCTCTTCCGGGCTCGCCCCGTCGAGGTTGCCGGCGATCGCTTCTAGCACCGGCGGCTCGCCGGCGGCCAGCACGGCGGACCGTGGTTGGTCGATCAGCATGCACACCCGGCGCACCGGATCATAAGGCAGCACTGCGACTGCCGAACCATTGTCCAGCAAGTGCCGCTCCACCCGCACCCCGTCGGGCATTTCCAGTTCGACCCGGAAGAACTTGTACCATCCGTCATAGACGAGGGTACGATCGACGATGCGCGCAGTGGTCATTCCAGTAGCGATACGGCTGCACGGCCATGTTGCAAGTGCGAAGTGCTTCCGTTTCAATCCAGATTGGGCCGCAGCCAGCGTTCCGCCGTTGCGAGATCGACACCGCGCCGTCCCGCGTATTCCTCCAATTGGTCGCGACCGATGCGGGCGACGCCGAAGTACTGGCTTTCCGGGTGGGCGAAGTAAAAGCCCGACACGGCGGCGGTGGGCAGCATTGCCTGGCTTTCGGTCAGGATGATCCCGGCGTTGTCCGTTGCCTTGAGCAGATCGAACAGGATCGGCTTGAGCGAATGGTCCGGGCAGGCGGGATAGCCGGGCGCGGGGCGAATTCCGCGGTATTCCTCGCGGATCAGGGCATCGTTCGTCAATTGCTCGCCGGGGGCATAGCCCCACAACGTCGTGCGGACGTGCAGGTGCAGGCGTTCGGCGAAGGCTTCGGCGAAGCGATCGGCCAGGGCTTTCAGCAGGATGTCGGAATAGTCGTCATGTCCGGCCTGGAAGCGGGCCAGGTGCGGCTCGATGCCATGGATGGCGACGGCGAAGCCGCCCAGCCAGTCATTGCCTGCCGGGTCGATGAAGTCGGTCAGGCAAAAGTTCGCGCGCCCGCGTGATTTCTTCACTTGCTGGCGTAGGAACGGCAGGCGGGTGCCATCGCCTAGCACGACGTCGTCGCCCTCGGCGCTGGCCGGCCAGAAGGCGCAAACGCCTTTGGCGGTTAGCCACTTTTCATCGATGATCTGGGCCAGCATCGCCTGCGCGTCAGCCCACAAGCTGCGCGCGCTCTCGCCCACCACCGCATCGTCGAGGATCGCCGGGTAATTGCCGGCGAGTTCCCAGGCGCGGAAGAACGGCGTCCAGTCGATCGTCGGCGCCAGGTCGGCCAGATCCCAGTCGGCGTAGACGTGCAAGCCCGGTTGCAAGGGCGCGCCCGGCTTCAAGGCGAAGTCGGCAGGGAACGCATTGGTGCGCGCTTCGGCCAGCGGCAGCAGCGCGCTTTGTCCCTTGCCCGCGCGCGCTTCGCGCACTTTGTCGTATTCGTCGGCGACACCCGCCTTGAAACCGACCGCCTGGGTATCTGACAGCAGTTGCGAGGCGACACCGACCGCGCGGCTGGCGTCGAGGACGTGGATCACCGGACCTTCGTAAGCCGGGTCGATCCGCAGCGCGGTGTGGACCTTGGAGGTCGTTGCGCCGCCGATCAGCAGCGGTATGGTCATGCCCGCGCGCTGCATTTCCTCGGCCACAGTCACCATCTCGTCCAGCGAGGGGGTGATGAGGCCGGACAAGCCGATGATGTCGGCATCGTTCTCGTTCGCGGCTTCCAGAATCTTGGTCCATGAGACCATGACGCCCAGGTCGATCACTTCGTAGCCGTTGCACTGCAGGACGACGCCGACGATGTTCTTGCCGATATCATGCACGTCGCCTTTGACCGTCGCCATGATGATGCGGCCCTTGGCCTTGCTGCCTGCGTCCTTTTCCGCCTCGATGAAGGGGATTAGGTGGGCGACGGCCTTCTTCATCACGCGCGCGGACTTGACGACTTGCGGCAGGAACATCTTGCCGCTGCCGAACAAGTCACCCACCACGTTCATGCCACCCATCAAGGGGCCTTCGATCACTTCGATCGGGCGACCGCCGGCTGCAAAAATCGCGGCGCGCGCTTCTTCGGTGTCTTCGACCACGTAGGCGTCGATCCCGCGCACCAGGGCATGTTCGATGCGCTTGGTCACGTCCCAGCCGCGCCATTCCTCGGCCGCTTTTTCGGCGACAATGTCCTTGCCCTTGTAGCTTTCGGCCAGGTCGATCAGCCGCTCAGTGGCGGTCTTGCCGTCCTCGCCAACGCCGGGGCGGCGCATCAGGATCACGTCCTCGCAGGCATCACGCAGCGCCGGGTCGATCTGGTCGTAGACGTCGAGTTGGCCAGCGTTGACGATCGCCATGTCGAGCCCGGCGGGGATCGCGTAGTACAGGAAGACCGAGTGCATTGCCCGGCGCACGATCTCGTTGCCGCGGAAGCTGAACGACAAGTTCGACAAGCCCCCCGAAAAGTGGACGTGCGGGCAGGCGGCGCGGATTTCGGCGACGGCCTCGATGAAGTCCAGCCCGTAGCGGTCGTGCTCCTCGATGCCGGTGGCGACGGCGAAGACGTTGGGATCGAAGATGATGTCCTCGGGCGGAAAGCCGATCCCGGTCAGCAACGCATAGGCGCGCTTGCAGATCTCTATCTTGCGCTGCTTGGTGTCGGCCTGCCCGGTCTCGTCGAAGGCCATGACGACCACTGCCGCACCGTAATCCATGCACTTGCGCGCTTGGGCCAGGAACTGCTCCTCGCCTTCCTTCATCGAGATCGAGTTGACGATCGGCTTGCCCGACACGCACTTGAGCCCGGCCTCGATCACTTCCCACTTCGAGCTGTCGACCATCACCGGCACTCGCGCGATGTCGGGTTCGGCGGCGAGCAGCTTGAGGTACGTGGTCATCGCCTCGACCGCGTCGAGCAGCCCTTCGTCCATGTTGACGTCGATGACCTGGGCGCCGTTCTCCACCTGCTGGCGGGCGACTTCGATGGCGGCGGGATAGTCGCCGGCCATGACCAGCTTCTTGAACCTGGCCGAGCCAGTTACGTTGGTGCGCTCGCCGATGTTGACGAAGCGGGCGCCGGAGGAAGTTGCGGTCATCAGTTTGGTTCTCGTTGAATCAGTCAGGCGAGCCGAAGGGCCAGCACATAGTCGTCGTACGTCGTGCCGCCGACATCGAAGCGGCGGGTGCCGATCGTCTCGAAGCCATGCTTGGCGTAGAAGGCAAGGGCGCGCAGGTTGTCGTTCTTCACGCCGAGCAGGACGCGGCTGGGCTCGGTCGCCTGCGCGGTGGCAGCCTCTCGGATGTTGCGCATGAGCGCGCCAGCGATTGCCGATCCCTGGAAGCGGGAGAGCAAGTAGATGCGCTTGAGTTCGATATCGCCGGGCTGGGCCTGTTCCAGTTCCGGTTCGCACAGCAGGGCATAGCCGATCGGGGCATGGCCCGGCTCCACTTCGGCCAGCCAGGCCCTGGCGCCTTTGGCCAGATAGGCGCGATAGACGTCGGCGCTGTGTTGGCGAATGCAGTGGGTGACGAGCCCGCCGCCGTCGATGAAGCCGGCGAAGCTTTCTAGGAACGTCGCCGATGCCACCAGCGACAGTGCATCGGCGTCGTCCGGTCCGGCTGGGCGGATGCGCCAGATGGGGATGTCGGTCATGTCGCTTACACTGCCAGCGTGAACGGTTCGAGGCCGGCGAGGCGGGTCACCGGCTCAAGTTTTGGCAGTGTGCGCGGGGGCAGGCCAGCGACCTTCTTGGCGATCTCGGCGATGTGCGCCGGGGTAGAGCCGCAGCAACCGCCCAGCACGTTCACTTGCCCCGCGACCGCCCATTCGCCCACGAAGCCCGCCGTCGTCTCGGGCATCTCGTCGTATTCGCCCAGCTCGTTGGGCAGCCCCGCATTGGGGTAGATCATGATGAGGGTGTCGGCGGTCTCGGCCAGGGTCTTTACGTGTGGGCGAAGTTGCGTTGCCCCGAACGAGCAATTGAGACCGATCGTGATCGGCTTGGCATGGCGCACCGCGTGCCAGAACGCCTCTACGGTGTGACCCGACAAGTTGCGGCCCGACAAGTCGGTCAGCGTCATCGACAGCATGATCGGCACTTCGCGGCCCAGTTCCTGCTCCAGCAAGCGCACCGCCATGATCCCGGCCTTGGCGTTGAGGGTGTCGAACACCGTCTCGATCAGGATAAAGTCGGCCCCGCCTTCGACGAGCGCTGCGGCTTGGTCCTTGTAGACATCGACCAGTTCATCCCAGTCGATCTCGCGGTAGCCCGGATCGTTGACGTCGGGGCTGAGCGAAAGCGTCTTGTTGGTCGGCCCGATCGCGCCGGCGACGAAGCGCGGGCGACCATCCTTAGCTTGGTACTCATCGGCGAGACGGCGGGCGAGCTTGGCCGATTCGACGTTGATTTCGCGCACCAGATGCTGCGCGCCGTAGTCGGCCTGGCTGATACGGTTGGCGGAGAAGGTGTTGGTCTCGGCAATGTCGGCGCCAGCTTCGAAGTAGGCGCGGTGGATCGCTTCGGGCACCTCGGGCTTGGTCAGCGCGAGGATGTCGTTGTTGCCCTTCTGGTCATGCGTCAGGCCCAGGTCACCGGCATAGTCGGCTTCCGACAGCTTCCAGTTCTGGATCTCGGTGCCGAACGCACCGTCGGTGATGAGAATGCGTTCGGCGGCTTGCGCAAGGAAGGTTTCTCTGGCGCTCATTCGATGGGTTCCTTCGGGCGCAGGCCCAGCAACTGGCACACTGCATAGGCCTGTTCGGCCTTGTTGAGAGTATAGAAATGAAAATCGCGCACGCCGCCTTCGTACAAACGCTTGCACAAGTCCGCAGCCGCTACTGCCGCCACCAACGCGCGCGGGCCGGGCTGGTCGTCTAAGCCATCGAACATGGTTTCGAGCCAGGCTGGGATCTCGGTGTTGCCGCTCATCCGGCGAATCGCGGCAAAGCTCGTCACCGGCATGATGCCGGGCAGGATCGGCGCGGTGATACCGGCGGCCAGCGCCTTGTCCAGGAAGCGGAAATAGGCGTCGGTCGAAAAGAAGAACTGGGTGATCGCCCGGCTGGCCCCGGCATCGATCTTGCGCTTGAGGTTGTCGAGATCGGCCTCAGCGCTTGTCGCTTCGGGGTGAACCTCGGGATAGGCGGCGACGGATAGGTCGAAGGCGTGGCGACAGCGCAGCCCTTCGACGAGTTGCGCCGCGCTGGCATAGCCTTGCGGATGCGGCACGAAGCGCCCGCCGTCCGTCGGTGGCGGATCGCCGCGCAAGGCGACGATGTGGCGCACGCCCGCATCCCAGTACTGGTCGGCGATCTCATCGATCTCGGCCTTGCTGGCGCCAACGCATGTCAGATGCGCGGCAGGCACCAGGTGGGTCTCGCGCACCAGTCGGGCGACGGTGGCGTGGGTGCGTTCGCGAGTCGAACCGCCCGCACCGTACGTGACCGAGACGAAGCTGGGATCGAGCGGAGCCAACTGGTTGATCGCATCCCACAGTTGCGCTTCCATCTTCTCCGTCTTGGGCGGGAAGAATTCGAACGAAACGGAAATGTCCCCCGGCAGCCCTGCGAAGAGCGGTTGTTCGGCCGGTCGTGGCGAAGCGGTCATGTCAGGCTTATCTCTTCTTGTACGAGAACGGCAGGGCTGGATGCCTCGCGGTGCGCGGTCCAGATTTTAACGGTGAGCGGATCGCCCGGCAGGGCGACGGGAGCGGCTGGCTTGAGGCCTGCCTCGGTGAACAGCGCGCGCATCTGTTCATCGGAAAAGCCCAGGCGCGCGTGGGCGTGACGCTCGCGCAGTTCCTCGCGTTCGTGCGCGCTCAGATCGACCACGGCAATGCGCCCTCGGGGTCGCAAGGCGCGCGCCGCCTCGGCCAGCACGGCGCCCGGGTCTTGGGCATAGTGCAGCACCTGATGGAACAGGACCGTATCGAAGCTGGCGTCCGCGAATGGCAGCGCGCTGAAATCTCCGCGCACCAGATCGAGCTTGTCGGCGTGTAGGGACTGCAGGCGGGCGCGGGCGATGCGGAGCATTTCCGGGCTGTTGTCGAGGGCGGTGACGTGGCGGGCCTGGTCCGCCAGCAGCTCGGCGATTCGCCCGGTGCCGGTGCCGACATCCAGCAAGGCGCCCAGACTCGCGCCGCCAAGCGTGTCGAGCAGCGCCGCTTCGACCGGCTCGTCAGCGCCGTGGAGCAGGCGCAGGGTGTCCCATTCCTCGGCATGGCGCGCGAAGTAGGCTTCCGCGCTGGCCGCGCGGGCGGAGCGGATCGCGGCCAGTTGGCGGCGATCTTCGGCGCAGCGCGTTGCGAAGATGGGGTCTTCTTTTTCCGCAAGTGCGAGCAAGGCGGCGGTGGCGGCGCTGAGCGAGGTCACGCCCGGCTTGCCCAGGGCGCTGCGCAGGAACACCCAGCTTCCCTCCGGACGGCGCTCCGCCACACCGGCGTCGCACAGTATGCGGATATGGCGGGAAACGCGCGGTTGGCTTTGTCCCAACACCAGTGCCAGCTCGCCGACAGCCAGCTCCATATGCGCCAACAATCGCATGATGCGCAGCCGCGTCGGTTCCGACAAGGCGCGAAGGAGAGGGTCAATCTGCATGTCATGCGATATAAAGATATCTTTATATGTACGCAAGCCCAAGGAATACCGCCGATTTTCGGCCCTCTACTTCCTATTTGCGTTGCACCATTGTCTCGTCTAAAGAATGCCACTGCAGGCTTGCCTGCAAGCGTTGGCCTGTGGGCTAAACAATGCAAGGGGATTCGCATGAAGAAGATTGCTTTCGCCGCGTTCGCGTCGGCTGCCGCTCTGGCTCTCGCTGCTTGCGGTGGTACGCCGGCTCCTACCGAAACCGAGTCGGTTGAAACGACTCCGGACGAGGTAATGACCGGCGACGCTACCGACGCTCCGACCGAGGCTGCGTCCGAGGCGCTGTAATCGGCAAAGGGGAACGGATCGGATTCGCACCGCTCCGTTCCCCGCCGCTTTCCGTACTCGTCTTCGGACAGCCCGCTTAACCACGGGTTGCAACGGAAAGTCCGTCCTTCGGGGCGGACATAAGCCCTCCCTGACGGGAGGGTTTTTTGTTTGCGCTGTCCGGGTCGGCGCGGCATCAAACGGGCAATGCCCGATACCCTGAAGATCACCCTCGCTCAGCTCAACCAGTCGGTAGGGGACATCTCCGGCAACGCCCAGGCAGTGCTCGCCGCGCGCGACCAGGCCAAGGGCAGCGATCTGATCGTCTTTCCCGAACTGCACTTGATCGGGTATCCCCCTGAAGACCTGATCCTCAAGCCCGCGCTGATCGAACGCGCCGCCGCTCAGTTGCAAACGCTGGCCCAGGCAAGCGCTGCCGATGGTCCGGCCATGCTGGTTGGCAGCGCCTTCGTCCTCGATGGTGCGCTGCACAACGGCGTTGCCTTGCTCGACCAAGGCCGAGTCGCCGCCGTCCGCCTCAAGCATGAGCTGCCGAACTACGGCACTTTCGACGAAATGCGCTTGTTCCAGCCCGGTCCGCTGCCCGAGCCGATGATCGTGCGCGGCACCATGATCGGGGTGCCGATCTGCGAGGATATCTGGCATTCCGAAGTGTGCCGCCATCTCGCTGATTTCGGGGCCGAAATGCTGATCTGCATCAACGGTAGTCCGTACGAGATCAACAAGGATGCGCTGCGGATCGAAGGCGTCGCCAAGCGCCGCGCGGTCGATACCGGGCTGCCGCTGGCGTACCTTAACCGCGTCGGCGGGCAGGACGAACTGGTGTTCGACGGCGCCAGCTTCGTCGTCAACGGCGATGGCGGCCTGGCGGTGCAACTGCGCGACTGGGAAGAGCAAGTCGCCGAGACTCGCTGGACCCGCACCGCCCAAGGATGGCGCTGCGATCGCGGCAAAGTGGAAACTTTGGCCGTTCACCCCGAGGATATCTACTGCGCCATGGTCGTGTCTTTACGCGATTACGTAAACCGCAACGGCTTTCCCGGCGTTGTGCTGGGGTTGTCCGGTGGCATCGATTCGGCCACGTGCGCGGCGATCGCCGTCGATGCCCTGGGGGCGGACCGGGTGTGGGGGGTGATGATGCCCTCGCGCTTCACCAGCACGCAAAGCCTCGACGATGCCGCGGCTTGCGCGCAGGCGCTGGACATCCGCTATTCGGTGATGCCGATCGGCAGCGCGGTCGATGGCATGGACGCGATGCTGGGGCCTGCGTTCGATGGCACCGGGCGCGATCTGGCCGAAGAGAACCTGCAGGCGCGCATTCGCGGCATGGGGCTGATGGCGTTGTCGAACAAGTTCGGGCCGATGCTGCTGACCACGGCCAACAAGAGCGAAATGAGCGTGGGCTACGCGACGATCTACGGCGACATGGCGGGCGGCTACAACCCGCTCAAGGACGCCTACAAGATGACCGTCTATGCGGTGGCCCGCTGGCGCAACCGCCATGTGCCGCGCATCGGCCTGGGTCCACTCGGCAGGGTGATTCCAGAATCGATCCTGACCAAGCCGCCTACCGCCGAGCTACGCCCCAACCAGCGTGATACTGACAACCTGCCGCCCTACGATGTGCTCGATCCGATCCTGCTGGGCCTGGTCGAACATGACAAGAGCGTGGATCAACTGGTCGCCGAAGGCTTTGATCGCCGCACCGTCCAGCACGTCGAACGCCTGCTCCACCGCGCCGAATACAAACGCCGCCAGGCCGCCCCCGGCGTCAAGCTGACCGCCCGCAACTTCGGCCGCGACCGCCGCTACCCGATCACCCATGCGTTTCGGAGTGGGTAGGGTTGTTGGGATCGCTGACAAGCGAAAGAGCAAAAACCTCCGACCGTCAGCAACCCTAAAACCTTCGCCATGACGAATGGTGATGGTTAGCTGTCGTTGGCTATCCAGAGCCCACATCAGCAGCTATCCCTAACGTATGACCGATCGAGGCAGCGGGACGAGGATGAGCGGAGGGCTTTGGCGATGGGCAGGGCCAACCTGTGTTGCCTCCTCGATCGGTTTCCTTGCCGGGGCCCTTGCTTCCTTGGACCTATTCTGGTCGCCGCTTGCCTCACTACTGCCGCTTGGGTTCATAGGCTGGTTGGTGACGATCGTCGTCACGCTGCTTCAGCGCAGGTGGTGGTGGGCGGTCGCCAGCCTACCGGCGATGATGATCCCGCTATACATATTTGGCGCGATTGCGGTCGCCTGCGCACGCGGTGACTGTCTTTAGTAACGTGGACACATGGGCGTAAGCGGAAATCCAAGCCCCACTTCGCCCCCACTTTGACCTCCAGCGCCACACCGCCTAAGCGCTTTGCCATGACCGTCATCACTCGTTTCGCACCGTCTCCTACCGGGCTGCTCCACGTCGGCAACATCCGCGCGGCGCTGCACAATTGGCTCCTCGCCCAGAAGGGCAAGCGTGATGGCACCGGCGGGCGGTTCCTCTTGCGCATCGACGATACCGATGCCGCGCGCTCCAAGGAGGAATACGTTTCTGCGATCCACGCCGATCTCGATTGGCTGGGTCTGACCCGCGATGGCGAAGAGCGCCAGTCCGAGCGATTCGCGCTCTATGAGGCCGAGTTTGCCAAGCTGCAGGCGGTGGGCCGGGTCTATCCGTGCTGGGAGACCCCGCGCGAGCTGGAACTGAAGCGCAAGGTGCTGCTGGGGCGCGGATTGCCGCCGATCTACGATCGCGGCGCGCTGGTGCTGAGCGAAGCGGAAAAGGCGGAAAAGATCGCCGCCGGCGACTTGCCGCACTGGCGCTTCCTGCTCGACCGGGACGAGCCGATCGAATGGCAGGACGGCATTCGCGGCCACCAGAAGTTCGACGCGGCGCAGATGTCCGACCCGGTGATCCGCCGCGCCGATGGGTCGTGGCTGTATATGCTGCCGTCGGTGATCGACGACGTGGCAATGGGCGTCACCCAGATCCTGCGCGGCGAGGATCACGTTTCGAACACTGCCACCCAAGTGCAGATGTTCACCGCGCTGGGCGCGACGCTTCCGGCCTTCGCGCACGAGGCGCTGCTGGTGGGCACCGAAGGCAAGCTGTCTAAGCGGCTTGGCTCGCTGGGGATCGGCGATCTGCGCGAAGAAGGCATCGAGCCGCACGCGCTGATCGCGCTGCTGGCGCGGCTGGGGACGTCCGATCCGGTCGATCCCTCGCTCGGCATCGAGGATCTGATCGCCAGCTTCGACTTGTCGCGCTTTGGCCGGGCGCCGGCGCGGTTCGACGATGCGGAACTGGCGCGCGTCAACGCGGCCGTGGTCCACGCCCTGCCGTTCGCGGCAGTGTCGCATCGCTTACCCGAAGGCATGGACGCAGCGGGCTGGGAGGCGATTCGGCCCAACTTGTCGCGTGTGGACGAAGTGGGCGAGTGGTGGCGGGTCGTCACCGGCCCGGTCGCGGCGCCGGACTTGTCGGACGAGGACCGGGCTTATTGCGCCCAGGCCGCCGACACGCTTGAAGCGCAAGGCTGGGATGATGGCGTGTGGAAGGCGCTGACCACCGCGCTCAAGGATGCGACCGGGCGCAAGGGCAAGGCGCTGTTCCTGCCGTTGCGCCAAGCGCTTACGGGTATGGAGCACGGGCCCGACATGGCCACGCTGCTGCCGCTGATCGCGCGCGATGAAGCCTTGGCAAGGTTGCGCGCGGCGGGGTGATTGGTCGGTAGGGCCCCATCATCTAGAGGGTCCCTGGCAACACTTCTTTTCGTCATTCCCGCGAAGGCGGGAACCCATCTGATGACGGTTAGTGCCGCACTGGCGTCAGTTGGATCCCCGCCTGCGCGGGGATGACGAAAGTTAAGGGCTGGCCGGCGATGGCGGCGTGTGCATCCACGCAACATAATACCCGTTTACACAGCGTCTGCTTGCCGCTAGTGGCGCGGCATGTTCGCCAAGCCGATCATTATTATCACCCCGAAACCAACTGCGATCGCGCGGTGGGTTTTCGCGGTGTGCTCGATCTGAACGGCACTCCCGAGCAACTCACCCCGCAACCAACGCAGGCGGGGTTCTTCCAGACAAGACATAGACCCTCGCGCTGCTACCTGAAGTAGGAGACGCATACGTCATGGCTCACAAGTTTGCCGCCGGCCAAAAGCTCAACGTCGGCGTCGTCGGCGCCACCGGCCTCGTCGGTTCGATGATTCGCGAAATTCTGGCAGAGCGTAATTTCCCGGTCGCCCAGTTGCGGCTGTTCGCCTCGGCGCGCTCCGCCGGCAAGGTAATCGACGGCGTCACGGTCGAGGATGCGGCGACGGCTGACTTCGCCGGGCTGGACGTCGTGCTGTTCTCAGCCGGTGGATCGACCTCGAAGGCGCTGGCGCCCAAGGCGGCGGCTGCCGGCGCGGTGGTGATCGACAACTCGTCGGCTTGGCGTTCCGATCCTGAGGTGCCGCTCGTCGTCGCCGAAGTGAACCCGCACGCATTGGCGAACCTGCCCAAGGGCATCGTCGCCAACCCCAATTGCACGACGATGGCGGCGATGCCGGTGCTGCGTCCGCTGCATGATGAGGCTGGCCTCAAGCGCCTGATCGTCTCGACTTATCAGGCGGTGTCGGGCGGCGGCCTGGAAGGCATCGAAGTGCTGGCCAAGCAGATCGACCACGTCGGCGACCGCTCGCGAGAGCTGGCGACCGGCGACGCTGCCGGCTTGCTTCCCAAGGCTGAGAAGTGGGCTGTGCCGATTGCGAACAACGTGGTGCCGCTGAACTACATCTATGCCGAGGACGGTTATACCGAGGAAGAGATCAAGCTGCGCGACGAAAGCCGCAAGATCCTCGAAATCGAGGACCTGCCGGTTTCGGGCACTTGCGTGCGAGTGCCGGTGTTCACCGGCCACTCGCTCTCGATCAATGCCGAGTTCGATCGTCCGATCAGCCCTGAGCGCGCGCTTGAACTACTAGGCGCGGCGCCCGGCGTGGTGGTCACCGAAGTGCCCAACCCGCTGGAAGCCACGGGTAAGGACCCGGTGTTCGTGGGCCGCGTGCGTCGCGATCCCACCGTTGCGCATGGCCTCGCGCTGTTCCTGTCGAACGACAACTTGCGCAAGGGCGCGGCGCTGAACGCAGTGCAGATCGCCGAAGCGCTGATCGGCTGATTGTCAGGGGAAGCGCGGGTCCGAAGGCCCGCGTTTCCCGGCAACGACCACCCTTCCCGCATAGGCGGGCAGGGTGGCGGATGTCTCAGGCGTAGGGCGGCTTGTGCCGATCGGTGGGGCTGAGCGTGAAGATCTCGCAGCCGTCCTCGGTGATGCCGATCGAATGTTCGAACTGCGCCGACAGCGACTTGTCGCGAGTTACCGCCGTCCAGCCGTCGGCCAGCAGCTTTACCGGCGGCTTGCCCAAGTTGATCATCGGCTCGATCGTGAAGAACATGCCGGGGCGCAGCAGCGGCCCGGTTCCCGGACGTCCGGCATGGACGATCTCGGGCGCATCGTGGAACAAGCGGCCCAGGCCGTGACCGCAGAATTCGCGCACCACGCCGTAGCGGTGGCTTTCGGCATAAGCCTGGATCGCCGCGCCGATGTCTCCCACCCGGTTGCCGGGCTTGGCTTGCTCGATGCCGATCATCAGGCACTCGTAGGTTACGTCCACCAGGCGGCGCGCCTTCAAGGACACGTCGCCCACCAGGTACATGCGGCTGGTGTCGCCGTGCCAGCCATCGACCAGCGGGGTAACGTCGATGTTGACGATATCGCCGTCCTTGAAGGTCTTCTCGGACGGGATGCCGTGGCACACGACGTGGTTGATCGAGATGCAGCACGAGTGCGCGTAGCCACGATAGCCCAGCGTCGCGGGCACGCCGCCGCCGGCCAGCGTCAGTTCGCGGACTTTGTCGTCGATGAAGGCGGTGGTGACGCCGGGCTGCACCAGCGGCGCGATCTCGTCTAGAATCTGCGCGGCGAGGCGGCCGGCCTTGCGCATACCCTCGAAACCTTCGGGGCCATGCAGCTTGATGGTGCCATCGCGCAGGAGGTTGTCGCTGCCGGGCTCTACGATCTGGTATTCGCTCATGGCGCCCATGTAGCATGTCGGGCGCGAAATTGCGAGATGTGCTGGGTCTCGTTAGGACACCGGCCCGAAGCTGGTGCGGTATTGCGGTTTGAGTGCGGCGATGACCTTGGCTGTCACCGGCACCGTCACTTCGTAGGTTCCCTCGGCATAAGGCCCGGCCTCGTAAGGTGCGACAAGCACGCCGATGCGGTCGAATGTCTTGTGATTGCTCGACCCAAGGATCAGCGTGTTCGCCACGGGGTCGATGCATTCAGTGAACGTCTGTCCGCTGCCGCGCACCACCGGCTCGCCACGCTTTTGCTCGCGCTGCTTGTCGAGAAGGTCGCAGAACGGGGCCTGGATCGCATTGCGCAAGGCGTCCTTGGCCGTGAAGAAATCTTCCGGCGCGCGCGCGACTTGCGCTCGCCGGTCCCATACGAGCGTTTCGTAGGCGGTCATGCCGTGGGCACCGCCTGTGTACTGATAGCTTTGCGTCGAAAGCGACAGGAAATCGGGCAGGTCGGCGACCACCTTCCACTCCGTTTCCAGGCTGTGCATACGATAGGGGTAACCATCCTTGCTCGCATCGTTCCGATCGCTGGTAGAGGAAGCCACGAGGTCGGCCTTCGCCGCATCCAGCTTGCGATCGAACAGGGTTTTCAGCGGGGCAAGGGCCTGGGCCGCGGCGGGATACGCATAGCGGAACTCGAACAGATCGTTCTTTTCGCTTTCCATCCGGCCCTTTGCTGGTTCCGGGGGCGGGGTCGGGGCTTCCAGCGCAGGCGGCGCGTTGTCGCCCAACGCTTGCGCGGCCGACGGCTGGGTGCCGGGGGTGTCCGAAGAGGCTTCTTTTGGCCCGCAGTTCGTCAGCGTCAGCATCATAACCGTAACCACAACGCCTTGGCGCATGACATTTCCTCTCGCTCTCGTCGCGGCAACAAGGCTAGAGATTGCGCCCATGAGCGACAAGAACGCATTGATCCAGCCCGATCGCGGCCAGAAGGCCAACCCCATCCATCTCGTGGACAAGAATGGTCTCGACCAGTTCCGCAAGAGCTTGTCGTTTCCCCAGCGCGCGCTGTTGGACGGGCAAAAGTTCACAGGCGACGCGGGCGACTTCGCGATCGTGGCCGATGGCGACGGTTGGTTCGTGGTGGCCGGCGTCGTCGATGCCGGCGCACTCAACAGTTGGTGCATGGCCAAGCTGGCCGAAAAGCTGCCAGCCGGCACGTATCGCCGGGTCGGGGGCGAGCCGGGGCCGGCAAAGTTCGGCTGGATCACCGCGCAATACAGCTTCGACCGCTACCGCTCCGATCCCGACGACCAAGGCCCGCGCATCCTGCTGACGGGCGAGGCTGCCGCGATCGACGCGATCACCGCGGAAGCCGAAGCGGTGATGCTGGTGCGCGACCTCGTAAACACGCCCGCCGAGGACATGGGGCCAGCCCAGTTGGAGGCCGAGGCCGAGAACCTGCATCGCTCGTTCCGCGCTGAAATCCGCGTCACTCGCGGCGACATGCTGGAGCGCGAGTTTCCGATGGTTCATGCCGTGGGACGGGCCGCCGCTCGTTCCCACGCGCCGCGCCTGATCGAACTGGAATGGGGCGACCCGAAGCACCCGCGCATTGCCATCGTTGGCAAAGGGGTATGCTTCGATTCGGGTGGGCTCGACATCAAGCCGTCTTCCGGCATGTTGCTGATGAAGAAGGATATGGGCGGCGCTGCCCATGCCCTGGCGCTCGCTCGTCTCATCATGGCGGCGCAATTGCCGGTACGGCTGCACCTGCTGGTCCCGGCGGTCGAGAACGCCATCGCTGGCAACAGCTTCCGCCCCGGCGACGTGCTCAAGAGCCGCGCCGGGATCACCGTCGAGATCGGCAATACCGACGCTGAAGGCCGCCTGGTACTGGGCGATGCCCTGACCCGCGCGGGCGAGGACAGCCCGGAACTGATCGTCGATTTCGCCACCTTGACGGGCGCCGCACGCGTCGCGGTGGGGCCGGACCTGCCCGCATTGTTCACCCGCGAGGACGCAACGGCAGAGGCGCTACTGGCCGCCGGACAGGCCCACGACGATCCATGCTGGCGCCTGCCGCTGTTCGATGGCTACCGCGAATATCTGAAGTCCGACATCGCGGACATCAACAACGCCGGCTCCAGCGGCTTTGCCGGAGCCAGCACCGCCGCGCTGTTCCTCGACCGTTTCGTGCCCAAGGGCACCGACTGGGCACACTTCGATACCTTCGCCTGGCGACCCGCGGCCAAACCCGGTCGGCCTAAAGGCGGCGACGCGCTGGGCCTGCGGGCGGCGTGGCACATGCTGCAGCACCGCTACACCCCGCAAAATCCCTGACCTTGCGATAAAGCGGCGGCCCCGCTAAGCGCGCGCATCCTACCTCGTTCGGAGACCGTCTCACGTTGGCAACCCTGGATACGCATTTTCGGCCGCAGAGCTTGCAAGGCATGCTGGCGATGACGGGGCCGAGCATTTCGACGGATTCCGGCTGCCTTCCAGTGCGTGGCGACTTGGCGCACATCAAGCTGGCGGGGCGTTGCTTCGTGCCGCACTACGCCGTGCCGATGCCGCACCAGGTGACGGCAGCCGCTGCGCTGCGGGCCACCGGGCGGCTTGACGCGGACGAGATCTGCCAGGTTCCCGCAGGCGCGATCTTCAACGTGCTCGACATGTCCGGGGGCTGGGCCTGGGGGCAATGCGGCGAAGATGGCCCGGTGGGATACCTCCCCTTGAGCGAGTTGCAGGCAGCATGACTCAGACCATCTTCATCGACGGCGCCGTCGGCACCACGGGTTTGGAAATCGCCGAGCGGCTCGCCGGTCGGGCTGAGTTCAACCTCATTACGCTCGACGAAGCACGCCGCAAGGACGATGCCGCTCGCGCCGAAGCGCTGAACGATGCCGACTATGTGATCCTGTGCCTGCCCGACGATGCGGCGAAAGCTGCCGTCGCGATGATCCGCAACGATCGCACGCGGGTGATCGACGCATCTTCCGCCCACCGCGTCGCGCCGGGGTGGACTTACGGTTTTCCCGAGCTGGTCGGTCGCGATGCGATCGCCGGCGCGCGCCTGGTCAGCAACCCCGGCTGCTACCCCACCGGCTTCCTTGGCCTCGTCGCGCCGCTGGTGAAGGCGGGGCTGTTACCGGGGGACTGGCCTTATGTGTGCCACGCCATCTCGGGCTATTCCGGCGGCGGCAAGGCGCTGATCGCCCGGTTCGAAGCCGATACCGACATTGCCTATCGCGCCTACGGCCTGGTCGGTGGCCACAAGCACGTGCCTGAAATGCAGGCCCACGCCGGTCTTACCCACGCGCCGATCTTTGCTCCGGCGGTGGTCGCGGCTCATCGTGGCATGCTGGTTGAAGTGCCGCTCCCGCTGGCAGCCATGCCGAGCGCAGGCTCGGCCGCCGCGATGCTGGAAGCGCTCGGCCAGTTCTATGAAGGCAGCGCGATCGTCTCGGTTGTGGCGGATCGCCCGGACGAGCTGCTGCTGCGCGCCTCGATGGAGCCGGTCGATACCCTGACCTTGCGTGTCTTCGGCGCCGCCGATGGCAGCCAGGTTCGTCTGGCCGCCGTCCTCGACAACCTGGGCAAAGGTGCCAGCGGTGCGGCGGTGCAGAACCTGAACATCATGGCGGGGCTGGACGAGACAGCAGGGCTGCGGCTGTAGCCCGTTAACGGCAAGTGCGCCTGCGTCAGGCCGTAAGCGACGCTGTACTGCTCTTGCCGCTTAACCACACAATTAGACGCGCTGCACAATTTTCAGGCACGGTTTGCCTGAATCTTGAACAGAACTTTCGCCTTAGCGCTGTTGCAGCGCAGCACCGGTATGCCGGGGCGTTTGCAAACCTTGCAAATGCGGTCTTTTCGCGGGTGAACAGTTAGCCTACCACTATGCCATAGCGTTGGCACGATTCTTGAGTGGGAGTCGCGCGCGGAGGATCAGGTTCCCGGGCCGGTAAACCTCGAAGGTTCGGCAGTCCGGGTGCAAGAGCAGGGATAAAGGCGAGCGTGAAGAAGATCGAAGCCATCATCAAGCCGTTCAAGCTCGACGAAGTGAAAGAGGCACTGCACGAAGTCGGGGTTTCGGGCATCACCGTTACTGAAGCCAAGGGCTTTGGTCGGCAGAAAGGCCACACCGAACTGTATCGCGGCGCCGAATACGTCGTCGATTTCCTGCCCAAGGTTAAGCTCGAGGTCGTCGTACCCGATGCATTGGCCGAACGCGTGGTCGAAGCCATCGCCGACGCCGCGCAGACCGGACGCATCGGCGACGGCAAGATCTTCGTCATGGCCGTCGAGACGGCGGTGCGTATCCGCACCGGCGAACGGGACGACGACGCGCTGTAGGGCGCGTTACACCAGCTTTCCGGCTTTGGCCGGATCGGGAATGCGCCGGCTAGGGGGCCGGATGCGTTCCCGGATGCCCAACTACCCCTATCCTCTTTCGGGATCGGAAGAGTAACACTGGAGAACCAACAACATGGCTAGTGCAAAGGACGTCCTGAAAAGGATCAAAGAAGAAGAGATCGAGTGGGTCGATCTTCGCTTCACCGACCCCAAGGGCAAGTGGCAGCACCTCACCATGGTGGCCTCGATCCTCGGCGAGGACGAACTGGAAGACGGCCTGATGTTCGACGGTTCGTCGATCGAAGGCTGGAAGGCCATCAACGAATCGGACATGATCCTCAAGCCCGATCTTGACGCGGTCTATACCGATCCGTTCTCGGCCACGCCGATGCTGATCCTGTTCTGCGACATCGTCGAGCCTTCGACCGGTGAACTGTACTCCCGCGATCCGCGTTCGTGCGCCAAGCGCGCCGAATCGTTCGTGAAGTCGGCTGGCTTCGGCGACACCGTCTTTGTCGGCCCCGAGGCCGAGTTCTTCATGTTCGACGACGTGAAGTTCTACGACGGTTACGATGGCAACGGCTTCAAGATCGACGATATCGAGCTGCCGACCAACACCAACAAGGAATACGACACCGGCAACCTGGGCCACCGCCCACGCGCCAAGGGCGGCTACTTCCCCGTCGCTCCCGTCGATCCGGCCACCGACATTCGTGCCGAGATGGTTTCGACCATGCTCGAAATGGGCCTGCCTTGCGACAAGCACCACCACGAAGTGGCGGCTGCCCAGCACGAACTCGGCCTGACCTACGGCACGCTGGTGACCACTGCCGATCGCATGCAGATCTACAAGTACGTCGTGTGGATGGTCGCACAGGCCTACGGCAAGACGGCGACGTTCATGCCCAAGCCGATCATGAAGGACAACGGGTCGGGCATGCACACGCATATCTCGATCTGGAACGACGGCGACAACACCTTCGCCGGCAACGGCTACGCCGGTCTTTCGGACAACTGCCTGTACTTCATCGGCGGCGTCATCAAGCATGCCAAGGCCCTCAACGCCTTCACCAACCCGACCACCAACAGCTACAAGCGTCTGGTGCCGGGTTATGAAGCGCCGGTTCTGCTCGCTTACTCGGCGCGCAACCGTTCGGCCTCGTGCCGCATCCCTTATGGTGCCGGCACCAAGGCAAAGCGCGTGGAATTCCGCTTCCCCGACGCGATGGCCAACCCGTACCTGTGCTATGCGTCGCTGCTGATGGCGGGCCTCGATGGTATCAAGAACAAGATCCATCCGGGCGAAGCCATGGACAAGAACCTGTACGATCTGCCGCCGGCTGAACTCGCCGAAGTGCCGACCGTCTGCGCTTCGCTGCGTGAAGCTCTGGACAGCCTCGCGGCTGACCACGCCTTCCTTCTCGAAGGCGGCGTGTTCACCGAGGATCAGATCGAAGCCTACCTCGAACTCAAGTGGCCCGAAGTGCTGCGCTGGGAAACCACGCCGTCTGCGGTCGAGTTCGACATGTACTACAGCCTGTGATTCAGTTCGCCTGATCCCTTCGGGGACCAGGCGACCACAAGTTCGCCGAGTGGGGCGTCCGGAGCGATCCGGGCGCCCTTTGGCTTTTGGCGGCCCGCGCTTTCCCCGCGCCGTCATTCCTGGGCAAGTGGAAGCCGGGCAGATGTTCCCTCGACACGAAGCGTCGGTTGGGCGCCCCTACAGCCATCGGGGCGCAAGGAGCGTGTGCCTGCGTAGGGACTACGATGCGGGGTTAGGAAAACGCCGGAAAGTACAGTTCCGCCAGCGGTTCAGTTCTGCGAGCCATCAGATCGTAGTCAGAAACAGCCCTGCCAGCGCCGCGCTCATCAGGTTGGAGAGGCTGCCGGCGGCCAGAGCGCGCACGCCCAGTCGGGCGATGACCGGGCGCTGGTTGGGAGCCAGGCCGCCGGTCACTGCCATCTGGATCGCGATCGACGAAAAGTTGGCGAAGCCGCACAGCGCGAAGGTAATGACGGCCACCGTGCGCGGGGCGAGGCCGGTGTCCTTGCCCAGTTCGATGAACGAGACGAATTCGTTAAGCACGATCTTGGTGCCGAACAGGCCGCCCGCGACTTGGGCCTGGCCCCAGTCGGGTGTCGCCAGCAGGTAGAACACCGGCGCGAAGACGTAGCCCAGCAGCGCTTGCAAGGTTACGTCGGGATAGCCGAACAGTCCGCAAATTCCGCCGACGACGCCGTTGGCGAGCGCGATCAGGGCGACGAAGGCCAGCACCATCGCACCGACCGCAACGGCCAGCTTCACGCCGGTCTGCGCCCCTTGCGAGGCGGCCATGATGAGGTTGGCGGGCTTTTCCTCTTCGTGTTCGGTCGCGATCGGCTCGTCGATGTGGACGCCGGGCTGATGGGTCACGTCGGCGCGGTTGAGCGCGGCGGCGGCCATGCCTGCGGGCGGGGCCGTGCCTTCGTGAACGTCCATCTCGATCGCCGCCGTCACCGGGCGCGGATCGGGCATGATCATCTTGGCCATGAAGATACCGCCGGGCGCCGACATGAATGCGGCGGCGACCAAGTAATCGATGCGGATGCCCATCGAGGCGTAGGCCGCCAGGATCGTGCCGGCGACGCCCGCCAGCCCCACCGTCATCACGCAGAACAATTGCGAGGGTGTCAGCGCGGCAAGGTAGGGCCGGATCACCAACGGAGCCTCGCTTTGGCCGACGAAGATGTTGGAGGCCGCGCACAAGCTTTCGACTTTGCTGATCCCGGTCACCTTTTCCAGCGCGCCGCCGATCCAGCGCACCACCAGCGGCATGATCCGCAGATAGTAGAGGATCGAGATCAGCGAGGCGAAAAAGATGATCACGGGCAGTGCTGAGATCGCGAAGCTGGTGCCGCCGATCGCCGGGGTGGCGAGCGGGCCGAACAGAAAGTCGATGCCGGCATGGGCATAGCCCAGCAGGCTTTCGACGCCGCTGGCAGCGCCGCGCAACATGCGGTTGCCCCACGGTACGTAGAGCACAAGCGCTGCCAGACCTGCCTGCAACGCAAAGGCCGCGGCGACGACGCGCAGGCGGATCGCCTTGCGGTCGGTCGAAAGCAGGAACGCTGCCGCCATGATGAGAACGATGCCGATCAGGCTATAGGCGACATGCATGAAACGAACGCTGACCCCGCGACGCGTTGGATAAACCGTGGAGCCTATCTGCGGGCGAGGGCGAGGGCTAGTGCAAATGTCCTAGTCGAAGCGATCGGGCTTGGTTACAGCTTGGCGATGAACACTACCGCTTCTGCACCAGCCGCTCCGATCACGCGCTCGCTGTTCGTCTTTTCGCTGCTCTACGGCGGGCTCGTCGTGCTGGCAGGGGTCCTGGGCACCAAGCTCGCCTCGCTGGGACAATGGCCGGTGCTGGGGCCGCTGGCGGTGGAATCGGGGATCTTCGCATTCCTGCTGCTGGTCGTGCTGTCGAGCGCAGTGGCCGAACTGCACGGCAAGGATACGGCGAACCGGCTGATCCGCTATGGGTTCATCCCGCTGATCGTCTCGATGCTGCTGCTGACGTTCGTGATCCACGTGGTGCCGCCGTCCACCTTCTGGAAGGACCAGGATGCGTTTGCGCGGTTGCTGGGCCAGGGCGCGCGGATGCAGTTCGCGGGGCTGATCTCCTACGGCGTGTCGCAGACGCTCAACGTCTACATCTTTTCGCGATTGTCCGAAGGCAAGGGCAAGTTCCTGATGGTGCGCGCCTGGATCGCCAGCCTGCTGTCGCAAGTGGTGGATACGGTGCTGTTCATCTCGATCTCGTTCATCGGCCAGGACTTGCCCCTGCTGTCGATCATGGAAGGGCAGGTCATCTCCAAGCTGGTGCTCTCGACGATCATGGTGCCGCCGTTCATCTGGCTGTTCGTGAAGCTGGGGCGCAAGCTGGACGCCTGACGCGGTTTCCCCCGAAACACGCTTCAAATCCTGGCCAACGCGTTTAAAGCGGCGGCTATGTCGAATCCGCATCATCCCGCCCTGCTGGCCAAGGCCGAGACCCTCGTCGATGCGCTGCCCTACATGCAGCGATATGCCGGGCGCACTTTCGTGGTGAAGTACGGCGGCCACGCCATGGGCGATCCCGAAAAGGCGAGAGACTTCGCCGAGGACGTGGTGCTGCTGAAGGCCGTGGGCATCAACCCGGTAGTGGTCCATGGTGGCGGCCCGCAGATCGGCGCGATGCTCAAGACCATGGGCGTCGAAAGCCGCTTCGTCGATGGCCTGCGCGTGACCGACAAGGAGACCGCGCAAGTGGCCGAGATGGTCCTGTCGGGCGCAATCAACAAAGAGATCGTCGGCTGGATCGCCAAGGCCGGCGGCAAGGCGATGGGTATCTCGGGCAAGGATGGCGGCATGGTCACCGCGCGCAAGGTGCAGCGCACCCGCAAAGACCCCGGCAGCCTGATCGAACAAGTGGTCGACCTGGGCTTCGTGGGCGAACCCGAGACGATCGACACCAGCGTGATCGATACGATCTCTGCCGCCGGGATGATCCCGGTAATCGCCCCGATCGCGACCGGGGCGGATGGCGAGACCTACAACGTCAATGCCGATACCATGGCCGGATCGATCGCCGCCGCTTTGGGCGCCTCGCGTTTGTTCCTGCTCACCGACGTGGCGGGCGTGCTCGACAAGCAAGGTGAACTGCTGAGCGATCTGACGCCTGCCGACATCGAAGGCCTCAAGGCCGATGGCACGATCTCGGGCGGCATGATCCCCAAGCTGGAAACGTGCATCCTGGCCGTCAACGCGGGCTGCGAGGCCGCTGTTGTGCTTGACGGACGGGTATCGCATGCCATGTTGCTGGAAATATTCACGCAGGAAGGTGCCGGCACGCTGATCCGGGCAGGCTGAGCATCTTTCGCAGGGAGAGGGCCGCAGGGCCGAAAGGCGTCTGGACAGACATGCGTAAAATTGCCGTTCTCGCCGCCGTTTCGGGCCTCGCGCTGATGCTGGCCGCTTGCGATGGCAAGGCGCCCCAAAGTGCCGCCAGTGCCGAGGCAAGTCTGGGCGCAAGCGGTGATGCAGTGGTTGATGATGAACCCGATGCCGGCTCCACCGATGCCGCGCCGGTTGCTGTCACCGCTCTGGATACGGAAGCCCTGACCGAGCGTCGCGATCCCGAGCGCCTCCTGCGTTACTACACCAATGCCGTGCGCGCAGGCGACTGGGGCAACGCTGCCAAGGCCTGGAGCCTCGACGCGCAGATGACCTCGCAGAAGCTGGCGAACGATTTCGGGGCTGGGGCACATCCCAAGCTTGCGATCGGCAAAGGCGACATGGAGACTGCCGCCGGCACGTCGTATTACGAAGCCCCTGTGGTGGTGGATTATGGCGACGGCCGTCCGTCAAAGCGCGGCATCATCGTGCTCACCCGCGTCAACGACGTTCCCGGCGCCAGCGAGCAGCAGCTTAACTGGCGCATCCAGCGGACTTCGATACTGCCTTAAAAGCCCGCTAGGCTGTTCGATCGGCGGTCTTGGTCGATCCTGGTCGTGCTGTCGCAGAGCGCGCCCTTGCCGGGCCTACGCGTGCTCGGCTAAGAGCGCCCCGAAGCTAACCCGAAAGGAATCCTCTTGGTTCAGATGCTCGTGGCCATCCTCGGCCTTCTTATCTGGTTCATCCAGGTCGTGGTCATCTGCCAGTTCGTCCTTGGCCTGCTGATCGCCTTCAACGTCGTCAACACCAGCAACCAGTTCGTCGCCAGCTTGTGGACGGCGCTCAATGGGTTGCTGGAGCCACTGCTGCGGCCGATCCGGCGGATCATGCCGGACACCGGCGCGATCGATTTCTCGCCGATGATCTTGTTGCTGGGCCTGGGCGTGCTCAAGATCATCCTCAGCTATGTCGCAGCCGCTTCCTACTGAGATGATCGTGACCGACGCTACTACTTTGGTTGACAGTCCCTTGAACGACAGCCCCCTGGTCGAAAGCCGCCTGATCGACGGGAAGGCCTTCGCCGAGGGCTTGCGCGGCCGGGTGGCCAACGCCGCTGCCGCGTTTTCCGACAAGGCAGGGCGCAAGGCCGGTTTGGCTGTCGTCCTCGTTGGCGAAGATCCCGCAAGTCAGGTCTATGTGCGCAGCAAGGGCAAGCAGACCGTGGCGAGCGGTATGGCCAGCTTCGAACACAAGCTGCCTGCCGATGCCACCGAAGCCGAGCTGCTGGCGGTGGTGGAAGCGCTCAACGCCGATCCGGCGGTCGATGGTATCCTCGTCCAGTTGCCGCTGCCGGCACACATCGACGAGCAAGTGGTCATCGCCGCGATCAATCCCGATAAGGACGTGGACGGCTTCCATGTCGTCAACGTCGGTCGGTTGGCGACGGGCCTTCCAGGCTTCGTTCCCTGCACGCCGCTTGGCTGCCTTATGTTGCTCAAGGACCGGCTCGGCTCGCTGTCCGGCCTCGATGCCGTGGTGATCGGGCGTTCCAACATCGTCGGCAAGCCGATGGCACAATTGCTGCTGGCCGAAAGCTGCACCGTCACCGTGGCGCATAGTCGCACCAAGGATCTGGCCGAGGTCGTACGCCGTGCCGACATCGTGGTCGCTGCCGTCGGTCGGCCCGAGATGGTCAAGGGGGACTGGATCAAGCCGGGTGCGACGGTGATCGACGTTGGCATCAACCGCGTTCCCGCAGCCGAAGAAGGCAAGACGCGCCTGGTGGGTGACGTCGATTTCGCCTCCGTCTCGCAAACGGCAGGAGCGATCACCCCGGTGCCGGGCGGCGTCGGGCCGATGACGATCGCCGTGCTTTTGCGCAACACCATGGTTGCCGCCTACCGCAATGCCGGCCTCGCCTTCGACGCGGACGCGTTGTGAAGCGGACGGCTGCTGTACTGGCGTTGGTCGCCGCGCTGATGGCGACTGGCGCCGAGGCCAAGCCGCGCCGCGCTTTGCCGCCGGGTCCAGGCACCGCCAACCCCAGCGTGCTGGTGGCAACCGAGATCGCCTTTGGCCGGATGGCCGCGAAAAAGGGCCAGTGGACTGCGTTTCGCAAGTTCGCCGATGATACCGGCGTGATGTTCGTGCCGCAGACGGTCCAAGCCAAGGCCTGGCTGAAAGGTCGCAAAAATCCGGCTCGGGCCATCACTTGGCAGCCCCATCAGGTCTGGATGAGCTGCGATGGCACGCTCGGCGTAACCAAGGGTGCCTGGCAGCAGTCGGATGGCACCGTTGGTTATTTCACCACGGTATGGAAGCGCCAGAAGAACGGCACTTACCGCTGGGTCATGGAACAGGGCGATACGCTACCAAAGCCGTTGGCGCCGCCGGAGATGACGTCCGCCAAGGTCGGGGCCTGCGTGCAACGTCCGGGTGCCACATCCGTGGGAACCCCGATCGTCGTGACCAGCCTGCCGATGCTGGGTGGGGCTAGCGACGACGGCTCATTGGTGTGGTCGGTTCGCGTCGATGCCAAGTGTGGCCGCGTCGTTTCGGTGCGGCTCGACCAGGGCGGCACGCGCGGTCTGGCCGAAGTGTTCAGCGATCACGTCGCCCCGCCGCGTTCGCAGGCAGCCACGTCGTCCAAGAGCGGGCAGGGCGTTGCGCCCGTCGCCTGCGCGGCCTGACCGATGCTCGCGCTCTTCATCTCCGCTTTCGCGACGCTGTTCGTGGTTATCGACCCGCCCGGCTGCGCGCCGATCTATGCCGGCCTTTCCGCCGGGGCGAGCCGGCGGCAGGCCATCATCATGGCCGCGCGCGCCTGCACGATCGCGGCGATTATTCTGGTGATCTTCGCCCTGTTCGGCGAAAATCTCCTGGGCGCGCTCCACATCGAACTGGACGCTTTCCGCATCGCCGGCGGCATCATGCTGTTCATGATCGCGGTGGAGATGGTGTTCGAAAAGCGCACCCAGCGCCGCGAGGAACGGGCTGAGAAGATCAAGGCGCACAACGCCGAAACCCCGCAAGTCGAGGACGTCTCGGTCTTCCCGATGGCCATGCCGATGATCGCTGGGCCGGGATCGATCGCGACGATGATGCTGCTGACGTCCCGCGCGAAGGGCAGCGAAGAAACCCTGGTCGTGCTCGCTGCCATGCTTTCGGTCCTGGTCATTGCCTTTGCCGCACTCGCTGCTGCCGGGCCGTTGATGAAGGTGCTGGGAGACAAAGTGGAGGCCGTCATCACGCGCTTGCTCGGCGTGCTGCTGGCAGCACTTGCCGCGCAATATGTGATCGACGGGATCAAGGCCTCGCTGCTTTGATGTGGTCAGGACGATCCAAGCAAGTGTGATCCAGGCAGGCGTCATCTACTTAGCCGCCGCACTGGCGGAGATCGCGGGCTGCTTTTCCTTTTGGGGTTGGCTGCGGCTGGGTAAGCCGGTCTGGTGGATCGGGCCTGGGGTGGTGTCGTTGGCGATCTTCGCTTGGCTGCTGACTTTGGTAGATACGGCGCAAGCCGGTCGCGCTTATGCCGCTTATGGCGGCGTTTACATCGTTACCGCGCTGTTCTGGCTGTGGTGGGCGGAGGGCGTGCGCCCGGATCGCTGGGATATCCTGGGTGCTGCGATCTGCCTGGTGGGCGCCGCAACGATGCTATTCGCTCCTAACCGCACCTAAGCCGCGCGTTATTGCAGTGTTGCGCCGTCCTCGTCACCGTCCTGGGTGCGGCCAAAGAACTGCATGAGCTGAACCAGCAACTCGCACCGCGCGATAAGGCCGGGCGCCTCCAGCAGGGCCTGTTTGGCCGCCGAATCGAACGGCGCGATCTGCGAAACGCCGTTGATGAGCGACACATCGTCCAGTCGCGCAACTTGCTCCCAGTCCACCGAATAGCCATGCGCGTCCGCAAAACGCATCGCCTCGCGCTCGAAACTGGCGCGCTCGACGGCGGCGAGGACCTCATCCGCGTTCTCGTCCAACAGCTCGGCATCCACCTGGCGGAACGATGTGGTCACGTTCAATTCGCGCAAGATCCGGAAACGTCGTTCGCCTTCGAGCACGATATTGAAACGACCGTCCTCCAGCGCTTCGACATCGTTGATGCGACCCAGGCAGCCGACCGTGTAAAGCGGAGACTCTTCCTCAGGGCGCTGCGGCTGGATCATCCCGATCCGACGATCACGTGCAAGGGCATCGCTCACCATATCCCGGTAACGCGGCTCGAAGATGTGGAGCGGCAGATGCAGCCCGGGATAAAGCACAGCCCCGGGGAGGGGAAAGATGGTGATCCGGGCCAAGATCCGTTCAGCCGAACAGAATCGTTGATAGCTTGCGGCGCGTCGCCGAAACCCACGGGTCTTCCAGGCCAACCGCTTCGAAAATCAGCAGGAGCTTTGCCTTGGCCGCGCCTTCGTTCCACGCCGGATCGGCGGCGACGATGCGTAGCAAGGCCTCCGCCGCCGCGTCCCGTTCGCCAGCGGCGAACGCAGCGCCTGCAAAAGCGAATTGCGCTTCGTGATCGGCAGGCCGCTCGGCGGCGGCTGCCCGGAGCGCCGTAAGCTGAGCATCCTCGGGCTTATCTTGCGCCAACACCAGCGCCTTGCGAGCGCGTTCCAGGTGAGGATCGGCAGCCAACTCGGGATTTAGGCCGTCCAGCACCTGCTGGGCCTCTTCCAGGCGATCAGCGGCCACTAGCGCGCGTACCAGACCGGATAGGACTTCGACATTGTCAGGCGCCAGATCGAGGATCTGCATGAAGATACCGGCGGCACGCTCCCCATCGCCAGCAGCCAACGCGTCCTCACCCATCGCGATCAGCGGCGCGAGGTCTGGCGCGGGGGCGACGCCGACCGGCTGTATCGGCAGTTTAGCCAGAAGTTGATCGAGGAGCCCCTTCAATTGCGATTCGGTCCGCGCGTTCGTCAGGTCGGCCACCGGCTGGCCCTGAAAAACAGCATAGACCGTGGGTATCGAGCGCACTTGGAACTGTGAGGCGATGAAGGGCTCCTCATCGACGTTCACCTTGGCCAACACCACGCCCTTGTCAGCGTATTCGGCAGCCACCTTTTCCAGCATGGGCGTGAGCGCCTTGCACGGGCCGCACCACTCCGCCCAGAAGTCGAGCACCACAAGTTGGGTCATGGAGGGCTCGGCCACGGCCTTGCGGAAGCGGTCCACTGCTTTCTGCTCGTCGAGGTTGAGACCCATGGTGGCCAAGTTCGTGCTCCCGTAATCCTGAAGGCATATGCGCGTTTGCCGCCCCTAGATCGGATTTCCGATGCCATTTGTGAAGAGACAATGCGCGATTAGCCGTGCCCGGAACTAGCCAACTTGTCTCGCGCATCCTTTTTGCAATTTTTCCCTTGCCCACCCCCAAACCCCCTGCTAGTGGCCCGCCTCACCCGAGCAGACCGGCCAACGCCGAACTGTTTCGAAACGCCAGAGCGGGCGTAGCTCAGTGGTAGAGCACAACCTTGCCAAGGTTGGGGTCGAGGGTTCGAATCCCTTCGCCCGCTCCAGTTTTATTCCTTATATCAATATGTTGCACGGCTTCCCATCCGGGGGGATTTCTGTCGCCGTCACTGGTGGCGACCACCTCGTGTTCACGGGCTCGGAACCCGCGAGCGTCGAATTGCCAGCGTAATTGCTCGGATTTCGCATGTGGTAGCTAAATTTCGCCGCTGAGAGCCGATGCCCCTGGGAAATCCTTCCCCTGAGCGGTATCCCACCCGTCTCCCGCACCCCCTTCTGCAGGGACGCCCCTGTCGACGTTGACGTCGTGCCGTAAATCCGCGGCTGTGGATTTACGTTTTTACTTAGCGGCGGAGATCGGGTCAGCGCGTTCGCCGACCCGGTCGCATTGATTCTAGCTCTCCCCGTCGATGGGGCTGGCGACGCTTCCCTTTTAGGACCACCACGCCGGGCCACAACGCGCGGCAGGTCGCGCTTACCTCCTCTGCGTTCCGGTCCTGCCGATGCTGCCCGGCTCTGTCGGCGGGCCTGCCGAGCGCCCCTTCGTCGCCAACCTCATTTCGGGGTGAGTGCGTGTTGAAGGAGAAGTGTGATGAACGCTGTTACAGCAACCGTTGCTGCCGAGCCTGTGTCGAGCGTCGAAATCTTCGTGCCGCTCGCCAAGCTCAAGAAGTCCCCGCGCAATGCCCGCAAGGCTATATCGATACCGCGCCCGCAGGCCACTTCGACGGCGCGACCTGCACACCCTGCGGGGAATTCGCAGCCGCCTGAAGCCCGGTGCGGCGCTTGTCGTTGCCATCACAGCATTCCTGAGGATGGCGACTTCGCACGCTGGTTCGCGCCGACAGAGGCGTTCTGCGGAGGGTCGGGCGCCGATATTGATCGGGCATTCGCCTCGGCCGCGACCATCGCGCAGCGGCTGCCCTTCCTGTCGTCCGACGTCGACCAAGCGATCCTCTGCGAGGCAGGCTTTTCCGACGTTGCCCTCTTCTATGCCGGGCTGTCGCTTCGCGGATGCGTCGCCATCGCATAATCCTTACCCGCACGTAGCTTCTGGCCTTGTCTGTGGCGACATGCGGGGGACTTTGGGCTCGAATATCGCGCTGGGCTGTTACGGGCTCGTGGCCCGTTCAGCAGAAGATTACGAGACATGGCTATGGCCGGCACCTTCACCGCCAACTCCACTGGCGTCATCAAGACGCTCACCCTCAATGACAAGGCAACCCTTCGCCCGGTCGAGAAGGAAGGGCGTCGCTATCACCGTAGGTTCCGCGCTTATTCAGCGCCGCCTTAATCTCGTTCGCAGTCAGCTGCCCATGCTGTTCCCCACACTGAGGGGCCACGCCTCCCCACATCACCCCCACCCTTTAGCGTGATTTTTGGGCAACAGACAACGATCAGCGGCGGTCTACTGCGACCCGATTACCGCAGAAATCCGCGCCTTTCGGCGGTTGGCTATGAATACTAATGAGTGAGTAAATGGCGGAGCGGGAGGGATTCGAACCCTCGATACGCTTTTGGCGTATACTCACTTTCCAGGCGAGCGCCTTCGACCACTCGGCCACCGCTCCGCATGCACTGGTAAGGCGGGCGCACTAGCGTGGGCTGAGGGGTTTCGCAAGCGGCGTGGTGATGGCAATATCGTTCCATGTTCAAAACTCTGATCGGCCTTGCCGCAGCTTCGCTATTTTCCCTTCCGGTATTGGCCCAGGGTGCCTCGCCCCCGTCTCAGATGAAAACTTCGTCTCAGACGAAGATTCCGCCGCTGTCGCTGACGCCCAACGCGGTTGTGGCGGCGGCTCCGGCTTCGGAATGGAGGCGGATCGCACCTGCGGATCTGGTGGTGATGGATCTGGCGCCCGATGGTGAGGGGCGGCCCCGGCGAGTGGTAATCCAGCTCATGCCGGCGCCGTTCTCGCAAGGGTGGGTCGGCAATATCCGCAAGCTCGTGGCGGCGCATTGGTTCGATGGGGTCGCTGTGGTGCGGGTGCAAGACAACTACGTCGTGCAATGGGGCGACCCGGATGGTGAGACGCCGGGCAAGGCCAAGCCGCTGCCTCCGGGACTAAGGCTCGTTCCTGAAAGTGAATATACCGCGCCGCTGGGTGCGGAACGGACAGTGATGCGCACTACTAAGGCTGCTTCCGAAGTGGATGCTTCCGTCAGGCGTTTGCTCAACCCGGACGCTTACGCCCGGGGCAGCGTGGCGATGGTTCGAGGAGGGTGGCCCGTCGCGATGAACCTCAAACAAGTCTGGCCGCTGCACTGCTACGGTATGGTGGGCGTTGGACGCAATAATTCGCCGGACACGGGAACGGGTGCGGAACTGTACACCGTGATCGGGCAGGCGCCGCGCCAGTTGGACCGCAACATCGCATTGGTCGGGCGGATTATTGCGGGAATGGAGCACTTGTCCTCGCTGCCGCGCGGGACGGGTGAGCTTGGTTTCTACAAAACCGCACAAGAGCGAACGCCGATCATCTCGGTGCGGATGGGTGACGCGGTGCAAGGCTTGCCCGGCTACGAGTACTTGTCCAGCGAGAGCGCCAGCTTTGCCGCCTATGTCGGCAAGCGTTCTAACCGTAAGGATGCGTTTTACATCCAGCCGGCGGGCGGGGTTGACGTTTGCAACGTGCCGGTGCCGATCCGCGAGGTGAAACCTTGACCCAAACGCTCATGCATCTTGGCCGGCTCTGGTGCTGGATGCGCGCGTTGAGAGAGTTGCAGCGGCTTGGTCCAGGCGTCGCCCTGACAGACCAACGACCGGACCATCCGCAGACCATCGCGATCAGTGGTCACGCCATCGTAAGTTTCAGATTTCGAGTCTGACTGTCGCGGCTGAGCCACAGCAGCAGCTCGCTCTTCAAGTCTTGTGGCGTGTGGTCGTGATGGCCGTAAATCCTCAGATCGAACGTCCAGGCATTGTCACCAAGCCCGCGCAGAAAAATACGCGGGGCAGGGTCATGGTGAACCACTTCGCACTGGGCGATCATATCCAGCAGCGCAGCCTTCGCTTCGTCGGCTGACGCGCAACCCGACACGGTGAGCGCCAGATCGATCCGCTCGGCCATCCGCTTGTCCATGCGGTTGGCGACATTCGTTGTAATGAAAGCGGAATTCGGCACGATCGAAATGCTGCCATCGGCGGTCGCGATCTCGGTTGCCCGGACGCGGATTTTGCGGATCGTACCTTCCGCGCCCGATACCGACACCCAGTCCCCCAGGGTCACCGGCCGTTCGATCAGCAGGATCAGCCCGGACACGAAGTTCTGGATGATCGATTGGAGGCCAAAGCCGATGCCGACCGACAAGGCGCTGGCGATCAGCGTGATTTTTTCGAGTTGGACGCCCAGCACATTTGTGGCGCTCAGCATCGCGATGATGATGCCCACGTAACTCAAAGTCGTGAGGATCGAAGCTCGTGCGCCGATGTCCAGCGAGGTGGATGGTAGGAAGCGGTTTTCCAGCCAGCGCCTGAAGATCCGCGTGAGCGCGATGCCACCGCACAGCACGGCGATCGCGATCAGGATCGTGCGCGGCGAGATGTTCATTTGGCGCAGCGCGTTCAACAGCGGGAGCGGTCGCATCTGCTCTGCGACGTTGGACCCGCCCCCCGTGAACGGTGCCGCGATCAGCCCGAGCACGAAGACCCAGACGATGACGGTCAGGAATATGCTGCCGATCATGGCGGCCTGCGCGACGCGCGCCTGCTGTACGCCGATGATCCCCGTCGCGAAGCGACCGGCACGCCGATCGGTATCCAACAGCCGGATCACGCCTGCGTCGAGAAAGCGGGTCAGCAGCCACGCCAAGGTCAGCAGCAAGCCCGCCCATAGCAGTTCCTGGACGAGCAAGGCGCCAAAGCGCGTTTCTCCGAACACGAACGCGCCACAGCCGACCATAAGGGCGAACCAGGCGATGGCGGTCACGCTGAAAACCGCTGGAATCCCTGCGTCTTCACCAGTCGAAGATGCCGCTTCCACTTGCCGCTCGCGGGCCTTCCCCGCCAGCAAGAGGAACCGACCGATCAGCAATACCTGGGCCATTACGACCACACTTTGCGCAACCGTCCAGGAGGTGGCCGTGGCGTGAAGAATGTGCGAGGCTTGATCGACGAAGGCCGAGACGCCCAGCATCACGCCGGCCGAAAATGGGTAAAAGCCGATAACCCGTCCCAGGCCTGGCGGCATCTGTATGGGGCGACGGGATTTGTCTCGGGGCGAGCGCAAAGCCCGACCAATCCCCAGGCCCAAACCCGCGATCCCGATCCCCATCGCGGTCGTCTGCGCCAAACGCGCGATTTCCGGTAATAGAGGAAGCGTTGTATTCAGCGCGGCCAGAGCGAGCCAACCGGCCAGGGCGACGACTATGGTCGTCACGACCACCGAGGTCACTGCCGTCGCATAGATCGAGAGTGCGGACTTATGATGCGAGCGGATGAGCAACGCATCCAATCGCGCGAGCAGCCATAGCCGGAACGGCCAGGCAATCACCACCGCGAGCGCGAGCATACACAGCAAGACCGCAGGGCCGGCAGAGAACCGGAAGGGCACAGCCAACTGCTGTTCGATCAGGGTCATCGCCGTTCCAGCGTCATGGATCAGCGAATCCGCCAGCGACAACTGGGCTGTTGCGGCAGGTTGCGTCTCGACGTCGGCTGCCCAAGACGATGCCGCACCCAATGATACGGACGCCACCACGATGGCAGGGAACACGGCTGGTCGCAGCAGGCGTTCAATATTCATGATTCATATCCATCTCGTGGCATTAGCAATTGATGCACCATGGCGCCTGTAACGAATGGTTTCATGCCGGACCGTTGATGTGGGCTTTTCCAGTGGGCCTGCTCGACCACAAATGCCGATTGCCGAACAACCAATCGGCCATTCAGTGTTAACCAAAGATCTTGACCCGGAGGTTTTATGTTGAAGATTGGATTGGCTCTTCTGTTGGTGACTTCTGCAGCCACGCCTTCGTTTGCGGCAGGTTGTCTGAAGGGGGCGGCAGTGGGCGGTGTTGCCGGTCATTTCGTTGGCAAGGGCCATGCGGTTGCCGGTGCAGTGGTTGGATGCGCGGTAGGCCACCATCGCGCCAAGGTAACAGCGCATAAGCAAGCCAAGGCACAACAAAAGCCACACAAGCACTAAACGCAATGCCGGTGCTTCGCCGGACCCTCGAAAGCCTATTGCTGGCATTAGCCAAAGCCTGAAAAAGCAGCTACTCGATCATCGACCAACAGTTCGCGGATCGGGATATGACGTTCGAATATCGGCGAATGCGCTCGCCCGTCGGCGAGCTTACTCTCGTCGCCAGCGATCTTGGCCTCGCTGCCGTTCTTTGGGAGGATGACAGGCCAGGACGTGTTGTCCTTCCGGGCATCGTAGAGCGACCAGATCACCCGGTTCTTCTGGAAGCTGATCGGCAAATCTGCGAATATTTTGCCGGGAAACGGACGGCGTTTATGCTTCCGCTCGATTTCCGGGGCACCCCATTTCAGAAGCAGGTTTGGACAGCGCTGCTTGCGATCCCGTTCGGTCAGACCCGCAGCTACGGGGACATTGCTCGCGAAATCGGTCGGCCAACGGCATCGCGGGCCGTAGGCGCCGCCAACGGACGAAATCCGATCTCGATCATCGCGCCGTGCCACCGGGTCATCGGCACCCATGGCGCCTTGACGGGCTTTGCGGGCGGGATCGAAGCAAAGCGGTATCTGTTGACCCTTGAGAATGGCGGGTACGTCAACCAAACCGCCTGCCGGCAAGCGGAGCTCTTCGCCTAAATCACGTCGGTCCCCCCATCGCTTTCACCAGTGAAACGCTGGCCCGCATGCGATCGGTTTGGGCGGAGATGAGGTTGCGCTGAGCGGTGAGAGCGTCAGTTTGCGCCGTCACGACTTCCAGGTAATCCGAAGCGCCATCGCGGTAGCGGGACATGGCGATGTCGCGGGTGCGCTGGGCTGCTTGTGCCGCGCTCTGCTGTGCCGAGGTTTCGTCGGCCAAGTGGTGGATCGCGGCGATCGCGTCTTCGACCTGGCGGAAGGCGGTGAGCACGCTGTCACGATAGTCCGCTGCCGCCTCGTCATACTGCGCGCGCGAGATACGGACTTGGGCCTTGCGCTTGCCGCCGTCGAACAGGGTCAGGGCAGACGCGAGCGGGCCGAGCGACCAGAAACTACTAGGAGTGCTGAGGAAAGCCGGGCCGGTCGTGTTCCAGCCGCCGCTCGCCCCTAGTGAGAGCGACGGGAAAAAGGCCGCCTTCGCCACGCCGATGCGCGCATTGGCAGCGAAGATCCGGCGCTCGGCAGCGGCGATGTCGGGCCGGCGTTGCAGCAGTTCCGAGGGGGTTCCGATCGGCACTGCAGGCGGATTGAGATCGGGCGTCGCCTCCGCGACGGAAAAGTCGGAGGCGAGGGCGCCGGTCAGCGCCGCCAGTTCGTGCGCGGTCGCTGCGCGCTGGTTGGCGTTGGCGGCGATCAGCGCGCGGGCGTTGTCCAGCGTGGTGCGCGCCCGGTTGGTGTCGATCCCCGAGGCAATGCCGCCCTTGTGCCGCTTGTCGGTCAAGTCATAGGCGCGCGCGAAGGCATCCACCGAATTCGCCAGCAGCTTGGCTTCGGCATCCAGCCCGCGAAGACGGAAGTAGGCATCGGCCACCGAGGCCTGCAGGCTCAGCCGGGCAGAGGCGAGATCGGCTTTGCTGGCATCGGCGGCGGCGACGTCCGCCTTTACTTCGTTGCGAATGCGGCCCCACAGGTCCAACTCGTAGTTGATCGAGCCGCCGACGACATAGTCCTCGTATTGGGAAGCGGTGCCGGGGCTGGTCGGGCGGTATTTAGAGACGCGGGCGCTTGCGACGTTGCCGTTCACGCCGACGGTGGGGTAGAGATCGGCCTTGGTTTCGCGCGCGGTGCCGCGCGCCTGGTCATAGCGGGCCAGGGCAGCGGCAAGGGTGGGGCTGGCGGCGTCCGCCCGCGTTTCGAGATCGTCGAGGACCGGATCGCCATAGACTTTCCACCATGCCCCGCGGTCCACGCCATCGGCAGGTGCGGCTTGCGACCAACCGGCGACTTCCTTGAACTGAGCGGGCGCGGCGGTTTGCGGTGGATGATAGGCAGGCGCCATTGAGCAGCCGCCAATCGCGAGCGCCATCACTGCCGCGCCAGACCGGATGGCCATTGCCATGGCCATGCGCTTAGCCATTCGCCTTGCCCGTCTTCTCAGGGGCGGCGATCTGCACTTTGTCGCCGGTCTGGATCGAGTCAGGAGGGCTGTCGATCACTTTGTCTCCGGCCACGACGCCGACCGAGACGAGCACGGTCTTGCCTTCGTCCCGCGCGATCTTCACGGGCTTGATCGTGACCCGGCCATCCTGGCGAACCGTGGCGACGCTAGGCCCTTGCGCGCCGTAGAGGATCGCGCTGCCAGGCAGGCGAAGGCCGCCGCCGAGCCCCGAAATGCTGAAGCGCACATGGGCAAACGCGCCCGGCTTCAGCGCGCGATCGGGATTGTCGGCTTGCAGCTCGACCAGCATCGCGCCGGACTTTTGGTCTACCGCGCCGGAGCTTCGCACCAGCGTCGCCGTGAAGTCGCGGTCGGGGAATTCGGGCACCGCGATGTTGGCGGTCATCCCCGGTTGCACGTCCGCCGAGTAAGCCTGGGGTACTTGCACGTAGATGCGCATGCGATGCACATCGGAAACCGTGAACAGCGGTTGCGCGGTGGCATTGCCCGCCACGACCAACGCGCCGATCTGGGCCGAGCGGCTGGTGACGACACCGTTGAATGGCGCTGCCAGTCGATTGAACCCCTGGGTCGCCTGCAACTGGCGGACGTTGGCGAGCGAGGCGTTGGCCACGGCAGTCTTGGCAGCTAGATCGCCCGCCTTCTCGTCGGCTTCCTGCTGCGATACGGCGTCCTGCTTCAGCATGGACTGCCAGCGCTTCGAGGTGGTCGCGGCAAGCTGCTGGTTCGCTTGCGCGGTGCGATATTCCGCTTGGGCGCGGGCCAATTGCTGATCGACATCGGGCGCGTCTAGGATCGCCAGCGTCTGCCCGGCGCGGACGTTGTCGCCGATGTCGGCCTTCCAGGAGCGCACGTAGCCGTTGGTCCGCGCGTTGATCGCGGCGCTGTTGAACGCCTGGATCGTGCCGGGCAGGACGAGGTCGCTGCCGCCGGCGTTCTTTTGTGCGGTAACCACCGTCACCGTGGGCAAAGAGGCGCTCTGGGCGACCGTCTCCAATCGGCTGGTGGCGTTCATCCGCGATGCGATCCCGGCGCCGACCACCAATAGTGCCACCACGACCGCACCGATCCCGACCCGCTTCAAGGTGCGGCCCTGGGGATCTGCCGTCTCATCGGGGCGGGGCTGGCTATGCGCGTGGGTGAGTTCGGTGTCAGACATGGGCGGGTTGCAGTTCCGGGGAGGAGTGGGCCTCGCCAGCGCTGGTGCGGCGGCGATGGACGAAGCTGAAGACGGTGGGGACGAAGAACAGCGTGGCGATGGTCGCGCATAGCAGGCCGCCGATCACGGCGCGGCCCAGCGGGGCGTTCTGCTCGCCGCCGTCACCCAGGCCCAGCGCCATGGGCGCCATGCCGATGATCATCGCCAGCGCCGTCATCAGCACCGGACGGAAACGGACGAGGCCGGCCTCGATCGCGGCCTCGGTCGAGTTGCCAAGTTCGGCCAGCCGTTCGCGCGCGAAGCTGGCGACCAGGATCGAGTTGGCGGTGGCGACGCCCATGCACATGATCGCGCCCGTCAGCGCCGGGACCGACAACGTGGTCCCGGTGGTGAACAGCATCCACACGATCCCGGCCAGCGCGGCCGGCAGCGCGGTGATGATGACGAAGGGATCGACCCAGCTTTGGAAGTTCACCACGATCAGCAGGTAGATGAGGAAGATCGCGCCGACCAATCCCCAGCCGAGGCCGGAGAAGGCCGTGTTCATCGTCTCGTACTGCCCCCGGATGGTGACGGTGGTGCCTTTGGGAAGTTCCTTGTCCAGCGACTTGACCGCGCTCTTGATCGCGCCGGCCACCGCGCCCAGATCACGCCCCTGGGTGGTGCCGTAGATGTCGATCACGGGCTGGATGTTGTAGTGCGAAACCACCGGCGTCGTGTTCGAACGTTCCAGCGAGGCCAATGCGCCCAGCGGCTGTGCCGAGGTGCCGTTGCTGCCCGATACCGGCACGTTGGTGAGGCCTTCCATCGACCCCACCTGATACTCGGGCGCTTGCGCCACGACCGCGTAGGACACGTTGTTGTCGGGGTTCACGAAGAAGACGGGCGCGGTCTGCGCGGTGCCGGCCAGCGAACTGGCAAGGCTGGTCGTCACGTCCTTTTCCGACAAGCCATACTGGCCGATCCGTGTGCGATCGACCTCAACGCTGAGCTGCGGCGAATGCGCCGGCTGCTGGATGCGCAAGTCCGCAAGGCCGGGCACTTTCGCCAGCTTTGCCATCAGCTTGTGCGCATAGGCCCGCGAGGCTTCCTGGTTCTTGCCGGCGATCTGAACGTCGATCGGCGCGGGCGAGCCGAAGTTCAGGATCTGGCTGGTGATGTCCGCCGGCAGGAACGCGAAGGTCATGCCGGGAAAACGCTTGGGCAGTTCCGCGCGCAGGCGATCGACGTAGCCTTGCGTCGGCGCATGGCCTTCCTTGAGCGTGATCAGCATGTCGCCATCCTGAGGGCCGATCGTGCCGGTGTTGGAGTAGACGGTGTTGATCGACGAGACCGGCAGGCCGATGTTGTCGGTCACGGTCGCCAGCTCGTCTGCCGGGATGATGCGGCGCACCTCGCGGGTGATCTGTTCGAAGCCCGCCGCGCTGGACTCGATGCGAGTGCCCACCGGCAGGCGGACGTGCATGGCGATCTGGCCGGAATCGACCGACGGGAAGAAGTTGCTCCCCAGGAACGGCACCAGCCCGAACGAGACGATCACGACAGCCAGGAAGCCGAGCATGAACGGCTTGCGGTTGTTCAGCGCTCGTTTGAGCAGCCCGATGTAGCCGGCGCGGACTTTCTCGAACCGCGCTTCGAAGCCGCGCTGGAAGCGGACCAAGGGGTTGCGCGATTGGGCGGTGCCGGCGGCATGCTCGTCCTCGCCCATAACGTGCGGTTTGAGCAGGTACATCGCCATGGTCGGCACCAACGTGCGCGACAGGATGAACGAGGCGATCATCGCGAAAACCACCGACAGCGCCATCGGCACGAAGAGGTATCCGGCTACACCAGGCAGGAAGAACATCGGCACGAACACGATGCAGATGCACAGCAGCGATACGAAGGCCGGCGTCACGATCTGCGCGGCGCCGTCGAGGATCGACTGGATCACGCCCTTGCCTTGCTCGAGGTGCCAGTTGATGTTCTCGATCGTCACCGTGGCGTCGTCGACGAGGATGCCGACCGCCAGCGCGAGGCCGCCCAGGGTCATCACGTTGAGCGTTTGCCCGAACATCGCCAGCGCACCGATCGCGGCCAGCACTGCCAGCGGAATCGACAAGGCGATGATGACGGTCGAGCGCCACGAGCCGAGGAACAGCAGGATCATCAAGCTGGTCAGCGCGGCGGCGATCGCGCCTTCGTGGACCACGCCGGTGACGGCGGCTTTCACGAACAGCGACTGGTCGCCCACCTGCAGCACCTTGAGCGAAGCGGGCAGGCTGGCCTGGATCGCGGGCAGGGCATCCTTGACGCCTTGGACAATCGCCAGGGTGGAGGCGGAACCGTTCTTGAGGATGGTGAGCAGCACCGAGCGGCTGCCGTCCACATGCACGACGTTCTGCTGCTGCGCGCTGCCGTCGCGCACGAATGCCACGTCGCGCATGTAGATCGTCGTGCCGTTGACGGTCTTCACCGGCAAGTCGTTGAGCTTGTCGATCGAGTCCGGTGCGTTGTTCAGGCGGACGCTGAACTCGGTCGATCCCATGCGGACGAAGCCAGCCGGGTTGATCTGGTTCTGGTTGGCGATCGCGTTGCCGACGTCTTGCGCCGATAAGCCGCGCGCCTGCAGTGCTTGCGGGTCGATGTCGATCTGGACCTGCCGCTGCTTGCCACCCGAGGGATAGGGCATGGCCAAGCCTGGCACGGTGACGAGGTTAGGCCGAATCTGGTTCTGGCCGATGTCGAACAACTGCTGCTCGGACAAGCCCTTGCCGGATAGCGCCAGTTGCAGGATCGGCACCGTCGAGGCCGAGTAGTTGAGGATCAGCGGCGGTGTCGCGCCCGGCGGCATCTGCTTGAGGACCGTCTGCGAGATCGAGGTTACTTGCGCAGTGGCGGTGCGGATATCGACGTTGGGTTGGAAGTAGATCTTGACGATACCGACGCCTTGATACGACTGGCTTTCGATATGGCCGATGTCGTTGACGGTCGTCGTCAGCACGCGTTCGAACGGGGTGATCATCCGGTTGGACATGTCTTCCGGCGGCAGACCGGAATATTGCCAGGCGACCGCGATCACCGGGATCTTGATGTCCGGGAAGATGTCTACCGGCGTACGGAATGCCGCCAGAATGCCGCCCAGCCCGATCAGAATGGCCATGACGATGAACGTCAGCGGGCGGTGGAGGGCAACTTTGACGATATCGATCATCTACGTCTCCGCGCGCTCACGCACCCGGATCGTCCGGGACGCAAGGCAACCTGGCATCTCTTTCCCAAGTTCGCATTCGGCCTGGCATCGGCGACGGGCAAACCCTGACGGGATGCCCTGGGTCTGACGCCTGGTCTGACGATAGCAGACACTGCCGGATGTTGGTTTTGCTCACGACACACAAGGCCCTCTTCCGGGGCTGCAGTGGCGCGATTGCGCTCTTGGCTATAACGTGTCCAATATATAATTCGGCTCAATTGATATGCGTGGAGACCTGATCGAATGGACCTTCGCCACTTGCGCTACTTCCTGGCGGTTGCAGAAGAAATGCACTTTGGGCGGGCCGCGCAAAGCCTGGGCATGTCGCAGCCGCCGCTCAGCCAGCAGATTCGCGTCTTGGAGCAAGGCCTGGGCGTTCAACTGTTCGAACGCACCAGCCGCCGGGTCCGCCTGACCGAAGCGGGCGCGCGTTTCCTGCCCGAAGCGCGGGCCACGCTGGAACAAGCCGAGCACGCAGCCCAAGTCGCCCGCCTGACCCATCGCGGCGAGATGGGCCGGCTGAACCTGGGGTTTTCCACTTCGGTGCCGTTCGTGCGCCCGGTGATGGACGTGCTCGCGCGCTATCGCAGCCGCTATCCCGACGTCGAACTCAAGCTCGAAGAACTCCCCCGCGACGAGCAGATCGGGCGGCTGCAGCACGGTAAGCTCGACATCGGCATCGTCCGCACCTTCACCCCGCTCGACATCGGTCCGCAACTCGTCGCTCGCTGCGTTCATCGCGACGGCGTGGTGCTGGCGATGCGTCGCGATCATCGATTGGCCAGCCTTCCCCGTGATCCCGTTCTCGCCGATCTCGAAGGGGAGCCGCTTATCATGTTCGCCCCGATCAATGGCGCGGGCTTCAATGAGCACATCATCGGGGAGTGTGAGCGGATCGGTTTTCGCCCCAACATCGCCTTGGAGGCCAGCAGCTTCGCGACGCTCCTGGGGTTGACCGCCGCGGGCTTCGGCCTGTCCATCATGTCGAGCCCGATGGAACTCCTGGGTACCGAAACCCTGGCCTTTCGCCACCTGGACGTGCCGTTCACCAGCCAGCTTTTGTTGATCCACCGTCAACACCCTTCGCCGACCACCCAGGCTTTCGCCGAGATGGTAGGGCAAGCGTGCGGGTAAGTTGGGGTTTCGCGGAAAGCCTAGGAACCGCAGGTGCGCTCCGCTGCCCACTGCGCTGCGGTGCTGAGGCGACCGGCCCAGGTCGCTTGCGCATCTGACGAGCCGATCAAGTCCTGACGAACTTCGATTTCCGCATAAGGGAGGTTTCGTGCGAACGCGTGGTGGGGAACGGTATAGTCCGTTTCATCCATCGCGTATGGAACGTTATCGCCGACGTTCAGCATGCTCTGCTCAGCCAAGGCATCGCGCAGGGCGTGAGCAAAGCCGGTTTCTCCAAGCGAGTGCAGAACGCCCACGTCCCAAGGGCGGGCGATGCCGTCCATCTGCGGGGTGAAGCTGTGCAGCGAAAGCAGGATCGTCGGTCGGCCTGCTGCCTGGCGCTCATCCAGCATAGCTGAAAGCTTGGCGTGATAGGGCGCGCGAATGGCGACGGTTCTGGCGGTTCGGGCACCCATATCGAGGCTTGCGTTTCCGGGAATGGGGGTGTGGTCCGAAATCGCGGGGATGGCGTCGGGCCGGGCAGGGTGGCGATTGCAGTCGATGACCAGGCGTGAGTAGACCTGGTGCAGAAACGGTGCGTCCAACAGGCTGGCCAGAGCATGGCCCAGACCGAACACGCCGATGTCTATCGCGATGTGTCGCTCAAGGTCGCTAGGCGCCAAGCCAAGGTCTTCCAGTGATTTAGGGAGCGCCGATCCTGCATGATCGCCGATAAGCAGGAACGGCGAAGTCCCTTCTGCGTTGAACAGTCCAAATGGCGTCGGATCATCCGCACCAAGTAAACTATTCGCCGTTAGCCCGGCCATCAGGAAATTCCTTCATGCCGCTGCTGACGATCCGACATGCAACGGAATATCGATACAAACGACTGGTTTCTCTTGGTGAACATCGCATCATGATGCGGCCACGCGAAGGGTTTGACCAGCGGTTGCTGTCTGCGCAGCTCGTTATCGAGCCCGAGCCGACCGAACTGCGCTGGTTGCACGACGTGTTCGGCAATTCGGTTGCGATTGCCTCGTTCGAGGGGCGCACCGCGAGCCTGACCGTCACCAGTGAGACGACGCTGGAACACGCCCCGCTCGCGCAGACGCAAGTGGACGTCGAACCGTACGCGCGGCTGTTTCCGTTTACGTATTCGGCGGCGGACATGCCCGATCTGCTTCGCTCGATCGAGCGCCAGCACCTTGATCCCGAGCGAGTGGTCGATAACTGGGCGCGGGCGTTCGTCCAGAACGATGGTAATACCGAAACCATCGCCCTGCTGACCACGATGGCGACCAGCATCAAGCGCGATTTCACATATGTCCCGCGCCACGAAAAGGGCACCCAGTCCCCGATTGAAACGCTGAAAAAGCGGCAGGGGACGTGTCGCGACTTCGCCGTGCTGATGATCGAGGCCGTTCGCGCGTTGGGTTTTGCGGCGCGGTTCGTTTCGGGATACGTCTACAATCCTTCGCGGACCGAAGGCGTCGTCGGCGGCGGCAATACCCATGCCTGGGTTCGCATCTTCTTACCCGGCTCAGGCTGGGTCGAGTTCGATCCCACCAATGGCATCATCGGTAACCGCGGCCTGATCCGCGTAGCCGTGGCGCGCGATCCCTATCAGGCACTGCCGCTATCGGGAACCTGGTTTGGCCTGCCCACCAGCTTCCTGGGCATGGAGGTGACCGTCGATGTCCATCGTGCCGATGCCGACCAATTTCCCTCAAACGAGCATGGCGCCGTCAACAGCCGCCGTCTTGGCATATCAGGAGAATGACCCCATGCTGATCCGCTGTGGATACGACATCCGATTTGGTACCGACAACAAGACCGCGATGATGGCGCTGCTCAGCCTCCATCCCTCGCGTCACCAGGATTTGCGCACGCCGCAGCGCTTGCTGGCAGACCCTGACATCCCGCTCTATCAGTTCGAGGATGGATTCGGGAACGTCGCCACTCGCTTCAGCATCCCACCTGGCGGGGTGACTTTGTCGTGCGAGTTCGTGATCGAGGACAACGGAGAGCCTGACGTGCGTGCTCCCGATGGCCCGCAAATGGCAGTCGAGGATCTACCCGACTTCGTTATGCCGTTCCTATTGGGCAGCCGCTATTGCGAAACCGACCGCCTGATGGGCGTGGCCTGGAGCAACTTTGGCCATTACCTCTCCGCGCGCGACCGCGTGGATGCGATCGTGGCTTTCGTCCACAACCACATCGAGTTCGGCTATCACTATGCCCGACCGGACAAGACCGCCTGGAACGGCTATCAGGAGCGACAAGGTGTCTGCCGCGATTTCGCCCACCTTGCCATCACCTTGTGCCGGTGCATGAACATCCCGGCGCGCTATTGCACGGGCTACCTGGGCGATATCGGCGTGCCGCCGGTGGACGCGCCGATGGATTTCAGCGCCTGGTTCGATGTCTATATCGACGGGAACTGGTACACGTACGATGCGCGCCACAATAAGCCGCGTATCGGTCGCATCTTGATGGCGCGCGGACGCGATGCCACTGATGTGGCCCTGACCACGGCGTTTGGGCCTGCTGGGCTGGAGCGCTTCGATGTCTATACCGATGAGGTCCAGTCTATTGAATGATGCCACATCGAACGTGCTTTTGCGTCCCTGGGGCGGCCCGCTTGGCGCGCCGCCTTTCGCACAAGTGCAAGCGGAGGATTTCCTGCCGGCGTTCGCGATCGCCACGGCCTGGCACCGTGCGGAAGTTGCCGCCATCGCCAGCAGCGCGGAACCAGCGACGTTCGAGAACACTATCGCTGCACTGGAGCGCGCAGGAGAGCCGCTGGGCAGAGTGCGCCGCTTGTTCTGGACGCTGTCCTCGGCCCAGGGGACGCCGGAAATTCTCGCGATTGAGGGTAAGGTTTCGGCGCTGCTCAGTGCCCATTCGACTGCAATCAATCATGATCCAGCGCTCGCCGCCCGCGTGGCCACCGTTCATGCCTCGCGCTTCGATTGCGGGCTGACGCCTGCGCAAATTCGCCTCGTGGAATCCAGCCATACTGGGTTCCGGCGTAGCGGGGCGGCTTTGCCCCTGGCGCAAAAGGAGCGGTTCGCGGCGATCGACGGGCGGCTGTCCGCTCTGTCGGTACAATTCGGTCACAACGTCCTGGCGGCGACGACTGCCTGGGTGTTGGACCTTGGAGTGGACGACCTCGACGGCCTGCCTGCCTCGCTGTGCGAAGCGGCTGCGGCGCGGGCGGTTGCCGGGGGCTTTACCGATCGCTTTCACATCACCTTGAACCGTAGCGACTACGAGAGCTTCCTGAGCTTTTCACAGCGCCGCGACTTGCGCGAGGCGCTGTGGCGCGCGTTCACGACGCGTTGCGATGGCGGGCCGCATGATAACTGGCCGGTGATCGCCGAAATTCTGGCCCTACGGCAGGAGCGGGCGGTTCTGCTCGGATACGCAGACCATGCCGATTATGCACTGGAAGACAGCATGGCGCATACGCCTACCGCGGCTATGGACCTGCTGGAGCAGTTGTGGGAACCGGGCAAGCGCCGCGCCGCCGCGGAAGCAGCCGAGTTGCAGGGCCTGATCGACGCCGAGGGGGGCAATTTCGCTCTCGCTCCATGGGATTGGCGCTTTTACGCCGAGCAAGTGCGCCGGTCGCGCTATGCGCTGGATAGTGCGGCAGTCGCTCAACATCTACGGCTCGACCGGGTGCGGCAGGCGGCTTTCGAGACCGCTGGGCGGCTTTACGGCCTCTCTTTCACCCACCGCAGCGACATTCCCGGATATCACCCCGATGTCTCGGCCTGGGAAGTGCGCGACGGTAGCGATGCGCCAGTCGGCCTGCTGTTCACCGATTATCTTGCACGGTCGGAAAAGCACGGCGGAGCATGGATGGGCAGCCTGCGCGTGCAGGAGGCAATGGACGGCGCGGTTCTGCCCATCGTCTATCTGGTCGCCAATTTCGCGGCAGCACCCCCGCCGGACACGGCCGCCACGCGCTTGTCGATCAACGAGGCCCGCACCTTGTTCCACGAGTTCGGTCACGCCTTGCACGGCCTGCTTTCACGCGTGACCTATCCCAGCCAGGCGGGCACGGCGGTCGCTCGCGATTTCGTCGAGTTCCCCAGCAAGCTGATGGAAAACTGGATCGTCAGCCGGGAAGTCCTCTCCGGCCTGGGCGTGCCGGAAACGCTGATCGCGGCGATCCGGAATGCCGAAGGCTATGGGCAAGGCTTTGCGACCGTGGAACTGATCGCCTGTTCGCTGGTCGATCTTGCCGTGCATCGCTCGGGAGAAGCATCCGGCGATCCCCGCACCTTCGTCGAGGCGGAATTAGAGCGGCTGGGCATGCCACCGCAAATCGGCCTGCGGCACCGGTTTCCCTATTTCACCCACGTGTTCGACGGCGGCTATGCCAGCGCTTACTATAGCTACGCCTGGTCCGAGGCGCTCGATGCCGATGTCTTCGAAGCCTTCACGGCCACCGGCGACATTTTCGACGCCCGGCTGGCTCAGCGGTTCCGTACGGAAATCCTCAGCGTGGGGGATACGCGCGATCCGATGGAATCCTTTACGGCGTTCCTCGGCCGCCCGCCCGATGCCGAGGCACTCATGCGGTCAAGGCATCTGGTGGGTGCCTGACGGCTGGCGCAACGCCGCCGCCGAACTTTCGCTGTTGTATCTTCAAGCGACGGAGGCCGCGTCCCCCAAGCTCTCCAGTGCTTCGATCGGTGCGGGACGGGCGAAGAGATAGCCCTGCCCGAACCGGCAGCCCATTTCGGCCAGCCGCTGGCGCTCAGGCAGCGTCTCTATACCTTCTGCGACAACGTGTTTGCGCAAGCCCTGGCCCAGTCCGATGATGGCGCGGATGATCTCTTCGCTCTGCCCATCCTCGTCAAACAGTCCCCGCGTGAACGAACGGTCGATCTTCAGGCTGTCGAACGGCAGATGCTTGAGGTGAATGAGCGAGGCATAACCCGTTCCGAAATCGTCCAAGGCTACGGTTACCCCGGCGTCGTGCAGCAGTGTCAGCGCTTCAACCGTGCGATCCAAAGTTCGATCAAGCACAACCTTTTCGGTTACTTCGATGCACAGCCGGTCAGGGGCGATATCGAGTTCGGCCAGGCGTGTGAGCAAGCGGCGTGCGGCATGGGGGCCGTCTAGCTGAGCCGATGTCAGATTGACCGACATGCGTGGCAATATCAGCGGGTACTCGCGCAACGCGTGGAGTGCCATTTCTAATGCGTGCTGTTGCAACACCAAGCCGGTGTCACGCTCGTTGAGCATTTCGCCGAAGGTTGACGGTGTCATCAAGCCGCGCACCGGGTGCTGCCATCGTAACAACGCTTCGAATGAATCGGTAAGACCGGTTTGAAGATCGATGATCGGCTGGAAATGAAGAGAAAACTCGCCCCGCTTGATGCCTTCGCCGGCCTCGCGATTGAACGCCTCTCGGCTGTCCAGCTTGGCGCGCAGCGGCGGATGATATTCGCGCAATTGCCGGCGGCCCTGTTCCTTGGCTAGGTACAAGGCGAGGTCGGCGTTCTTGAACAGGACCTCTGATGTGTCCGCGTCTGCCGGAAAGCGGGCGAGGCCGATGCTGAGCGAAAGCGCCCAGGATCGCCCGTCATGAGCGAGCGCTGTGTCTTGCAGTGCCTCTAGTGCATGGCGGAGGCGTATCTCCTCGTCATCCCCGGCAGCCAGAACTACCGCGAACTCGTCACCACCGATGCGCGATACTTGTGCATGAACACCGCCGGCTGCGAGAAGTCCCTTGCCGACCTGCTCCAACAGCTTGTCGCCGCCGTCGTGGCCCAATCGATCGTTGATATCCTTAAGATTATCGACGTCTATCAGTAGCAGTAGGAACGGTGCTTGGTCAGCCGCTTCGCACATCGCGCGCAAGGTGGTGTGGAAGGCGGCGCGGTTGCCCAGACCCGTGAGGTAGTCGGTATGCGCGGCGCGGCGATGGGTCTCACTTTCCACCGCAATAACCTTGCGCGCCTGCTCTGCAGCGTCGCGCTCTTTTCCGAGCAACCGGAAGCGGTCGGCGATGGCCAGCGATAGCGCCACCGATTCAAACGCGAGCGTCCCGAACGTTGCCATGTCGATGATATCGGCCTGCACGGAAAGGCCGAAGTTGCGCAACACGCGCAGCGCGAAAACGGCTAGAACCGGCGTCCATCCCGCCAGGTAGAACCATACTACCCGGCTGTTTGCGCGGATGGCGATAGCGATGCCGAGAGCCATGCATGTAGCGCTTGCCAGGAAAGCGAGGTTGAGAATTCGGTCGATTGTCAACGGGGGGCCAAAGCCGCCGCTCCAGGCGGCGATACCCACAGCCATGTTCAGGGCGGCGAGTAGTGCACCTGTCCGGGTCAGCCAGCGCGGCAGCACGCCCTCTTCGATGACCGACAGGAAAAACATGTTTCCCGCTGCGATAAGGCCCGCGACCAGAAGATAGTCGGCACTGACCGCACGCGGGCCGGCGAAACCGGGCACGATCATGGCCGTGACGTTGGTCCAGGTAAGGCCATAGGCGAGCGCAAGTATCGACCAGACCAGATACCAACGCTGGAAAACCAGCCTCTGCCCCGTGTAAATCAGCAGATTATAGACAAAGGCGGAGAGGATGGCGCCACCGAACACGCCCATTAAACCCAACCACGCTCGATCTAGCCGCAGCGCGCTTTCCGGGCTGGCGACCGACAGTTTGCGCATCAAAGACACATGGTCGAGCCGATCATAACCGACGTAGATGGCCTGAACGTGCGATCCTGGCCGCTGTGACGGCACGCGCAAATTCCCGCCCAAGGCCCAGTTTTCGCCGATAGTATGCGGGGTCAAGGTGCGTTGTTGCATGCTACCGTCGCGGTCGACTACGATGGTGACCATGCGAGCGAACCGGACTTGGTCGGTCAGGAGTTGCCAGTTGGCGGGCATGGCGGAAAGGCGTGCGGGATCGCGTACCTTGAGCCATATCCAACCATTACGATAGCGCTCGTAGTCGGGGGCAGCTTTACAATCGAAGGGCAGCGCGGCGATCGCTGCAGCGTTTATCGGCTGGCTGAAAGGGGTGACTGCGTAGCAAGCGTCCGTCCGCAGAGGCACGATCTGTGCATCGGCCGAACCCGCCCAGGCCAGAGAAGCCATAAACGCCGACAATAGCAAAAAGATTGTACGGATGGTGACGCTCCCAACCCCTCCGAATCTGATCTTTAGGGATTAATGCGGTACAATTCGTTAACGACGTTTGCTCACAAATGCGCAGAACAGCGGCACTTTTGAATAAGGGGGTCACTTGAGCGGTAACCTTACCTATTCGTCTGAAGTAGCGACAAGCCTGATATACAATCTTCATGGCGCGCCCATGATCGCGCTCGATGCGGTTCGATCATCTCCCTTGGAGCAAGTCGCGAAAGCGCCGTGGTTGCGAGCGTAGATACTGGTTTGGCGCCGTCACTTGCGCGCCCAGTTCGGCGGCGGCGTGCCATGGCCAGCGCGGATCGTAGAGGATGGTCCGCGCAAGCGCGATCATGTCGGCGTCGCCGGTCGCAACGATCGCCTCTGCTTGTTCCGGCTCGGTAATCAGCCCGACCGCGACGACGGGCAGGGCAGTCGCTTGCTTCACCGCGCGGGCGAGCGGCACTTGATAGTTCGGACCAACCGGGATCTGCTGGCGCGGATCAAGGCCGCCGCTCGACACGTGGATGGCCGAGCAGCCCCGCTCTTCCAGCGCCTGGGCGAAAGCGATCGTCTGGCCGATGTCCCAGCCGCCTTCGACCCAATCTGTGCCCGATACCCGCATCGTCACTGGCTTGTCGGCCGGAAATGTACCTCTGACCGCGTCGAACACTTCAAGCGGGAAACGCATCCGGTTCTCAAGACTGCCGCCATATTCGTCCTCGCGCTGGTTCGACAGCGGGGACAGGAACTGATGCAGCAAATAGCCATGGGCGCCGTGAAGCTGCACGGCGTCGATCCCGAGGGTCGCGGCTCGCCGCGCCGCCGACGCGAAGGCATCGACCAACTGGGCAAGCGCTTCACGGTCCAGCGCGACTGGGGGATTATCCGTATCGGCAAATCCCAGGGCCGAGGGCGCGGCGGTCTGCCAGCCGTTGGCATCAGCAGGCGGGATCTGCTTTCCACCCAGCCACGGCAAGTTGCTAGAAGCTTTGCGGCCGGCGTGGCTGAGTTGGATGGCGATCGGCATATCGGAATGGCGGCGGATACTGTCCAACACCTTCGCCATCGCTGCTTGCGTGGCATCGTCGTATAATCCCACATCGGCATAGGAGATGCGGCCACCGGGCACGACGGCCGTCGCCTCGATCGTCAACAGCGCCGCGCCTGACAGCGCCAAGTGCCCGAGATGGATCTGATGCCAGTCGGTCATGCAGCCATCGACCGCGGAATACTGGCACATCGGCGCAATGATGATGCGATTATCGAGAGCCAGCCCGCCGACACAAGTAGGTTGGAAGAGCTTGGGTGCGGTCATGGAACTATCCTGTGCGAAGCGTTGCTATGCGGCATAACCGCCCATGGCAGGGTGTCTAGATTGGTTCGCTGGACGATAACATCAACCATAGATCGAGTGTGACGCTTTAACGAACGGGCGCAGCGTCTGCTCGTGAAGCCTTCCTCACGATGGTTCGCTACCTGTCAGTCGGTACTTTGGCTCAGGCCACCAGCGTTTCAGATCGTTCGTCCACGCTCACTGCATTGCGGCCATCGCGTTTGGCGCGGTATAGTGCTGCGTCGGCGGCTTTGATGAGGGCTGAACCTTCGCGATCCATGCCTTCGTCCCACGTCGCGATGCCGAACGACATCGTGGTCGTGCCCAATATACGCCCGCCCTGCTGAACCATGAGTTCGCTGATGCCCTGGCGCACGGCTTGAACCCGACTGGCTAGAACTTGGGCGGAACTGCCCGGCGCAATGATCGTGAACTCTTCCCCGCCAAAGCGGCAAACTACGTCGCCTTCGCGAAATTTGCTGCGCATCTCAACCGCAACTGCCTGCAAGACAGCATCCCCGGCATCGTGGCCGTATTCGTCGTTGAAGCGCTTGAAGTGATCCACGTCGCACATGACAAGGCTGAGCGGACTGCCCGAGCGCGACGCGCGCGCGATTTCGAGCGCCAGCGTCTCTTCCATGTAACGGCGATTGAACAAGGCGGTCAGGGGATCGCGAATGGTCTGCTCGCGCAGGCCTCGCTGAAGGCGGTGGTTGACCAGGGCAGAAGCGATGTTTTCCGTCAGCACGGTCAACCGGAAGCGGCTCTCGGCATCAACGGCACCCTTGAGATAGAGTACTCCGATCACTTCGCCGCCCGCAAGAAGCGGTTCGCAGTGGTAGTGATGCGTCCCTTCCTCCCCACTTTCATAGACGACGTGGTTGCACACGATGTCCGATCCTTGCTCGATCACGAAGTGGCTCTGTCCGCGGCGCAAGGCCCAGCATTGATCGGGGGCAAAACCAGCGGAGGTGACGTCGATGCCACCCCACGCGGCGATCGGCACCAGCAGGTTGCGCGAGTTGTTGTGGGCATAAAGGGCGCCGGGGATATCGGGCAGCACGCGCGGCGCGAAGACGCGGATTATTGCCGCAAGCTCCTCGTCCGTCCGCGCCGCTTGCATGCGATGGGCCATGCCGCCCAGAAGTTCGATGACTTCGCCGCGCTCGCGCAGAACCTCGGTATTGATGCTCAGTTCGAGATTGGCCGCGTGGAGCCGCTCTTGGCTGTCGTGCTGATCGGCCACGGCTGCCTGCAATTCGTCGGCCATCGCATTATAACCGCTGGCGAGCCGTTCGAACTCGCTCGATTGCATGGCCCCTTCAATACGCGCCGTGCGCTCGCCCCCGCCGAGTTGGCCCATGACGGTCATCATCGCATCGACCGGCTGGCGGATGCGTCGGATCAGCATGATGGCCGTGAAGGCGATGGCCAGCAGGGTCAGCGGGGTGCCCAGCAGTACCAGCCAGCGGATGTAGCCCAGCCTGCCCTCCACGTCGTCGGTCCTGCTGGATGACAGCGAACGCTCCTCGTTGAGTACGTCGGTTATCCTCGAATCGAGGAGTTCCATGAGGTTGCGGCCTTTGCCCGTTGCCACCATCTTTTGCGCACCGTCGAAGTCGCCTGCGCGCGTAAGCGCCGAAACTTGCTCCAGCCCGTCTATACGCTGCGAAACAAGGGCGAGAATCTGCTGCGCCCGTGCATGCTGGGTGCGGTTATCGCCAGTCAGTCGCACCAAGTCCCGGGCAGAACGCCGGGCGGCTGCAGTCGCCTCGTCGAAAGCGGCAGCAAATTCTTGATTTCGAGTGACTAAAAAGCCCCGCTCGCCCGATTCCGCCTCTTGTAAATGGCTGCGCGTGCGGCTGGCAGCCGCTAGTACCTGGCTGGAATGTGTAACCCAAGCCAGCCCGTCGCGCATTTGGGTTGCGCCGGCAAGCAGCACGCCGGCCAAGCCGGTTAGCAGCAGGCACAAGGCCATGCACAGCACAAGAATGCGGTTTGATAACGAACCGACCAAGGAAAATCTCCGTAGAGCGGCAGACCTAGCCGTGGGTCAAATATCGTTGAGTTGCAACCGAAATTCGGTGGAGTGTGCGCGACTTGCCGGAGAACTCGGCCTCGCTTCGGCTTCGGGCGCATCCTTGTTGTCGACCACCGAGCGGATGAATTCCACGACGCCTTCCGAGCGCGTCGGACCTGCAAGAACGGAATTGACAGGGGCTCCCGTACAGCGCGTTGGTTCGGCAAGGCCGCGCGCAAATGGCAAGCGGTTCGATGTTAACACGCGGGCGAAAATGTTCGTTAACGCCCCTGAAAACCGTAACTTTCTGGACAGTCTCCCAGGTCGGGCAGAGCAGGCGCCCTGACAAGAGACGGCAAGGATCTGGACCGCTACCGCCGCCAGCCCCGTCCATGGGAGTTCTGCACGTTGCGCACGTCTATCGTCCTGTCGGCCCTGCTCGGCACCTCTGCTCTGTTTTCGACGCAGGCATGGGCGCAAGACCAGCAACCCGGCGGCTCCGCCCCCCAGGCTGCGCCGGCTGAAGCTTCCACTCCCAAGACCAACAATTTCGTCATCGTCGTCACGGCATCGCGCGTCGACATGATGGGCAAGGCCGCGACGGCCAGCCAGGGTACCATTACCCAGAAGGAAGTATCGCTCCGCCCGATCGTTCGTCCAGGCCAGCTATTCGAGAGCATTCCCGGTCTCGTCGTCACCACGCACTCGGGCGAGGGCAAGGCCAACCAGTACCTGATCCGCGGCTACAACCTGGATCACGGGACCGACTTTGCCAACTTCGTGGATGACATGCCGGTCAACCGACCGACCAACACCCACGGCCAGGGTTATTCCGACGTCAATTTCCTGATCCCGCAAGTGGTCAGCGGCATCGATTACACCAAAGGGCCTTACTACGCGGCGATCGGCGACTTTGGCGCGGTGGCCAGCGCCCACACCCACATCGCGAACGACATTCCTACCTCGATCACGGCCACCGTGGGCACCGACGATTACCAGGAGCTGTTTGCCGGCGGCACCTATCACATCACGGACGACCAGCGGTTAATGGGGGCGGTGGACGCCAGCCATTACAACGGCCCGTGGAAGCCCGGCCTCGACTTCAAGAAGGTCAACGCGATCTTGCGCTACAGCCAGGGCGATGCCAGCGACGGCTTCAGCCTGACCGGCATGTACTACAAAAGTGGCGGCGGCCTCATCACAGACCAGCCTGAGCGGGCGATCGAAGACGGCACCATCAGCCGCTACGGTACGCTCGACCCGACCGACCACAGCAAGTCGCTACGCTACAGCTTGTCCGCCCACCTCGACAAGCCGATCGGCGACGGTCAGCTCTCGGTCAGCCTGTATGGCATCCATTCGACGATGGAGCTGGTCAATAACTTCACCCACTACCTCGACGATCCGGTGAACGGCGACCAAGAAGCGCAGGACGAAACCCGCACGACGCTCGGCGGCGCGGCGTCCTACACGCTCGCCCACGATTTCGGCGGCATCCACAGCGAGACGATCGTCGGCTTGCAGGGGCGTTACGACAATGCCTTCGTCACCCGCCGACACACCAAGGATCGTACGACGATCCTGGATTACTGCATGCAAGAACACGACGACGGCCCGGCGACGAAGTACGCAACGGTCAATAGCTACTGCAACGCTGACCGTGTCCATTTGCTCGATCTGGCGCCTTATATCCAGAATACGACGACATGGACGTCGTGGCTGCGCACCGTCGTCGGCATGCGCGAGGAATTCGTCCATGCCAATGATCGCAGCGCCACCAACGGGATTTACGGTTCGGGGCATCAATGGCTGTTCCAGCCCAAGGGCAGCCTGATCCTGGGGCCATGGGCTAAGACCGAGTTCTATTTCAGCGCAGGCCGCGGCTTTCACTCGGATGACGTGCGCGGCGTGTTTGGCACCGTGTCGAACATCGGCACGGCCACCGGAAAAACGCCGCTGCTCGCGCAGACCGATGGCTATGAATTCGGCATCCGCAGCAACATCATTCCCAAAGTGCAGTTGCAGCTTGCGGTGTTCCAGCAGGACTTCCAGTCCGAACTGACCTACAATGCCGACACCGGCCAGGACGAGGCAGGCGCACCCAGCCGGCGCCAGGGCATTGAAATTTCGGGCCAATACCACCCGTTCCACTGGCTCGAACTCAATGCCGACCTGGCATTTTCCAAGCCGCGCTATCACACCGACGATCTCGCCGCTTATGGCCTGACCGATACCTACATTGCCGACGCGCCGGAATTCATCGGCTCGGCTGGTATCCTGATCGACGATCTTGGCCCATGGTCGGCCAGTCTGGTCTGGCGGCGTCTGGGCAAGCACCATCTTGCCGATGGCGAGGCCGAGCCGACCGACAACGGCTATAGCGAGTTCAACCTCAACGTGGGTTATACGCTACCCCACGGCTGGAAGTTCAACGTGGGCGTCTATAATCTGCTCGATAGCAAGGACGCGGCGGCAGACTATTACTATACCTCGCGCCTGCAGGGGGAAGCGGCCGATGGTGTGACGGGCATCCAGACTCATCCGCTGGAACCGCGTTCGGCGCGCTTCTCGATTACCAAGACGATCTGAGGCGCATCAGAACGAGCGGCGTAGCGAGAGCCCGACGTTGGTGTAGTCGCCCGACGCCACGCCGAAGCCTCGCGCTGCCACTACGTCCACTCGCAGCCTTGGGGTGATTTTCATGCTGCCGGTGGCGCCTAGTTCGGTCCAGCGATCGGCCTTGTGGTAGCTGTCTATCCGCAAGGCCGTGTCATCGACATCGCTGATGACGCGTACGTTCGATACGCCGTTGCTGGTCCAGTTGTGCGAGGCGGTGAGGCCGATGTAGTTCTGCCGGCTTTGGCCAAAGGCATAGTCGAGGCGCAAGCCGGCACTGGCGGACCAGGTCGGCTCGGACGTTTCCATATCGCCGACATCGGTCCCGGTCGGCTGCGGTCTCAGCAGCTTGCCATAGGCGTAAGACCCGGCGACGGTGGGCGTCAGATACCAACTGCCGCCCAAAGACACCACCCGGCCGAAATCACCGCCCAGCGCGTAATAGTCGCTCGACTTAGCGCCGTTGCTTTTCCGGCTGCCGGTGGAACTGGATATGTCGCCGTACACCTGCTTGCCGTAGCTGCCCCAGCCATCGAGCACCCAGCCGGAGAAATTGCCACCGGCGCTCACGGTGCCGATGTAATAGTTCGAAGGCAACGCTACGTCCGATTGCACCAGCGTGCCATGGTAGCGCATCAGACTGGCCCGCACATAGCCGCGGTCCACGTTGCGCGTCACCGCGAGCGATTGCCACGATCCGTCTGGTCCATCGGCTCGCGCGCTGACGCCGCCCGATGCGGTGAGCGACCAAGGCGATTCCTGCGTGTCTTGCGCCGTGGGACCAGTCGTCGTGGCAACGGGAGGTGCCGCCACCGTCAGCGTTGCGGTCGGGCTGTCGGCTTCCTGCGCCGCGATTGGGACGGCGACGGCGCACATTAGGATCGGAGACGATAATAGTGCGGCAGCGAGCCGCGCGGGCATCCGCATGGCGTCCTCCTCAGGCTGCTTTGCGCAGCGCGGTATTGAACGCGGCGGGAACGCTGAGCCGGGCCACGAAGCCATCGCGATCATGCGCGAAAGAAACGTCGCCGCCGTGGGCGCGTGCGATCGAGCGGCAAACGGTGAGGCCGAGCCCGGAACCGTTGCGGCCGGAATTGCGCGCGGCATCGCTGCGATAGAACGGCTCGAACGCCCGATCGAACTCTTCCTCGGGAATGCCGGGACCGGAATCGAGGATCTCGGCGACGGCCTCACCCTCGCGCAGCGAGACGCGTACGCGGGCATTTTCGCCATACTTCACCGCATTTTCCAGCAGATTGCCCAGCAAGCGGCGGATACCCACCGCGTCCACATCGACCGGAATGTTCGCGGTACGCTCAATCTCGACATCGGCGCCGATCAAGCGGGCGTCGGCAACGCTGCCGGCGACGAGTTCCGCGAAATCGACGCGTTCGCGCGGGCCGGGCGTCGATGCATCGCGGATGAAGTCGATCACCTGGCTTATCATCGCTTCCATCTCGCTCACTTCGCGCAAGAGTCCGCCGCGCTGGGCGTCGGGCACGTCCTCGATACGGAAGCGCAGTCGGGTCAGCGGCGTGCGCAAGTCATGGCTGATCGCGCCCACCATGGCCGTACGATCATCGACGAAGGAGCGCAGGCGATTGCGCATCTGGTTGAAGGCATACGCCGCGCGCCCGATCTCGGCGGGGCCGGACAGCGGCAGGATCGTCGCCGAGGGATCGCGGCCCAGTTGCTCGGCGGCACGGGCGAAATCGCGCAAGGGGACGACGATGCGGCGCGCGAACAGCCAGGCGAGCGGGCTCACGATCGCAAGCGACAACGCGAACCACAGCATCACGCGCTTTTGCCAGGCATTGGGGAAAGGCTCGGCGCGGGGGGCGACCGCCAGCCACCGGCCATCGGACTGACGGGCGGCGGCGATGAAATCGCCCTCGATGAACGGGGGGGAGGCCATGTCGAATAAGGACGCATGTTCACGTCGGAAGGGAACCGGCTGGGGCGTGCCGTTGACTGCAAATGCCTCGGCAAGGGCGAGCGCAGGGCTGCCGGCAGTTGCCGTGCTCGTTTCCCGACCAGCGGCGTGGGCGGGCAGAGAGGGGACAGCTTGCGTAGGGGCCGCAGCGAAGCGTGGCTGGGCTATACGCACCGGCGTTTCGCTTGGTTGGTCGCTCGGGCGGATCAGCAGATCCGGTGCGGTGCCAAGCGAAACTGGCGCGGACATCATCTGCCGCATCGAAGGTGATGCTATGTTGCCTACGCCAGGGGCGCCGATGCCGCCCCCGCCGATGGCACCCGCACCAATACCAGGAGCACCAATACCCGGACGCGTGATGCCGCCGCCAGCCCCGATACCGCCAGGAATGGAGCCAGGGGAATTGCCCGATGCGTTGCCTGGTGATGTGTTGCCCGGTGATGTGTTGCCGGGTGTCGTAGGAGTCGTGCCCTGGCCGGGTTGGCCGTGGCTCGGCAGGGAAGGCCGTGATGGCGTGCCGACGCCTGATGTCGGCAGCGACGGTCGCGGCATGCTGCCGCCGGGAAAGGCGCCACCACCAGGCCGGGAACCACCGGGGAGGCCGCCGCCGGGCAGGTGGCCGCCGGGAAAACCGCCGCCCGGCAGCCCGCCAGGACCGACACTGCCGCCGCCGGGCGGTGGTCCGCCAGGAATCGACTGCGCCTGGGCGCTCTCCACCAGCAGCGAAGACAGCGAGGTGCTTCGAGCAGGTGTGGCTGCCGCCAGTGGCGAACGGCTGTCGCTGGGCACCGCGACGCCCCCGACAGGCAGTGCCGTGTAAAACGCCAGGACGACGTCTTCGTTCTGGCGTCCAAGCCGCTGGGCCAGCGCCTCGCGTGAGGATTGCGAAACCAGCCAGCCTTGGCCGGCGACGTTGGGAGGGCCGCTCATTTCCTTGCGTTCTAGTCGGTCGGCCACGCGATCGCTGCTCAGGGCGGCGGCCACTTCGTCCATGTTCCAGCGCGGCTGCGCAGCGGGCGGCAGCAGCACGGTGAGGCCCAGCGTGACGAATTGTGCTGCCAGCAAGGCGCACACGAGAATCGCGATGAGCTGCATCGCCAAGGGGAGGCCGAACCGGCTAGGAAGGCTGGGCACGTTCATGCTGCGCGTTGTGCCACAAATCGATGTCGGATTCGAGGCGTTGAATCGTGTGGTGCGGTAGTTGAATCGTGGGGTGGAATAGTGGGGAGTTGCGGAGCAGGTACAGGAAAGAGGGACACGTCTCTCCTGTACCCGCTCCGCGTTCCCGCCGCCGGCCCGAAGGCGCAATAGCGGGAACGGTCACATCGGACCTGCCCGGTAGACCGCTCGATCACGCGGCCCTTCCAGGCGGAAACTCTGGCACTGCGGCGTCGTCTAGACGACCGACCCGCGAGACGAGGCGGCGCCTAGCACGCGGGTATTTCAGTTTTTGGTCTCGGCTCCCCTCATAGGGGAACACACTCAGAAAAATTTCCGGGGCCGTCGCCGGGCAGGATGGGTGCGACGAGAAATCCTGCCCGGAAAACGGCCCCGGCACCATCGGGCGCCATGGCGGCGGCGCGCCGGATGGTGACCACGGACACAGCGGACCAACCGAACTGAAGAGAGCGACGGGGGACGCCGAAAACTTCACAATGTCGGCAGCCCGCTGTGTATCGTGGCGTACTCGACTTTTCATGGCTTTGGTCTGGCGGGGTTGTTTTGCGGCGCAATTTCACTGCTGTTGCGGCGACATTTCAGCGACACGGCGGGTTCCGCGGCCCTTGAAATTGCGACGTAGCACGGGCTGGTCATTGCGATCATATGATTCTAGAACCGTCCACAATGGACCTGCAGACGCGTATTCTCATCGTTGACGATGACGAGGGCATCCGATCTCTGATCGGCGAGTTCCTTGGCAAGCATGGTTACGACGCAAAGACCGCAGCCGATCCCATGGCTATGCGCGAATTGCTGGCGGCTGAGCCGTTCGACCTGATCGTACTCGACGTGATGATGCCGCGCGAGGATGGGCTGACGGCGCTGCGCCAGCTCGGCCCCGATGCGCCGCCGGTCATCATGCTGTCGGCCGTGGGCAATGACGTGGACCGGATCGTCGGGCTGGAGATGGGCGCCGACGATTATCTGGCCAAGCCCTGCAATCCGCGCGAACTGCTTGCCCGCATCCGCAGCGTGCTGCGCCGCCGCGCGGGCGCCCCCCGACAAGTCATGGCCCCCACCGAAGGATCGCCGCTGCGGATCGCCGAGATCGATTCGGGCGACTGCCTCTATTTCTCGGGCTGGCGCATGGACCTGGGTCTGCGTTTGCTGTTCGACGCGTCGAACGCGGTTATCTCGCTGTCCGACGGGGAATTCCGGCTGCTGCGCGCCTTTGCCGAGCACCCCCGCCGGGTGCTGACGCGCGATCAATTGCTGGACTGGTCGCGCGGCGAGGATTCCGATCACTACGATCGCGCCATCGACGTCCAGCTCTCGCGCTTGCGCCGCAAGTTGACCGAGGGCGAAAACGGCAGCGACATCATTCGCACGGTGCGCAACGAAGGCTATCTTTTCGTTCCTGCGGTCAATACCACGGCTACGCCCGGATAGCGTCTTTCGAGCGTCGGGTCGGGCGCGCTTTCGGATGCGGTTGTGTCTTGGGCCGCAAACGACTATGGGTGCGCTATCCGGCGCCCTGTGAGCCTGACTCCTGGGCAGGCACCCCGCCTACTCCCTATTCAAAGCAAGACCCATGACCTTCGAAACTCATTCAACGCTTCTGTCCGAGGCGCTTACCGCCCGTGGCTATACCGACCTGACCCCTGTCCAGAGCGCCGTTCTGGAACCGGAAGCGCTGGGTCGCGACCTTGTCGTTTCCGCCCAGACCGGGTCGGGCAAGACGGTCGCCTTCGGCCTCGCCATGGCGCCGCAACTGATCGACGAGAGCGGCAGGCCGCTCCCCGCCAGTTCGCCCAAGGTTCTCGTTATCGCCCCCACGCGCGAACTGGCGCTGCAGGTCAGCCGCGAACTGTCCTGGCTTTATGAAGCCACCGGCGTGCGCGTGGCGACGTGCGTGGGCGGCATGAACCCCTCGCTCGAACGGCGGGCGCTGGCCCAGGGCGCGCAGATCGTGGTCGGCACCCCCGGTCGCTTGCGCGACCATCTGGAGCGCGGCGCGCTGGAACTGCGGTCCCTGGCGGTCGCCGTGCTCGATGAAGCCGACGAGATGCTCGACATGGGCTTCCGCGAAGACCTGGAAGAACTGCTCGACGCCACGCCCGATGGCCGTCGCACTTTGCTGTTTTCGGCGACGATGCCGCGCCCGATCGTGGCGCTGGCACAGCGCTATCAGCAGAACGCCCTGCGCATCTCGACCGCCAACGAAGACCGTGGCCACGGCGACATCCAGTACCAGGCGATTGCTCTGGCGCCGTCCGATATCGAGCGCGCCGTCGTCAACATCCTGCGCTTGCACGATGCCGAGACCGCCATCCTGTTCTGCGCCACTCGCGACAATGTGCGCCACCTTCATGCCAGCTTGACCGAGCGTGGCTTTGCCGTGGTCGCGCTGTCGGGTGAGCATAGCCAGAACGAGCGCAACCAGGCACTGCAGGCGCTGCGCGACCGTCGCGCCCGCGTTTGCGTTGCCACCGACGTTGCCGCGCGCGGCATCGACTTGCCGGGCCTGTCGCTCGTCGTCCACGTCGAAATTCCGCGCGATGCCGAGACGCTGCAGCACCGTTCGGGCCGTACCGGCCGCGCCGGCAAGAAGGGCACAGCGCTTATGCTGGTGCCTTATCCGCGCCGCCGCCGGGTGGAAGGAATGCTGCGTTCCGCGCGCATCGCCGCCGAATGGATCAGCGCACCTGGCGCGGCGGAAATCCGCGCGGCTGACAGCGAGCGCTTGCTGTCCGCGCTGCTGACGCCAGCAGCCGTGGAAGTGGACGAGGTGGATCAGGCTCTGATCGCAAGGCTGATGGCCGAGCGTAGCCCGGAAGAGATCGCCGCTGCGCTGGTGCAGGCGCACCGCGCGCGCCTGCCCGAGCCCGAGGAGCTGCTGACCAGCGATCCAGCCAGCCCGCCGCCGCCGCGCGTCCCGCGCGAAGGCTTTGAGGGCAGCACCTGGTTCCGCCTCAACGTCGGTCGCAACCAGAACGCCGATCCGCGCTGGATCCTGCCGCTGCTGTGCCGCCGTGGCCACATCACGCGTGGCGAGATCGGCGCCATCCGCATCGCCGCCCACGAAACCTTGTTCGAAGTGCCCGGCGCCGTCGCCGCGCGCTTCATCGACGCCGTCCGCCGCACCGCTGAGGAAGAAGACGACGGCGTCGAGATCACGCCTTCGGACGGCAGCCCGCGTGAAGAAGGCCGCCGTAACAAGCGCCAGCACACCGGCAGCGGTTCGCCGCACCAGCCCAAGCCTTACCGTGCCAAGCCGGAGCATGGCGGTTCGGGCGGCGATCGACCGGCGCGCAAGCCCTTCCATCGCAAAGGCGGTCGCCCAACCAAGGGTGCCTGACGTGCTTGGGCCGTGCGCCCAAGCCTAAGGCGTCGCCATAATCGTATCTCGCGCATGTACCTGCCATCGCCAGCAGGGACATGCGCGGTGGTGCGTCTGACGGTCGCGCATAGCTTGCGCTTCGACCCTTCCCGACCCGCGAATATTCCGCGGCCTCGATCGCGCCTGACGGCACCCTTGATCTGGTAGTGTGGCAGGTTCGCGACATGGATGGCCGGCTGGGACTGGGCTCGGAAAGGGATGTTTGATCCGATAGCGAGGCTGGCCTACACCGCGCTCGTCCGTCCCGTATCGTTGAGGCGTATTTTCATGACTGCCCCGCCCTCCGACCCGTCGTTCAGCGACACGGACAACACGATCGCGATCGGCAGCCTTGCCGATCTGGCGCGCGCTGCCGGGACGTCGGTATCTACCGCCTCGCGCGCGCTGTCTGGGCATTCGTCGGTCAACGAACAGACTCGCCTGCGCATTCGCACCCTGGCCGATGCGCATGGGTTTCAACCCAACCGGCTCGCGCGTAACTTGCGGTTGCAGCGCACCCAGTCGATCGGTTTGGTTCTGCCGCTGGGGCACGAGACGGGGCAACATTTGTCCGACCCGTTCTTCCTTTCGTTGCTGGGCCATCTGGCGGACGGTCTGACCGAGCGCGGCTATGATCTGGTGTTGTCGCGCGTCATCCCGCACGATGGCGGCTGGCTGGACCGGCTGGTCGATAGCGGACGGATCGACGGGCTGATCCTGATCGGCCAGTCAGACCAAAGCGCCGTGATCGACCGGGTCGCGGCGCGCTATGCACCGATCGTGGTGTGGGGCGCCGATTTGCCGGGGCAATGCTATCTGACCGTGGGATCGGACAACCGGCTCGGCGGTGCGCGCGCGGCGCAGCATCTGATCGCGATCGGTCGGCGCCGACTGCTGTATCTAGGCAACGCAAGCGCGCCCGAGTTCGCAGAGCGCCTCGCCGGGTTCGAGGATGCGGTGGGGGCAGCCGGTCCAGATGTGGCCGGAGAGGCGCTGGACCTGCACATGACGCCCGATGCGGCCTATGCGGCAATTGCCGAGCATCTGGCGAACAACCCGGCGCCCGACGCGATCTTCGCGGCGTCCGACGTCGTGGCGATGAGCGCGTTGCGGGCGCTGCGCGAGCAAGGCTTGCGGGTGCCGCAGGACGTCGCCGTGGTCGGCTATGACGATGTGACGTTGGCCGCGCACACGACCCCGCCATTGACCACTATTCGCCAGGATTTGATGGCTGGCGCTGCGGCGTTGATTGAACTGCTGTTCCGCCGGATCGCGGGCGAACCGGCGCAGTCGCGGCGGCTCGATCCTGAACTGATCGTGCGCGGGTCCAGCGTGGCGTAAGTCAGGCGGCGGCGGCGGCCGGTCGGGCAGTCTTCACCCGCATCGTCGCCAATGCCGCCGCGACCATCAACGCCCCGGCGAGATAGAGGACGTTGCGCGGATCGCCGCTGAGGACGCGGTCATACAGCAAGGGCATCGTCAGGCTCTGGATCATCATCGGCACGACGATGAACATATTGAAGATGCCCATATAGACCCCGGTGCGTGCGGGTGGGATCGAATCGGCCAGCATGACGTAAGGGTTGCCCATCAAGCTGGCCCAGCCGACGCCGATGCCGATCATCGGCAGGAACAGCCAAGCCTGGGTCGTGATGCCCGGAATCGCCAGCATCGCCGCGCCCGACGCGAGCATACACAGCGCGTGTACGTTGCGGGCGCCCCAGGCCCGCGTCACCGGCACCAGCGCGAAAGCCGCGACGAAGGCGACGAAGTTGTAGAAACCGCCCAGTTGCCCAGTAGCCAATGCGGCTTCGCGAAAGCCGGAAGAGGCAGGGTCGCTGGTCGCGTGCAGTGAGCGGGCAAGCGAGAAGGTGATGTACTGCCAGTAACAGAACATCGCGTACCATTGGAACAGCATCGCCAGTGCCAGTTGCCGCATCGTTGGCGGCATCTCGCGGATGGCATTGCCGATGTCGCGCAAGGTGCTGCGGGCGGACATCGGCTCGCGCCGCATCTCGGCGATCTGCGCGGGCGTCAGCGGCAGTTCCCGTACCGACAGCACCGACCACAGGATCGTCGATAGCGACAGCACCGCACCGATCAGGAACGCGGCCTTGGTGATGTGCGGAATGCCGTTCAGGTCCACCGCATTGAGGTCCATCCCCCAATAAACGAGGATCGACGGCGCGAGATACGCCAGCGTCTGGGCCAAGCCGGTGAATGCGCTTTGGGTGAGGAACCCGATCGGGCGCTGGTCCGCATCGAGCCGATCGCCGACGTAGGCGCGATAGGGCTCCATCGTCACGTTGTTGGCGGCGTCCAGCACCCACAGCAGCGATGCGGCGATCCACAGCGTCGGACTATAGGGCATCGCCAGCAGCCCCAGGCTGCACAAGATCGCACCGATCAGGAAGTACGGCGTGCGTCTTCCGAATCGGCTGACGGTGCGATCGCTGAGAGCGCCGATCAGCGGCTGGACCAGCAGGCCGGTCATCGGCCCCGCCAGCCACAACAACGGCATCGCTGCCTCGCTCGCGCCTAGATAGCTGTAGATCGGCCCCATGTTGCTTTGCTGCAGCCCGAAGCTGAACTGCAGCCCGAAAAAGCCGATGTTCATCTGCAGGATTCGGGCCAGGGACAAGCGGGGCTTGCTCGGGCCATGTGCCTGAGCGCGCGTCATATCATCGTGTTCCCGTCCCATATCCCGCTCCCGAACTTTTCATGCCCGAACTGTTCACGACAGTCTTTATTCCTGAAGTGGTATCACTCGGCTCACCCTTTCGCAAACGATTGTGAAATCCTCTTGCAATCGTTTGTAACGCCGGTAATATAGCTGCAACAAGCCGCGATAACGCGGACGATGTGGAGGGGACAGTCATGAAATTCACAGCCTTTTTGCTCGCCGGAACGACGCTCGCCTGCCTGCCGCAGATCGCCAATGCGCAAGCCGCACAAGGCTCGCCGGCACCCGCGACGGACCAGGCCGCAGCAGAACCCAGCCCGGCTGACGTGACCGAAATCATCGTGACCGGCACCGCGCGCGCAGAGCGCCGGCTGACCACCAGTATTTCGGTCAGCGCCGTTGACGCCAAGGATCTCGTCAAACTCGCGCCGATGGGCAGCGCCGATTTGCTGCGCAACATTCCGGGCCTTCGCGCCGAATCGTCGGGCGGCGAAAGCAATGCCAATATCGCGGTGCGCGGTCTTCCCGTGGCCAGCGGCGGCGGCAAGTTCGTGCAGTTCCAGGAAGATGGACTGCCGGTGCTCGATTTTGGCGACATCGCCTTTGCCACGGCCGATACGTTCGTGCGTCCAGACTATAACGTTTCGCGCGTCGAAGTGGTCCGTGGTGGTTCTGCCTCGACCTTTACCAGCAACGCGCCGGGCGCGATCATCAACTTCATCAGCAAGACGGGCGAAGTCGCTGGCGGATCGATCGGCGTCACCAAGGGCATCGACTTCAACCGCACTCGCGTGGACGCCGATTACGGCGCCCCCATCGGCGAGGACTGGCGCTTCCACATCGGCGGCTTCTATCGCATTGGTGATGGCATCCGCGATGCCGGCTACACTGCGGAAAAGGGCGGCCAGGTCAAAGGCAACGTCACGCGCACGTTCTCCAACGGCTTCATCCGGCTGAACTTCAAGTTCCTGGACGACCGCTCGCCGATCTACGTCCCTTCCCCCATCAACGTGACCGGCACGGCCTCGAACCCCAGCTACACCTCGTACCCCGGCTTTGACGTGCGGTCCGGCACATCGCTGTCGCAGTACTTCCGTTCGGACGTTGCGATCGGCCACGATGGCAAGCGGATCGTGTCGGACCTGGGCGATGGCTACCGCGTCAAGACGCGCGGCATCGGTGCCGAAGCGTCGTTCGACCTGGGCGGCGGCTGGCGCGTGGATGACAAGTTCAACATCGCCAGCAATTCGGGCAGCTTCGCTACGTCCTATCCCGGTCAGGTCGCGCCGCTGACGACCTTGATGAACCAGATCGGCGGCGCGGGCGCGACGTTGCGCTACGCCAACGGCCCCAACGCCGGCCAGGTCATCGCCAACCCCTCGACGCTCAATGGCAACGGCCTGGGCATCAACGCACTGACCTTTGGCGTGACGCTGGACGATTTCACCAACGCCACCAACATCCTGACCGTGAACCGCGACTTCAACGTCGGCAGCGGCACGGGCAACCTGACCTTCGGCTATTTCAAGTCCTACCAGGCAATCAAGATGGACTGGCATTGGAACAGCTATCTTCAGGAAGTGAAGGGCAAGGACGCCGCACTGCTGGACGTCTATAACGCCGCCGGACAAGCGGTTACCCAGAACGGGTTGATCGCTTATGGCGAGCCGGTGTTCGGCAATTGCTGCCAGCGCTATTACGATGTCAGCTACAAGATCGACGCGCCGTATCTGGCCGTGTCCTACAAGACCGGCGCGCTTAGCCTGGATGGCAGCGTCCGCTTCAACAGCTCGAAAGCCAGCGGATCGTACGCTGGCAGCACCGGCCTGAGCACTATCGACGTCAATCAGGACGGCATCATTCAAGCGCCCGAGCTCAGCGTGCCGGTGGCCAGCACGCAGGCATCGTCGCCAGTCAATTACCGCAAGAACTACTTCACCTACTCGGTCGGCGCCAACTACGAAGTCATGCCTGACCTTGCCTTGTTCGCGCGGGTCAGCCGCGGTGCGCGGTTTAACGCCGATCGCATCCTGTTTGGTGGCGGTGTGCGGTCGGACGGCAGCGTGGCCGATGAGGTCGCGGTCAACTTCGTCAACCAGCAGGAAGCCGGCGTGAAGTTCCGCCAAGGCGGCTTCTACGCCAACCTGACCGCCTTCCGCGCGACCACCGCCGAATCCAACGAAATCGTGATCCCGCAGCAAATGGTGATCAACAACACGTATCGGTCCTATGGCCTGGAAGCGGAAGGCGGCTTCGATCGCGGCATATTCCACCTCGTCGCGGGCGCTACGTACACCCATGCCCGGATCGTCAAGAGCCAGGTCAATCCAGCGCTGAACGGCAATGTCCCCTATCGCCAGGCCGCGCTGGTCTTCCAGGTGACGCCTTCGATCAGCACCGACAAGTTCGAGATCGGCGCCAACATCACCGGCACCACATCGTCCTACGCATCGGACCTCAACACGCTCAAGATACCGGGCTACGTGATGACCAACGCCTTCGCGTCGTATGCCCTAACGCCGACGCTTCGGCTTTCGGTAAGCGCGCAGAACTTGTTCAACGTGATCGGCATCACCGAAGTGGGCCAGGTGCCGGACAGCGTGCCGGCCAACGGCATCAACACCGCGCGCGCTTTCCCCGGGCGCAACGTCAGCGCCACCGCGACGCTGCGGTTCTGATGCGCAAGCGATTGTTACCGATGGCCGCGATGGCCATGGCCGCCATAGGAACCGGGGCGATGACCACGAATGCAGCGGCGGAACAGACGTATGTCGTTCCGCCCAGGCCGCTACCCGTACCGAAAACCGTCAGCCCCGAACTGCAAGTGCTGATCGGATCGCCGCTGAACCCGAGCTGGGATCAGCACCCGGCAACGGCGGAGGCGTGGCGCACGCTGGTCAAGACTTACGCTGCCGATATCGAAGCGGTCTTGCCGGCCCTGATGGCACGGGAGAAGGTGACGATCCGTCAGGACCGGATGAACGGCGTGCCGGTGTTCTGGGTCGAACCCAAAGTGGTCACGCCCGAAAACCGCAACCGCATCCTCGTCAATTTCCATGGCGGGGCCTACGTCTTCGCACCGGGCAAAGCCGGCCTGCGGGACGCGATATTGCTGGCCGGGCGTGGCTTTCGGGTGCTCAGCGTCGATTACCGGATGGCCCCCGATGCGCCTTATCCCGCCGCGATCGACGATGCCGAAGCCGTTTGGAAAGCAGTCGTCGCCCAGCACCCGGCCAAGCGCATCGGCGTGTTCGGATCGTCCACCGGCGGTGCGATGACGCTGGCGCTGGTCGTGCGCGCCAAAGCCCACCACTTGCCGCTGCCCGGCGCCTTGTGGGCCGGCACGCCCTGGGCCCAGCTCGACAAAGTCGGCGACAGCTATTTCACCAACGATCATGTCGACAATGCGCTGGTATCCTATGACGGTTTGCTGGGTGCAGCGGCCAAGACCTATGCGAACGGGCATGATATGGCAGACCCGGAACTGTCGCCGGTCAACGCCGATTTCACCGGCTTCCCACCGACGCTACTGACGACCGGCACCCGCGACTTGTTCCTGTCCAACACGATCCGGGTCCATCGCAAGCTGAAGCAGGCCGGCGTCGCTGCCGATCTCAACGTCTACGAAGGGCTGTCGCACGGCGACTTCGAGCGCGATCCCGATCTGCCGGAATCGCGCGAAGTCTATGGCGAGGCCGCCGCCTTCTTTCGCCACGCGCTGGCCCGATGATCGAGGACTTGCGGTCGCTGTTCGGCTTGCTGGAGCCACTGTACCAGGCCCATCCCGCCTGGCCGGTGGAACGGGACCGCATTGGCCAGGTTCTGGCCACCGCTGCCGAGGCCCGGTCGCCGGCTCTGCGCGCGCTCGACGCTGACCGGGCCGCGCGCCCGGCCTGGTTCGGCGCGCCGGACATGATCGGCTACAGTTTCTATGTCGATCGGTTCGCCGGCACGGTCGCGGGCCTGCAAGGCCGTTTGCCGTGGCTGGAGACGCTGGGCGTGCGCCTTCTCCACCCCTTGCCCATGACGCGGGGGCAGGCGGGCGATAGCGATGGCGGGTTCGCGGTTGCCGATTACCGCGCGATCGAGCCCGCGCTCGGCAGCCTGGACGATGTCCGCGCGCTAGCCACCGACCTGCATGGTCGCGGCATGGCGCTGGCGATGGACTGCGTGCTCAACCACACCGCGCGCGATCACGCGTGGGCGCAGGCGGCACTGGCGGGCGACGTCGAGAAGCGCGGCTACTATCGCATCCTGGACGATGCGGACGACGTGACGGCATGGGAAGCCGATCTGGACGAAGTGTTCCCCGATACCGCCCCCGGCAACTTCACGCACGAGCCCGCGCTGGGCGGCTGGGTGTGGACCAGCTTCTATCCGTTCCAGTGGGATCTCGACTGGTCGAACCCGGCGGTATTCCGGGAAATGCTCGACGTGCTGCTGTTCTGGGCGAACGTGGGCGTCGATGCCTTCCGCCTGGATAGCGCGCCTTACTTGTGGAAGCGACGCGGCACCGTATCGCGCAATCTGCCTGAAACGCACACGCTGGTCGCTGCTTTGCGCGCCGGGCTGGACGCGGTGGCACCGGGCGTCGCGCTGCTGGCCGAAGCGATCGAGCGGACTGCCGACGTGCTGCCGTATATCGAACCCCAGGACGGTACGCGCGCGGCGCAGCTTGCCTATCACAACGGCGTCATGGCGGCGCTGTGGGTGGCGCTGGCGACGGGTGACGCGGCAATCATCGGCGAACTGGTGCGCGATACCGTGCTGACGCGCGCCGATACTGCCTGGCTCAGCTATCTGCGCTGCCATGACGACATCATCTGGTCGGCGCTGAACGGGCGCGTTGCGGCGGACGAGCTGGATCGTATCTCCGATTTCTACGCCGGGGCAGGCGGGTTCGCCGACGGCCGTCGGTTCCAGGCGCGGCCCGGCGCCGCGCCCAGCACCGTCGGCATGCTGGCCTCGCTGGTCGGGACCCAAGGAGCGCGCGCGCTGGACCGCTACCGCTTGCTGCTGGCAACGATGCTGGCGCTGCCGGGCATGCCGATGCTGTACATGGGCGACGAAATCGGCCTGCCCAATCATGTCGATCCCGCTGCGCCCGACGATGCGCGGTGGTTGCATCGCCCGCCGATGGATTGGCCCCGCGCCGATGCCGCCGCTGCTGGCGAGGGGCCGGGGGCACAGTGGCTATCGCTGACCCGGCGCCTGATCGCGGTGCGCGCTTCGCTGCCCGCACTCGATGCGAAAGCTGCGACCATGGTGCGCGACGATGCCCCCGGCTTGCTCGTCGTCGAGCGGGGCAGCGGAGACGAAATGATCGTACTGGTCGCCAATTTCGGTGAGCGACCGCAGCCGCTGCCGCTCGACGGAGACTGGAAAGATGCGATCGAGGACCGCCCTATCGCTCGCCTGATCGCGCCGGGTTGCGTTTTCTGGGCCAAGCGCCGTGGCTGAACCGCTCGTGGCCGGCCTTGAACTAGGCGGCACGAAATGCTTCGCGCTGCTCGGGCGCGGGCAGACGCTCGTGGAGCGGATAGCAGTGCCGACGACCATCCCGGCCGAGACGATGGACCGGCTGGAGGCGCAGTTGCGGACGTGGTGGGCGCACGAACGCTTCGCCGCGATCGGCATCGGCAGCTTCGGCCCGATCGGCCTCGATCCTATGCGCGCCGACTATGGTTTCATCACCAATACCCCCAAGATCGGCTGGGCCGGCACCGATGTGGTCGGGCGATTCGCGCGTGCGTTCGCCGTGCCGATCGGCTTCGACACGGACGTGACCGCCGCCGCGCTGGCCGAGCATCGCTGGGGTGCAGCACAAGGCATGACGTCCAGCGTCTACCTGACGATCGGCACCGGCATCGGCGGCGGCGCCATCGTCAACGGACGTCCGCTGCGCGGCTTTCTCCACCCTGAAATGGGCCATGTCCGCGTCCGGCGCGAGGCAGGCGATACCTTTCCCGGCACTTGCCCGTTCCACGCCGATTGCCTGGAAGGCCTCGCGTCCGGCCCCGCCATCGCGGCGCGCGCGGGTCGTCCGGCGCAGGACATCGCCCCCGGCGATCCGCTGTGGCAACCCATCGCCGCGGCCATCGCCGAACTGCTCGCCACCCTGATCCTGACCCTATCGCCCCAACGGATTGCGATCGGTGGCGGTGTCGGCTGCGGCCAGCCGCATCTGATCCCCCTGATCCGCAGCCATGTCGCGACGTTCCTGACCGGTTACGTCGCGGGCATGGACGAACCCACGCTGGAAACCGTGATCGACACCGCGTGCTTTGGCGACCAAGCCGGGCCTCTCGGCACTCTGGCGCTGGCGCTCACCGCGATCGAGGAACGACGCCTGCGGTAGGTCGCTTTTCCAGCATCATCGCGACCCACCAAGCAACCATCGCTAACATTGCGGCATCGGCTGGTTGGCGGAACCTCCAGCTTCCCCAGCTTATTATGGCGATGCCGGACACCAGCAAAGGCACGAGATAGAAACGCGCACTTTCCCGCCGGATGATCGGACTTGTCGCCAGTGCCGCGCAGCACATTAGGGAAAGCAGTATGATGGGCACGTTGCCGAAAACCGTCATCACCAGGCCATTGTCGAAAAAGGGATAAATCCCCCACATGTAGGACAACTTGCGCAGCGTGAGGTACAAGGCATCGCCGGGATGGGCTTTGACCCACTCCATCGCGCGCTTGGTATAAAGCCTGTCTCTCTCGCCGTAGGTGAGATGCGTCTCGTTGGGCTTGAGATAGCCGTTTTCGCCGGGATCGATCCATTTTCCGGGCCCGGTCCACGATGTACGGTGTTCCAGACGGACATCGTCCAGCGGCACCAGCAGTTTGCTGTTGAGGCCACCGGCCAGGGTTTCTCCGCCATTGGCCGTCAGCAGCACCGGATAACCCACGCGCTGCGAGATATGGATGGACCAGGGCAGGACGACCAGCAGGAAGCCGACGATCATGGCCAGCATGGACTTTGCCGTGATAGCGATGTTTCTGGTATCCAGCAGCACTGTCAGTGCCAAGATCGGCAGGAACAACTGATACATCGTGCGGATGTGGGTTAGAATGCCGATCAGCAGTCCGATGCCGATCCATCGCGCGATCGCCCCGGTCTTACCGGCAGGCGGGATGCAGGCCAGCACCAGCAGGAAGCAGGGGAGGGCAATCGCTTCGCTGTAGAGCGACGCCGCCAGAAAGATTTGTGGCGGCCACAAAGCCAAGGCCAGTCCAGCCAGGGCGGCAGCATCGCGACGACCGCTTGCGCGTTCGACAGCGACGGCTAGCAGCGGCGGCGCAGTGGCGGCAAGGGCCGCGATCGCCATTTGCACGGCCATGAGTTGCGGGAAAACCAGACGAATGGCCGCCAGCACCATGGGGTATCCCATCGTGCGGCGACCGTTGTCGTTGAAATGGCCGTCCAGCAACCCCGTGCTCAGCGTCCAGTACTCGCGCTCGTCGGGGTCCAGGGTTTGTACGCTCGGGCGGAAAAAGTGCCCCAGACCCGCAGCCAGGCAGATCGCCATGGTGAGGACGTAAAGCCCCAAAACGATAGTGCGCAAAGAAATGGCATCGAGCCACGCAAGGTCGAGGCGGTAGGCGGAAGCTCGTGACTTGCCCATCATCTCGATCCGCGCCGTTTTCTGGCGAATTCCATTTCGCGTGCCCCACTCAACCCCGAAAATCAGGGACCGACTCGGAGCAAACCCCGCACGTTGTCAAGCGTCGCGGGCTGTTGCGCTGGGATCGAAGCTGGCGTTGGGGTCGCAAAACTGCGAGACACGAGGCTGCATGACTGGGAGATCGACATTGCAAGGTACGGCATCGCTGCTTCTGGTGACGCACGTACACATGCGGCAGGGGCCCAACGGCCTCCAGATCGACGACCAGACCGCAGCGGGCATCGAGCAGTGGTGCCAGCACTTCGACAGCGTCACGTTCTACGGCATCCTGCTGGAAGCGAGCGCCGGCCCCAGTTCGACCGCTTGGGTCGATACGCACGAGGGACCGATCGGCGAGAAGGCAAAGCTGGTCGCGCTGCCTTACGCCTATGGCCTGAGCAAGATGGCCCGCGCCTTTCGAAAGGTCCGCGCCGAGTTGCGCGGTGCGATCCCCCGGCATCGCCACTTGTGCTTCACGCTGGGCAACGCAATCGGCGACTGGCCTGCCGTGGCCGCGTTCGAGGCGATCCGTCAGAAGCGGCGTTACGCGGCGTGGATCGACCGGGTCGAATCCTCGATCGTCCGCAACAAGTTTGCGGGCTCTCCGGTCAAACGGCTGGCGGCGGAGATGGTCCTGCCGCTGACTGAGGGTTGCACGCGCTATCTGGTGAGCAAGAGCGCGGTGGCGCTGCTCCAAGGTGGGGACAGCTACGAGCATTACGCCCGCTCGGCGTCTGATCCGCACTGCACTTACGATACGCATACCCATGCCTGCGAAGCCATCGCGACGGGTGAGTTGGTTCGCAAGCAAGCGCGCGCGCTGGCTGGAGAGCCGCTGAACATCGTCTATGTGGGGCGGGCGACGGCGATGAAGGGGCCGTTCGACTGGCTGGATACGCTGCACCGGCTGGCCTGCGCGCAAATCCCGTTCACGGCCACCTGGATTGGCGATGGCCCGGATCTGCCCGCAATCAAGACGCACGCCGCCGGTCTCGGGCTTGCCGATGTGGTCCAATTTCCCGGCTTCGAGGCCAATCGCGATGGCTTGCTGCGCCGATTGAAGGACAGCGATCTGCTACTGTTCTGCCACAAGACTCCCGAATCGGCGCGGTGCCTCATCGAAGCGCTGGTCTGCGGCTGCCCGATCGTGGGCTATGCCAGTGCCTATCCGCGCGGCCTGGTTCAGGAGCACGGTGGCGGGGCGTTGGCACCCCAAAACGATGTGGCGGCGCTGGCCGAACGGATCGTCAGGCTCAACGAAGATCGCGGCGCCTTGGCCGGATTGATCGGGCAAGCGGCTGCGAGCGGGGCGCTGTATAACGAGGACGCGGTCTACGCCCACCGGGCGGAATTGATGCGGCGGGCCTGATCGCTCAGTGGATCAGCGCCCATGGGACGCCCAGGCCCAGCGCCAGCCGCAGCAGCACCCATCCGCCGAATATCGCCAACAAGCCCAGACTGAGCGCCGCGTCCTGCCTCAGGAACGTCAGCTTCATGCGCAACTGCGTCTTGGTCAGGATGACATACCGCGCCAGTTCGCTGGCGGGCAGGGCGAGCAGTGCGCCGGGCAGGCCCCATAGTGCGAAGCCGCCTGCCAGCGCCGTTCCCATCACCGCAAAGCGCACGACGTTGGCATAGCTTACGTTCTGGGCCTTGCCGTGTCCGAACACGGCTGCTTCGTTGAGCGAAGACAGTACCGCGATCCAGCCGCCGATCAGCAGCAGACACAGCATCCACCCGGCTTCGACGTAGCGGTGGCCATAAAGCAGCCGCACTGCCCAGTCGGACCATGCCATGACGGTGGCGATGCCCAGCAGCACCAGGAGCAGGAAGTGGAGACGAACGCGGGAAAGCTCGGCGCGTGGGGCGCTTCCGGCTTCCAGATCGCCTTGATGGCTGGCGACGAAGGGAAACACGATCTGGAACGCCAGTCGGCCCGCTACCGTGTTGGGCAAGTCCGACACGGCCTTGGCCAGGCCATAGACGCCCAGCGTCGCCAGCGGGACCACCAGCCCCAGGAACAACCGGTCGACATAGATCGCGGCATAGAATGCCAGCGAAGACAGCATGATCCATTTGCTGAAATGGAAAATCTGCGGCCCGTGGACTTTGTCGAGGACGAAGCGGTGCCGGGGGTGGGGTAGGAGGTAGGTGAGGCAAGTGCGCGCGCCGACGGCGAACAGGATGCCCAGGATCGGCGCCCACACGTTGCGCAGGGTGAGGGCAAGGGTGATGTTGATGATCAGCCCGATCGCCTCGGCACCCAGCTCGAACACGTTGCGGGTGCGCACTTCCAGCCGCTTGGCGACGCTGAAGATCGAAGTGGACATGAACGAATTGAGCAGCGGCGCGGCGCTGACGGCCATCAGGATCGCCGTATCTATGTGATAGAACCGCGCCAGCAAGGGCGAGAGCGCCAGGCACGCGATCGAGACCAGCAGCCCGCGCAGGACTTGCATGGTCCACACGGTGTTGAGGAACCGCTCGTCGTCGCCGTGGGGGCTGTGGACGATGTTCTGTTCAGGGCCAAGATCGGTGAGCAGATCGCATCCGGTTCGGATCGCCTGCGCGATCACCACGATCCCCAGGATTTCCGGCCCGAGCAGGCGCGACAGCACGATGTTGCTGCTGAAGCGGATGCCGGCGGACGCCACGTAAGTGCCGATCGTCCAGAGCGACTTGCTGGCTATCGAGGCGGGTTTGGCGGCCATGGAAGAATTCGGTCCTTGGATACATTGCCGCGCAAGTCGAGGCCGCCCCTGCGTGAATCGCTTGGTCCGTTCCTACGGACGTTTGCGCCTTGCGCCAAGTTGCTCGAATTTACGCCTTCGACGCGAGGATCAGGCACGGCGATGCTTAACTTACCCTCGGGGTTATGCCTATAGAGCGGCATGGATGCGCTCATCGGTTATACCGGCTTCGTCGGATCGACACTGCGGCGGCAGCACGATTTCGAGGGGCTGTTCAATTCGGGCAATATCGGCGATGCCGAAGGCAGGTCGTTCGGCACGGTCGTGTGTGCGGCAGCGCCCGGCTCGATGTTCGAGGCCAACCGCGATCCGGAACGCGATTTGGCGCGGACCGAAGCCATCATCCGGTCGCTGGAACAGATCGGATCGGAACGCTTCGTTCTGATTTCCAGCGTCGCTTGCCTCAAGGATTTCCGGGCGGATAACGAAGAGAGCACTGCGTTCGAGGATCAATTGCCATACGGCAAGCATCGCCGGTTGCTGGAAGCCCGCGTGGCGGAGCGTTCGGGCCAGGTTCTGGTGGTGCGCCTGCCGGCCTTGTTCGGGCCGGGCCTGAAGAAGAATTTCCTGTTCGACATCCTCAATCCCATGCCCACCATGCTGACGGAGGCGGACTTCGCATCCTTGAAAGGCGCGCTGGCCGGGGATTTGGCGAGCGATCTGGCAGCCACGCTGGACCGGATCTACACGCGCAAGGCCGCTGGCGGCTTGTTCGTGATCGACCGGGCGGCGCTGGACGATAGCGGCACTCGCGCACACCTGGAGGCGAGCGTAATTGACGCGGGACTGGCCGCGATGCGTTTCACCCACCCCGACAGCGAATTCCAGTTCTACGATATGAGCCGGCTGTGGGCCGACATCCAGCGCGGCCTCGAAAGCGGCATTGCGGTGCTGCATCTGGCGCCGCAGCCGGTCCGCGCGGGCGTGATTTACCAAGCGCTGGTCGGCCAGCCGATGCCGGTCAGCGCGGCGAAGGTTCATCGTGAGGACATGCGGACTGGTCAAAGCTGGCTATGGAGGCGCGAAGGTCCGTACATCGCCACCGAGGCGGAAATCGTGCGGGACCTTCGCGCCTTCACCCAACGCGAGCGAGCCCAGGCGCCGGCGGACGCAGCGTGAAACTGGCGGTATCGAACATCGCCTGGCCCCCCGCCTTTGCCGATCGGGCTTATGCGCTTTTGCAGGCCAATGGCTTTACCGGCCTGGAAGTGGCCCCGGCGCTGATCCTGCCCGCTTCCGCCGACCCGTTCGAACCGACGCCTGCCGAGGTGAGCGAAGCGCTGGCACGAGCGCGGCACTATGGCTTGACGATCATCTCGATGCAGTCGCTGCTGTTCGGGGTGGATGGGGCGGCCTTGTTCCTGGACCAGGCATCGCGCGACCGGCTGGAGCGGGCGCTGGAACGCGCGATCGACCTAGCGCATCGGCTTGAAGTTCCCAACCTGGTGTTCGGCTCGCCCAGGCAGCGGGCCTATCCGCCGTCGATGGATTATGCCGAGGCGGAAGGTATCGCGCTCGACCTGTTCCGGCGGCTGGGCGACCGCGCGCTGGCGGCAGGTACGCGCCTGGCGATCGAGCCGAACGGGCGCGCCTATGGCACCAACTTCCTGAACCGGGTGGAGGAGGCCGCATCCTTCGTCCGCCGCGCCGGCCATCCCGGCGTGGTGCTCAACTTCGATATCGGCGCGCTGCACATGGAAGGCGATTTCGATCGCATCTGCGCGATTGCGGCGGCGACGGCGGACTGCATCGGCCATGTCCACATCAGCGAGCCGCAACTGGCGCCCGCCCCCGTCGACGTCGGGCAGGCGGCCACGGCTTTTACCGCACTGGCCGATGCCGGGTACACAGGCTGGCACAGCATCGAAATGGCTGCGACGAGCGACCCGCTGGTCGATCTGGCCAAGGCGGTTTCCAACGTGCGTGCCGCCGTTTTGCTGGCCGGCCTGGAGGTTGGGGCGTGATGCCGGTGACTCGCCCGCGCGAACATGTGCTGGTGACGCTCGCGCTCAGCGATGCGCCGAGCGACGAGGCCCAACGGCAGATCGTCCGCGATCTTGCCAGCACCCTGGCGCGGCATTTCCGTTACTGGGAACTGCTGATCGCTTGCGAGGGCAGCGACCGTGCCGTGCTGGAGCCGCTGCTGTCGGGCATTCCCAACCTGCGGATGCTGTGGCTGCGGCCCGGGGCGTCGTTCTACCAGCGCCGGTATGCCGTGGCACAAGCCGCGATCGGCGATGTCGTAGTGCTGAGCGCGCCCGAGGAATTGCCCCATCTCGATATTGTCGCGATGGCGGGGAGCGCGGCGGACAAGGCCGTGCTGGTCATCGGCGAGCATCGCGGCAGCAACCCGGCTGGCAGTGCGGTGGAGGCTTTGGGGCGGAGCGCGGGCCTGCGGATCGCGCCGCACGATATGCTGACCGTCGCCTTTCCGCGCGGGCTGCTCGACATCGTCATCGCCCATCCCGACCATTTGCTGGCAACGCGTTTCGTGCCGGTCGATCCGCGATTGCCGGTGCAACTCTACCCTTGCCGTGAAGGTGGGGGCCGTGACGGTGCGGGCCGTGGAGGGGCAGGCCGTGAGAGTGCGGGGCTGCCCCCGTTTCGAGGCGGCTCGCATACCGGCCCAAAGCTGTTGAGGAGGTTGCATATCCTTCACCGTCTCATGATCGGCGCCGCGCCACGCGTCCTTACCCTCACCGCCCTCATCGCCTTGGTGACGACGGTGGGGGCGTTGGCGTTTTCGATCTACAGCGTAGTGGCCTGGCTGACCCTGGCGCACACGCAACCCGGCTGGCTGACCACGTCGCTGGCGATCGGGGGGACTTCCACGTTCCTGGGCCTGGCGGTGTTTGGCCTTTCGATCGGCCTGCAACGGCTGCTGGAGCTTTCCGTGCAGGGGGACGGCGAACTGGTGATGGACGAAAGCGGCTCGGTCGAGCTGTTCGGCAAAGTTCGCGAAGAACTCAACGTCGAAACCGCTGCCGGTTCCGACCATTCCGCGTGAGCACGATCGCGCCCGATCATGACTATCTCGTTATCGGCGGCGGCTTCTACGGCTGTACTCTGGCGCTGTTCCTGCGCTCGATCAGCGACCGCATTGCCCTGGTCGAGGCAGGGGGCGAGCTGCTGGGGCGGGCGTCCAAGACCAACCAGGCGCGCATCCACACCGGCTTTCACTATCCCCGCAGCGCGCTGACCGCAGTCAAGTCCATGGTCCTGCACCAGCGCTTCGCCCGCGATTTTCCCGAGGCGGTGGTCGACGATTTCCAGATGCTCTACGCCGTGGCGCGGCGCGGCTCAAAAGTGTCGGCAAAACGGTTTCATCGCCTGTTTGCAGACCTTGGGGCGCCGATTGCACCCGCTGAGCCCCGCCACAGCGCCCTGTTCGCACCGGATGCCATCGAGCAGGTTTTCGCCTGCCGTGAGTGGGCTTTCGACCATCGCGTCTTGCGCCGCGATCTGGGCCAAAGGCTTGATTCGTTGGGGGTCGGGGTCAGCCTGAACACCGAAGTGGTGGCGCTTCAGGAGCGCCCCGACATGGTCGTCGCCCAGCTTGCGGACGGGCGGGAAGTGACGGCGCGTTTTGCCTTAAACGTCACTTATGCGCAGGTTAACCGCACCTTATTGCAAGCGGGCTTGCCGCCCGCGCCGCTCAAGCACGAACTGGCCGAGATCGCCCTGGTCGAAGTGCCGCCCGCGCTGCAAGGCTTGGGCGTGACCGTGATGGACGGTCCGTTCTTCTCTTGCATGCCCTATCCGGCGGAAAATCTCCATTCGCTGACCCACGTTCGCTACACCCCCTCCGCCAGTTGGACTGACCCGGAAGCGGGTGGACAATCGGCTTATAACATCATGGAAACGCTGCCGAAATCCTCGCGCCACCGGCACATGATCCTCGACGCGCGGCGCTATCTGCCGCAGCTTGGCGAAGCATCGTGGGTCAAGTCGCTGTTCGAAGTGAAGACCGTCCTGACCAAGAACGAACACGACGATGGGCGGCCCATCCTGCTCCACCGCCAGCCGGAAGCCTCGCGTATCATCTCGATCATGGGCGGCAAGATCGACAACATCTATGACTTGTTCGCTCTGCTCAAACGGTCCGGGCCACAATGGGAACAAGCCGACGAACGGTTTGTAAAGACAGCGAAAACTGTGGCATTATGAGGGTAATTGAGTGGGTCATGACCGCAAGCGTGGTTCGTTTCGGGCTGGTCTCAGTGGTGGGCCTGGCGATCGATCTGAGCACCGGCTGGCTTCTGCTCAAGCTCGCAGGATTACCGCTGGTCATCGCGGCGGGCTGCGGTTTCATGGCGGGTGCGATCGCGAATTACGCGCTCCACGAATTGTGGACGTTCGGCTCGGGCGAAGTCTCCGCGCGACGGGGCGCGCAATATCTGGCGGTCCTGGCGGTCGTGCTTGCCGCGCGCCTGAGTGCCGCGGCGGTTTTAGCCAAGATAATCGCGCCGCAAGTGGCGCTTGTAGCCGCCATCGGTGTGTCGTTTTTAATTAATTACTTGCTCAGCCGTTATTTGGTCTTCCGAATTGCGACCCGGTACAAGGACAGTGCATGAAGCAGACACCTGGCCGCGAAAGCTGGCAGCTTCCCGACAGTCGGATCGACGTGTTCGCAGGAAAATTCCATCGCCACGCCCTGGTCATCCCGGTCATCAACGAGGGCGAACGGATCCGCGCGCAACTCCGGCGCACCGCAGCGGCTGGCTTGCCGGTAGACGTGATCGTGGCGGATGGCGGCTCCACCGACGGATCGCTTGCCCCGGAATTTCTCGAAAGCGTGGGAATACGGGCGTTATTGACCAAACAAGGGCCGGGCAAGCTCAGCGCTCAATTGCGGATGGCCTACGCTTGGTGCCTGGACCAGGGCTACGAAGGGATCGTCACCATCGACGGCAATGGAAAGGACAACGTCGAGGCCGTGCAGATCTTTGTCGATCGCTTGGAAGCCGGCTACGACTACGTGCAGGGTTCGCGCTATCGCCCTGGAGGAAAAGCAGAAAACACGCCGCTGGAACGCACGATCGGCAATCGCCTGATCCACGCTCCGCTGTTGAGCCTGGCCGGTCGGCGGTTGTTCACGGATACGACGAACGGATTCCGCGCCTATTCCCGGCGCTATTTAATGGACCCCAGGGTCCAGCCTTTCCGCAATGTCTTCGTGGCCTACGAACTGCTGTTCTATCTGACCGCGCGGGCTGGCCAGATCGGCATGCGGGTTTGCGAGGTGCCGGTGCGGCGCAGCTATCCCAAGGGAGAGGCGGTGCCAACCAAGATATCCGGTTTTCGCGGGAAGTTGGCGATCATCCGCCAGTTGCTCCGCGCTACGAGTGGCGCTTTGCGTCCCTGAGGCGCAACAGGGCTGGCAGCAGATACAAGCCCACCACGAGTGGCAATGCCCAAGCCAGTCGCGTGTTGTAACGGGCAAACGGTCCAGACAGCCACGCGCAGATGACGTCGTTCGCCAGCAGGATCAACGCCATCAGCACTACGAGCGCGCGTTGCGGGCCAGTTCCTTTGCGTGCAATCCACACGGTAGCGATGGCCGACACTCCCATCATCGACGCCAGAACGACCGCGATTATCCGCTGGGGCCAAGGCAAGGGCGTGCCGGGCAGCGGGGCTTCAAGCGGCCCGGCGATCAAATCCGCCATGTGGTAATTCGGCCTAAACTCTTCGAGGTCGAAACGCGTCATCAGGCGTAGCAGGTCTTGGGCGAGGGCAGCGCTGGTTTCAGCGGGGTAGGTAGTGAGTACGGCCCAGGCGAAACGATACTGCTCCTCTGCGACACGACCACGATCCTCTGCGGGAAGCGCACGGAAACCGCCCTCGGGGCGCTGCTCGCTCCATAGGAAGATTTCGGCGTTCGTCTTGCCTCCCAAAGGATAGCGGCACAGAGCGAATTTCGAGTGGGCGCAATGTTCCGTCAGATAGCGCCGGCCAGGGCCATCCTCGACCAACCGCGCGGTTAGGAAGGGGGGGCGCAGGGGCTCTGAGCCCGTAATGTGCTTGGTCGCTTGGCCCAAGGCGAACTCTCCGGCGACGCCGCACAGCGCGGCCACCAAGAGGAGTATGGCAGGTAATCGCACGGCCTGTTTGTTGTAAAGCAATCCGAACAGCAGTCCGGCGAACCCGAACACAGCCAGCACGGCAATAGCGGTGGAATGCGACAATGCCGCATATGCCGCGATCAATGACAGCCCGATCCGCCATGCCGATCGTTCGCGTCGCCATCCCACGAGCAGGATCGCAGCGCTGACCAACGCAAGTCCGACAAGCAGGTCGGGCATCAGAAAGCAGACGAAGAAGGGCAGGCTGGTGCAGGCACACAAAGCGAAGGACACTGCGCAAGTTGCAGAAAATGCGCGTTTATGGGCAGGATCGACAAAGTGACGCACGAGGCCGACTATGACGATGGCCGACAGCAGCGCTTGCAAGATGACGGGTAGCCAAAACGATCCCGCTAAGGCGCCGAGGTAGAGAAAGGCGCCGAAATACAGGGATCGACCGTAAATGACCAAGCTGCCCGAGGTTTGGGCTTGGCGAACACCTTGCACGGCGGAGCGGGTCACGGGGTTCTCGGCGTTGCCCGGTGCCTGCTGGCGCGCGCTGGATTTATCGGTTTGCCACGGCTGGTCCGCATCTATCCCGGTAATTGCCTTGATGGCAGTGCCCGCCACTCGCAAGTAGGAAGCGGTGTCGTTGAAGGCGTAGACATCGCGCGAAACCAGCGCGGGCCACAGCAAAGCGAGACCCAGCAGGAACAGCCCCCACTGTCGCGGCCGCAAGGGAGATATCGCAGTATCCGGCACCGTGAGGCCCTCCTTTGCCAAAGGGCCCCACTTTTGGCGACCTGCGGTATGGCTCGGTGCTTAGCACTCGGTTGTGCGCTTGCGAAGAACTGGATATCCGGTAATCGTCCCAGGACAAGCTGGACGCTCAAGCGGCTGGCGCAGCGGATGCGGCATCAGTGTGTTCGCGATCGGGTTCCGTGATCGGTGTTGGGTGAGTTTAGTCATGGCGAGATTAAAAGCAGGTGGCGCTGATCCGATCCTGATCTTCGCGGGCTTGCTGTTCGTTGTCCTTGTCCTGATCGGACCAATCCTGACCTTCAACGAAGGCACCAGCGGCGCCGCGCAGTTTACCGGCGAGGGCAGCGTGCAGCGCCAGATCGGGTATCTCGTCGCGCTGGGCCTGGTGATCTACGGCGCCTTGCGGGCGGGGCGGGGCTATAAAGCGCTATTCGTTCCCTGGCCGATAGCGCTGGCTTTGGCCTGGTGCTGGCTCAGCCTGATCTGGGCCATAGACCCCGGCGTCGCAGTGCGTCGGCTCACGTTGACCACCCTCGTCGTATGGTCGACCTTCATTCTGATACAGGGCGCCAGTTACAAGCAAGCGCTCATGTTGCTACGAGTGGCGATGCTGGCGGCGCTGATAGGCAATTATCTGACGGTGCTGCTGGACCCGCCGGTCGGCATCCATCTCATGCTCGATTCGCAAGTACCGACTTCGATCGTCGGAAACTGGCGCGGGTTTATGGTTCATAAGAATTTTGCGGGCGCAGCGACGGCGATCTGCATCCTGCTGTTCGTGTTCGACGCATCTTCGATCAAGCCGTGGATCAGGGCATCGGTCTTCGCGGCGGCGTTGTTCTTCCTGTATAAGACGCAGTCAAAGACGTCTGCGGGCATGGTGGTTGCAGCCATGTTGATTGGATGGGTCTATCTGGCGTTCGACACCTCGCTTCGGCGTTTTGCGGTGCCCTTGCTCATGGTGATCGCTGCTGTCTTGCTGTTGCTAGACAGCGCGTATCAAGATTTCGCCGTCCGTAACTTTCTAAATTCGCAAGCCTTTACCGGGCGTGGTTACATCTGGAGCGCGATGTTGCGCTTTGCCAGTGCCAATCTGGTGACAGGCGCGGGCTTCGGGTCGTTTTGGAACATCGGGTCGGCAAGCCCGATCTACGACTACGGTCAGGGTTTCGTGCGCGAAGTTACCGTAGGGCATAACGGCTATCTCGATCTGCTGGTCACCATCGGATTGCCCGGTCTATTGCTAGTGGTCTTCGCTGCAATCATTTGGCCTACGTGGAAGCTGTTGACCGGAAAAATCCTGCCCGAGCGCGGTGCGCTGTCGGTTGCCTTGCTGGTTTTTTGCGTGGGCCATAACATGACTGAGAGCAGCTTGTTCGAACGTGACAGCCTGATCGGCGTAATCCTGATGGCCGCCATCGCTATCGCGCAGAATTGGCACGAGGACGAGCGGAAGGACAATCGGGGCGATGGTCGGGACATCTTTGCCGTGCTGAGAAGACGAGCCAGCAGCCAGAGTTGATGGAGTCAGCGTTGGTTGGCCAAAGCGATACTCTGCGCCATCTGCTGTGCCAGTTCCGGAGTTACGTGCGACTGATCCATGTGCAATGGGGCGCCCGTAGCCGTGAACAATCGGCATCGGTTAGCGGGGCATTCGATCGGCAGGTATGAGACGTAACGGGCACCCGATGCTTTGACGATCGGGGCCAGCTTATGGTCTAACCGCTCACGCTCTATGGTGCGCAGAGCCAAGATACGACCGGGATCCCCGGCCAGCATGGCGCGCGCCAAGATTTCTGGAACGTCGGCGTCATATTCGACGACCGGCCCCACGATGAGGACTTTGAACCCTCGGCCTTTCAAAAATCGGACGGTTTGGGCCAAAGGCTCCGCGTCGGCATCGAACCAGCGGCCGGCGAGGATCACCGTGCCGATCTTTGTGCTGTCCGTCGTATGAAAAGCGGCATCAACGATCGCCCGGCAGCGCCTAAGGCCCTGGCCGCTCAGGAGCGGGCGACATCCCGCTGCCGTCGCCTGCAGGATATGGGCATTCGGCATCGCTTGTCTGAGCGCGTCCGACAACTGGGCAGCATGGCTGTCCCCCACCAGCAGGACGTTGGGCCGATCTATAGCCGCCGTCATGCACGAAGGATCGTAGTTCTTGCCGGTTGGGATCACAAAGCAACGATCGGTGCCGAACTGCCGCCTTCCCGCAGGGCTGGCTTCGAAGCCCAGATAGCTTGCCACGAAACTAACTTTGGGAGGAAGATGGCGGATGCGATCTGCATTCGCCGCGATTGCGAGGCCGGCTGCCGCCCATACCACGATGCCGATGGCGGCGCTTAAATGCGGTTTCAAGCCAGTCCCGCTGCGCCAACGCTTCTGCGCCGGTTGTTCCACAAGCCAGTAGGATGCAGTAGCAGCGATGCCCGAAAGCATTAGTAGTAGTAGGCTGTCTTGCCACCCTAAAGTATAGCTGCGCCCGGCGAGATAGAGCGCAACGATAGGGCGATGCCACAAGTACAGTGAGTACGAGATCAAGCCGATCGCACGCGGGATTCGTGCCGAGAGCAGCTTGGCTGCGGAGGTGCCTGGTGCGTATGCTAGCAGGAAGGCAGCGGCGGCAGTGGGCGGCAGCGCGAATGGCACGGGGAACGGCCATCCGGACCCCGTGACGACCGCGCAAACGAGGATACCCGCGATCGCAAGCAGACAAAGTGCGGACCGTATAAAGCCATGTGCCAGACGCGGAAAAAAGCCGAGCGATATCAAAGCGCCTAGAACCAATTCCCATATGCGTGCGGGCAACAGAAAATACCCGGCTGTGGCTTGGTACGCCGCCAGCCATCCGCCAATCGCAAATGATAATAGGCCGATGCAGCACAGAATGACGATAAGACGTCGCCGATCAAGCCGTCGCAACGCCAGCAGAAGCAGCGGATAGAACAGATAGAACTGCTCTTCCACCGCCAGCGACCATGTGTGGATCAGCGGTTTCAATTCCGACGCCTGGGCAAAATAGTCGCCGGTTGCGAAGAAATAGATATTTGATGCGAACACGCTCACAGCCGCAGCGCTCTGGCCGAGATCGCGCAGCGGATTGGGAAGCAAGATCAGGCATCCTGCCAACAAGGTAAATGCCGCCATCACTGCCAGAGCCGGCAGTATCCTGACAATCCGTCGCCTGTAGAACTGGGTGAGGGAGAACGTCTCTTGATCGAGTTCTCGCACAATGATCCCGGTGATCAGATAACCGGAAATCACAAAGAAAATATCGACGCCGATAAATCCGCCGCGCAAGCTAGTGACGCCGCAATGCAGGAGCAGGATAGGCACAATGGCCAAGCTGCGCAGGCCATCAATGTCGGGCCGGTAGTGCGCCGCATGTTGCTGTTTCACTTGGCCCCCTTGCGCAAAGGTCTCGGGCATCGTGCGAGAGCGTGCACCCGGTCCCATGCCTCACCGACAACTACTTGCGGTGGATTCCCTTGAGCGATGAACCGATACATCGCTCGACGAAAAGTATTTTCCCTGATAACGGTTGGCAGCGGCGGCGGGTGCCGTCAAGCAGCGGCGTGAGTTCGAATTCTTGTCCAGCGGTTCAGTCCCGATTGAGACGGCCGGCTGCGCCATGAGTCCTGTTGCGACATCCAAACCACGCGTTTTGCAGGTCATCACTAAGCTTGACGTTGGCGGCGCTGAAGTGGTCGCGCTCGGCATCATGTCGGCACTTCACGAGCATGTCGATTTTGCAGTAGCGACCGTGATTGATCCGCGCAATCCTAGCCCGGTCGGGCGGGACATGAGGGCACGGTTAGCAGCGTTGCGGGTTCCGATCTTTCCAGGCGCGAAGGGGCATTTCAAGACCGGCGGGGTAGTGCGATCGGCGTTGAAACTGGCGCGCGCAGTCGCTCGGTTCAAGCCTGAGGTGGTCCATCTCCATACCGAAATGCCGGAACTGACGTGGGCAGTAGCTGGCTTGCTTTCGCGCCAGGTCAGGCAGGTCACCGTTCTGCGGACGGTCCACAACTGCGAGCTCTGGATTGCATGGGGTGGCATCGGACGCTGGGTGACGCAGCGGCTGGCGGGAAGCCGCACGGTGGCCGTTTCACACGCTGCTGCTAACGCCGATGCAGCAATTAAGACGCGTACGCGGCGACCTTTGGCGCGAGTCATCTATAATGGCGTGCCCGCCCCAGCGATCGACAAGCATGAGTCTGCCGTCGATGGGGTCGGTCCGTGCCGAGTTCTGTTCGCGGGCCGGTTCATCGAGCAAAAAGCCCCTGACCTTTTACCGGCCATCCTGGTTGCAGCCCATCGGCAAACCCACAGGCGCGACGTTCAGGTTACGCTTGCTGGCACGGGGCCGATGGAGGCCGGCTTGCGCGCTGCGATCACGGGCCTCGCACCTGGCTGGCGTGTCGAGATTACTCCGCCGATCGAACGGCTCCAGAGCCGGCTGGCCGAGTACGATGTTGTGATTATGCCCTCGCGCTATGAGGGTTTCGGTCTCCTGGCGCTAGAAACGCTGCTCGCGGGGGTGCCACTGATCGCAACGCACGCGCCGGGCTTGGCCGAAGTGCTACCGGACGGATATGTTTTTAGCGCCCCGGTCGATGACGCAGAATCACTAGGTCGCCTGCTCGCGCAGGTGATCGAGGACCCAACTGCCGCGCGGGCGCTGGTGCGTGGCGGTCGTGATCCATTGGCGCGGCGGTTTTCGCCCCAGGCTATGGTTCTGGGTTACGCTCTGGAGTACGGCCTAGCACTGTCTGCTAAGGACTTTGAATGAGCGCATCGCCCCCCCCGATCCTGACCATCGGCATCAAGGCGCTGAACGAGGAGGCCCATATCGAGGCCGCCCTGGCCAGCGCTTGTGAGGCCGTTTCGCAAGTAGGTGGCCAAGTCATTTTGGCTGACAGCGGGTCGATCGATCGCACCGTTGAGATCGCAGCAGGATTCGTAGCGAGAGGGCATCCGGTTTCGGTTTGGCAGTTGACGGATACCGCTATGCGGTCGTGCGGCACAGGGGCCCAACTTGCGTTCCAACACGCTATGGGAGAATATTTCTATCTGCTTGACGGTGACATGGTTCTTGCAGCGGCCTTTATAGCCGACGGATTGGCGTTCCTACGCGACAATCCCGGGTATGCCGCCGTTGGCGGGCGCGTAGTCGAGGCGCAAACCCAAAGCATCGAATTCGAGCTACGGGCCCAGTCTGACAAAGTGAAGGGCTCTGCCGTCAGTGGAGAAGTCGATCGACTTGACTGCGGCGGCCTCTATCGGATGGAAGCTATCCGCTCGGTTGGCTATTTCGCCGACTGCAATCTTCACGCATTCGAGGAGTTCGAACTTGGCGCGCGTCTCCGAACTAAAGGCTGGAAACTCGCGCGTATCGCGGTGCCGGCCGTCTACCATTTCGGACATACGACGGGCGGCTACAGACTGATGCTTCGGCGCTTGCGTAGCGGGTATGCCGGCGGCCCCGGCGAAGTGGTCCGCGCGGCACTGCGGGGAGGGCATTTCAAGCACGTGCTAAGAGATTTCTCGCAATTGCGGCTGGGCGTTGCCGTGTGGGGTTGGTGGGCAGTGCTTTTGGCTAGTCTGTTTACCGGGCAATGGGCGATCCTGGCAACAGCGACGGCTGTTCCATTGGCTTTTCTGAGCTGGCGGCGAGGCGGCCTGCGGCTGGGGCTTTATTCGCTGGCGGTCTGGAACATCAATGCGATCGGACTGGTGCAAGGTTTGATGCGTCACCGGCGGTCCCCAGCGGCGCCGGTTCCGGCGTTTCAGGTTTGCATTACCTCGCCTGCCTCGCCACAGTTGCCTGACTGATGCGTGCGGGGGACACCGGATCAAACGGCGGCTGGCAATTTGCCATGTCGCACAGCGCCCCAGGGGGGCTTCGCGAGATATGGAACGACGTCGCTGCGGGGCTTGCCGAGCGAGGACGCATTGTCACGCGCTTCGTGCTTTATCCTGATGGGCTGCGCGGCGATGGGAAGGACGCCGCGCGAGAAGGATGGCACCACCTCCTGGATCACAGACCCTCGGGGCTGCTGCGTCAGGCCGCTCTCCTGTGGGCGCTCGTCGCTTGGATAAGACGGACCCGCCCGGAGGTGATCGTCACGGCCATGCCATATGCCAATGTCGCAGTTGCGATTGCGGCTACTCTAGCGCGAACGGGCACCAGAATCGTCGCGACGCACCATTCTCCTATCGATACGCATGGCTTTGCGATCGCGCGGCTCGATTCAGTTACCGGCAAGCTTCCTTCAGTAGCGGCCATAGTCTGCGTTTCGCGCGCAGTCGCTGCCTCTGTTGCAGATCGCGCCGGAGGCTATCGTCGGAAATGCCGGGTGATTCACAATGCCCTGCCACGCAATATAGAGGGAGCTATTGACCATCTGCGCGTCGATGAGGGGGTTAGCCCGATACCCGGCAGATGCGTCGCGGTTGGTAGATTGTCGCAGCAGAAGAACTATCCCCTCCTGCTCCAGGCTTTCGCGCGGATGGGTACAGGTTCGCTGGATATTGTTGGATCGGGCGAGGACGAAGCGGCTCTTCGCAGTCTTGCACACAACTTGGGTCTGGACAGCCGCGTACGCTTTTTGGGACAGATGGGCCGGGAGCAAGCGCTGCGGATCGTGGCCCAGGCGCAAGTTTTCGTGCAGGTAAGCTTGTACGAAGGGCACAGCCTTGCGTTGATCGAGGCATCGCGAATGGGGTTACCGCTGGTTGTCTCGGATATCCCCGTGCAATCGGAAGCCATTACAATGACGGATGGCAGTCTTGCCGGCCAGGTCGTGCCGCTTGATCGACCCGACATTCTGGCAGAAGTACTAAGCGGCTTGCTGGCCGACGATGCTACACGAGCGCGTTGGGCGGCAAAAGCGCGCCTGGTGGGTTTAGCGGCATCAAATGCCGTGATGATCGATGCTTATGAAGAGCTATTGTTGCAATGCACGTGTTTAGGAATGGCCTCGACTTGACGTCTCTCCCAAGGCAAATGGTCTAACATGCTGCAAGCTAGAACCATCATGCCCGTCGGACAGCCGATATGCTCCGTTTTTGCAGTGGCAGGTCAGTAGTATGAGCAGGGCCGTCGCAGCGCGTCTGAACCGTTTATTACACGCTCGGACAGACGAGATGGTGCGCCGCCGCGCTATCAGCGTGGTGGCATTCATCATTCTTGCAATCGTCGCACTGGTAGGCACCAATCCGCTGGATACCTACTTCGCAAACTTGGGTGACCGCGCGCCGCGAGGCGATCTGATCATGCAGTTCGTGATTGTGGGAATATGCGCGATATTGCTCTTCGCTCAGGTCGAGTATGCAGGAACTCGGCCACCAATGACGGTTCCATGGACCATCACCGTCGTCCTTGCCTACTGCTTGCTTTCGATGGTCTGGGCCATCGATCCGCTTATCGGTTTTCGGCGGTTGACCCTGACGGCAATGGTGATCTGGATTATCGTTCGTTGCGTTGGCGACCTTGGCGTGGTGCGCACGCTGAATCTCATGCGGGGGCTGCTGGCAGTCGTCATGCTGGCAAATTACGCCGCGGTGATTTTCACGCCCTATGGCGTCCATGGCATGAGCTTTGACGAGGCTGACGCCGTCTTTGGTGATTGGCGAGGCGTGTTTGGGCATAAGAACACAGCCGGCGCGGCTGTGGCCGTCACGATATTGTTGTTTCTTTTCGATCGCAGGCAGATGCCGGTTTGGGTCAGCGCGCTCGTCGTGCTGCCTAGTCTATATTTCCTTTACAAGACCGGCTCGCGTACATCGATGGCGGCGTTATCCGCCGCCCTGCTGGTGGGAGTACTAACGTTGGGCTACAATGCCCGCCGGCGCGGCTTGGTCTTACCTGTGTTGGCCCTTGGCGTAAGCGTTGCGGTGCTGGCGCTGGTGATGCTGTCGCCCACCATCCAGGTCATGCTGGACGATCCACGTGCCTTCACGGGGCGAAGCCGGATATGGCAATTGCTGCTAATCTACGCACGCGAACACCTATGGACCGGCGCTGGTTTTGGCTCGTTCTGGTCGATCGGACCCTCCAGTCCAATATTTCGGCTCACCGATGATTGGGTGTCGCGTTATGTGCCCCATGCCCACAACGGCTATCTTGATCTGCTTGTTACTATTGGTCTTCCAGGATTGATTGTTACCATAGCGCTTGTCCTGATCTGGCCGCCGCTCAAGCTGCTTTTGTCCTGGCAAGTCAGTGGGCAACGCAGGGCTGTGCTCCTTTCGATCCTGATTTTCTGCATGGTTCACAACCTCGCAGAATCCAGCTTGCTAAACCGCACCTCGATGGTGGAGTTTTTCCTCATCTTGAGTGTGGTGTTGATGCATCGGATCGCCGACCAGAGCGAGGGGCGTCACCAGCACATGCAGATGTGGTTGGAAGACGCGATCACGCGGCGGGGCGTGCGCAGGTTTTCCTCGCGATTTGCTCATTCCGGTAATCTCAATCCGGTGCGCCGGTCTGGGTCTGGGAGGCTGGCAGTCTTAGCTCGATCGGCAGGCGTGCAGACGCCGCCGGAGAGCGTCAGAGAAAAGGATGATCGCGGTGAATAGCCCGATCCAATTTCCCCATCGCTCGGGATTTGAGGCTGGTAGCCGCGCTTCGACACGGTGACGGCCCGGGGGAACAATACAGGTTGCCAGCCGCGTCGGCGCTGGGAGCCGACTCGCGTCTCCCCAAGCGCCCGCGTCGATTTTACATTCCCAACCCGTAAAGGCGAACTGGTGCAGCGGTAGGTTCAAGGTTGTCTCGGCGTTGGTGGCTTGGGAGAGGTATCGGTATCCGGTGACGAAAGCACGGGAGCCGAACCGCGAACCGGCAAGGCCTGTGTCCCCGAGTACATATTCCGAGGTATCGGCTGTATTGGCAAGATCGACCGCATCCATACGGTGCCCGCCTGCGGTGTCTCGCCAGTGTTGATACCCGATCAGCCCTGCGTCGAACAGCAAGAGCATAGGCGCAGCAAGCCATAGAGTTCGGACTATCAAACGGTTGTCAGACTGCCCTATGGCCAGCGCGACGAGACCAGTAAGGGCGATGGCTTGCAGACTGAGTAAGCGAAACGGAAATTGAATGCGACTAAGCGGGGTCTGAAGTGCCCAAAATCCCGCCGATACTTGGGTGTTGAGAACCGCGACAACCACTACAACGATGCCCATGAAGGCGATGTTCGTTCGGGATGGCGCGTCGGCTTTGCGCCAAGCGATAGCCACCATAGCGATACCGGCGGTCAAAGCAGCTGAGCAGAGGGCTATGACCATTAGCCATAGGGCGGGATCGAGCCAGTCGGTCCTGGCGAACAGCAACCAATTGGTGGGCTGGTTTCGCGCGCCGAACATAGCCGTTGTGTCGGGTAGGTAGTGAAGCAGCGACAATGCAGGCACGATGCAGGGGGCAGCAAGGCCAAGTCCCATGAGAGTGCCTACAGTTGCACTGCCCATCAGACGAAGGTTGCGTCCTTGACTGAGAGCAAGAACGTATAGGCTCGACATGGCAAGGCCCATCAGCGCTGCGGGGAGATGACAGTAAAGTATGCTTGCAACAGCCAACGCATAGCCAGCCCAACCGCGGCGCGGATATCGTTTCATTTGTACAGCGCAGAAGAGCAGCCAGGGCATGGCTGAAATGCCCACCAGTTCGGCCAAGGCCCCACGTTGATAGAAATCGACGAACAGCCGGTAAGGCATGAGCACGAATACCAGCCCGCCAAAGCTTGCGATTCGCCAGGAAAGTTCCAGGGCACGCAGCCAGCAGCGACACCCCATGGCACCGATTGCGGACGCAAGACCAACGGCAAGGCACAGCCGTACGACGGCATCTGTGGGCTCTGGCAAGATCGGCCAGAACAGCGAACCCAACCATTGGAGCATGGGCGGGTAAAATAGAAAGGCTGGAGAGCCAAAGCCGCTGTTCATTTCCGGGAGCCAGCGAGGATAGAGAACGCCATGCCAAACCAACGGTGCGAACTGCGCCTGCCATCTGGCATGAACGACCGTATCACCGCCAAGAACCGAATATCCCACCAGGACGGGCAGTACGGCTAGGGCAGAGATAACCAGATAGGCACAACCCACTGCCCAACTCGACCGGAGGCTAGTGAAGATGGCGTATGGCGCATGAGGCAGGGCATGGTCTGAGGGCACACGTCATGCTTATGTCGCGCCGCTGCGCAGGTCCAGCACCCACGTTTTGGAGGCATCACGGGGTTTTGTGTTCGTGCCGCAGCGCAAGATTTGCCTGGCGACACAAACCTAGGTACACCGCCGTAGGCGTGACGAGGTGCTGCATTTGAACGAGCATTCTAACGGTCCGGCCCCATCGATCGCGGCGGTGCTATCGGCAAGTGATTGGGCCGAAAAGCTTAGTACTGAGACGGTCACGATCGGCGGCCTTCCGATAGTCCGGTTGACTCGCGACGAGATGCGGGGGCTGATGCTTTCCGACGTTGTCGAAGCACGGTCGGGCGCAATGATGCGGCCTCGGGTCATCACTTCGGCCAATGGCAGCATCGTTGCCACCTACCATTCCGATCCCGCCGTGCGGTCTTCCATCGATCGTATGGACATGATCGACGCCGATGGAATGCCGCTTGTGCTGGCGAGCCGGATGTTCTGCAAGCGGCCGCTGCCCGAGCGGATCGCGACGACTGATTTCCTCTTGGATGCAGCCGCAGAAGCGACGCGTAGCGGCATACGCTTTTATCTGTTGGGTGCGCGGCCCGGGGTTGCGGCACGCGCGGCGGAGCATTTGCGTTATCGGTTTCCGGGGCTCCAGATCGTGGGAACCCGGCATGGCTTCTTCGAGCGGTCCGATCTCCCCAAGATCTGTGCTAAGGTGATCGAGTCGGGTGCGGACGTGCTGTGGCTCGGGCTGGGCGCGGGCCTGCAGGAAACCATTGCTCTGGAATGCCGTGACAGGTTGCCTGGGGTGGCCTGGGTCCGAACCTGCGGGGGCTTGTTCGATCATTACGGCGGCGGCGTTTCGCGCGCACCGGGGTGGATGCAGCGGTCAGGCATGGAGTGGGCTTATCGCGCCGCGCGCGAGCCACTTCGGCTGGGCTGGCGCTATCTTATTACCAATCCGCAGGCCGCCTGGCATCTTTTGACCAAAACCCACGACTAAGATCGCGCCATGCCTTTCCAAAACACCCCCCTCGGCAATTCCCCCCTAGGCCATCCAAGGAACGATCAGTGCCGCGTGACCGCAACCAGATCAGCTTCGATCAGTTCGTTCGACCCAAACGGCGGTGGCCGCTGATGGTGGCAGGGGCAGGTGCCGTGTTGGCGATCGCGATCCTGGCGACGGGATCGATCGCGTATCTCAATCGCCACGCGCCCGAACCGCTGGACCTGACTGCGCCAGCCGCCTTGTCGCGAGCAGGCGGTCCCGTTGCCAATGAGACGTATCAGTGGTCGCCTGTCGCTATTGGCGGCGGCGGCTTCATCTCAGGGCTCTCGATGGATCCCGCTGGAAAGACGTTCGTGGTTCGCGCGGACGTTTTTGGCGCCTACATCTGGGACGCGAAAGCCAATCGTTGGCACCAGTTGGCAACGGCTGCGACCATGCCGCAGGTCGATCGGGTGCAGGATGGCATTGCGACCGGCGCCTATGAAGTTGCCGTTGCACCCTCTCGGCCCGACCGAATCTACATGGCCATCGCGGGTAAGGTCTACCGCACCGACAATCGCGGAGCGAACTGGGTTCTGGCGAGCGCTGGCAATCCTTTCCCGCTGGTATGGGACGCCAACAGCAGTTTTCGGTTTTACGGACCGCATCTGTCCGTGGACCCGGTCAATCCCGATGTGGTTCTACTGGGAACTCCGGCAAACGGAGCATGGCGATCGAGCAATGCGGGTGCATCTTGGTCACGAGTCGCAAGTCTGCCGGCGAATGTCGATATGAGCCCTGACGCAGGGGTGCAGGGGCCAGGCACGCAGATCTGGTTCGAAACGGTCGGTAAGAACGTTACCGGTCGCGTTTTCGCTTTCGTGTCCGGCAGAGGAATGTACGTGTCGGCTGATCGCGGCGCTAGCTTCGTACAACTGGCGTCGAAAGGCGATGCGCCCAGCACCATAAGGCGCGGCGGGTTCGATCGCCACGGCGCTTTCTTCGCCGTCGACGAGAAGTCCAAGGCGATCTGGGTATATCGTGACGGGGGATGGCACAATCTCTCGCAAGAGAAGGGGCTGCGAGAGGGGGTCTATGCTGCCGTTGCCTTGGATCCGCACCGCGATCGCGTCGTGGTCACTGAGGAAGGCGGCAAAGGTTACGTATCTGAAGATAGCGGCAATACCTGGGCTAGTATCACATTCTCAGCCAAGGTTGGGGATGGTGATCCGCCATGGCTCAAGGTGGCCGACGTCCCTTATTTTTCCACTGGCGACATGATGTTCGATCCGGTCAATCCTGATCGGCTATGGGTGGCGCACGGCGTTGGCGTTTTCTATGCGGACTTGAAGCCCGGCGAAACTGCTTTGTCGTGGGTCAGCCAGGCGCGCGGTATCGAGGAACTCGTCGCCAACGACATTACCCAGACGCCCGGACATGCACCTTTGTTCTCTGCGTGGGACTTCGGAATCCATATCAAGCATGACTTGTCCGCCTATTCGACCCGCTTCAGTCCCGATCGCGGCTTCATTGCCGTGCAGCAGGTTGACTGGAGCCCGGCGGACCCGAATTTCCTCGTCACCAACGCCAGCGACACCCGCACCGGGTGCTGTTCGGAAGACGGCAATTCGGTGATGGCCGGGTACAGCACGGATGGGGGCAATTCATGGACCAAGTTCGCAACGCTTCCGGTTCCACCAGGGACCAAGCAGGACGACCCTTGGCGCATGTCGTTCGGGACGATCGCGGTCGCGTCCGACAATCCGGATAATATCGTCTGGGAACCGGCCTTTAACCGTACACCCTTCTACACCACCGATCGCGGAAAAACCTGGCATCCGGTCGAACTGGCAGGGGCGGTGGGCGATAAGCCGGGCTCGTTCCTGTACAACTGGTATCAGCGCAAAACTTTGGCGGCGGACAAGGCGCGTCCCGGCACGTTCTATTTGGTGCATAGCGGCGATTCGCCCAACGAGGGGCTGGTCGGCTTATGGCGCACGACCGATGGCGGCGCCCACTGGGACCACGTGTATCCGACCGAGATCGCGCCAGACACCAAGTTCGCCTCCAAGCTGCGTTCCGTGCCCGGCCACGCAGGCCATCTCTTCTTTACCTCCGCCTTTGCCCATTCCGGCGATACCGGCCTGCGTCGCAGTACCGACGGCGGAGAACATTGGAGCGTGGTGCCCAACGTCACCCGCGTGGATGACGTGGCTTTCGGGAAGGCCGCGCCAGGCGCCAGCTATCCCGCGATCTACATTTCCGGGCAGGTCTTGGGCGAATACGGCATCTGGCGTTCGATAGACAACGCGCGCAGTTGGCAGCGCTTGGTCGATTTCCCTGCCGGCTCGTTGGATATGGTTACAGTGCTGGGTGCCGACCCGGCCGTGTTCGGACGCGTCTATGCGGGCTATAAGGGGTCAGGATTCGTCTGGGGTGAGCCTGCGGCTTGCAAGCCGGGACCGATCAAGGCCTTTGCGCCCACGCAATGCAGCAAGGTAGGTTCCTGACGGTTAGGACGGGCCGGGCTGCCGATCATCTACGAGTACGGCGGCTGGCTCGCTGCCAGAAGGTCGGGTGCGGCGCTCACAAAAGCGGATCAGCGGGGCTTCGATAAGATAGTGAACGATAACGCCCGCCGCCGTCGCGAGCATGACACTGGTGAACAGGAAGGCCAGTCGCTCAGTCTGCGTATCAAGTTGCAGATGAGCGATTCGGGCCATAGCCAGCAGGACCAGCACTACGGCATTGTGGACTAGATAGATCGAGAACGAGGCATTGCCGAGGACAAGACCGAACTGACCTAGCCGGCCCGGGGCTGGTCTGGCAGAAACCGCAAGGATCAGTATCGCTGCTGCCATCGTGCTCCAGATCAAACAGATTGCCAGCCCCTGGGCCATGGGAAAGGCGAGGATGGCGAGGCCTGCCAATGCCATCGCTGCAACCATCCACACCGCGCTGATGCGTGAAGCGAACTTGGTCTTGTCACCCCGGAGATACGCCCACGCTACGGCAGCTCCGGCTGCGAACTGAAAATTCGCTCCGTAATCACTGCCCATGAACGTCTTGAGCGCGTCAAAACCGACGTGACCGAGAAACGGAGTCGCCAAGCCCAAGTCGAAGGCAAGCAGATAAAAGGCGGTGCTTAAGGCCAAAGCCAAGCCCAGCGGCCAGAAGCGCTTGCACGGTCCGAGTAGGGCCCAAGCGAAGAGAAGGTAGAACAGCATCTCGTTGCGAAGCGACCAGACGACATTCGGCTTGGGCTCGCCCGCAGGCCAAAGGAATAGTGTCCGCATGATCGCTTCCGGTTCCAGCGTCCCGGTGCCAAGCCAACTCAGCGCGTTATACCCCAGGGTGCAAAGCCAGAGGAATGGAATAATCCGAACCAGCCGCCGACGCGCGAACTCCCGCCGGGGATGTCGGGGTGAAAAACTGCTGTCCAGGGATGAGACAACAATGATGAAGCCGCTGATAGAGAAAAATGCCGCAACTGCGAAGACGGAGGGCAGGTGCAGGTCAGGCAGCGCCATTTTGGAGTAATATTCTGGTTTGCCGAGAATGCCGTTGCAATGACTAATGACAACCAGCAATGCGCAAAGCCCACGCAAATACTGTACGCCATCCAGTCTATTGGCGTTAACTTTTGGTGCCACCATTAAGAAAATCCGGATTAACTGCGGAGAAAATGACTAAAAATAACAAAAGCAGGTCTTTTCGCTGATCGTAATATGGAAAAATAAGCGATGACTTGAGCGGCTCCGCTGGAGAGGGGCTTGATCCTCTTCCAAAAACTGATTACCGGCGTGTAAGGCGAACTTCAATGAAAAGGCGTTGCTTTCGTGGGGATCGGTAAATTTCTGGTTGTTCTGATGGCGGGGGCACTCGCTGGTTGCGCAGGCTCTGGCGGCCTAAAGGTTTCATCCGGCGAGCGGTATGACATCACAGCCAATGTGAACGAAACTTACCTATTGGGCTCCGGCGACAAGGTAAGGGTGACTGTCTACGGTGAGCCCAATCTTACCGGAGAGTTCGCGGTTGCTGCTGACGGAACTTTGTCGTTGCCCTTGGTTGGCGATGTACCTGCCGCCGGAAAGACCACGCGGCTGGTTGCGGACGAATTTGCCAAAAAGCTGTCGGACGGCTTTTTGGCAAACCCGAATGTCGCCATGGAAGTTAGTGCGTATCGGCCTTTCTTCATCCTGGGTGAAGTCAATACTCCGGGCCAATACCCTTACGTCAATGGCATGACGGCAATGAATGCGATCGCAACGGCAGGAGGCTACACGCCTCGGGCGACGCGCAAAGTGATCTTCATTCGCAAGTTCGGCGAAGCGGCGGAAACCGAGTACGATCTAAAGTCCACGTTACGGATCATGCCTGGCGACACGATCAGGCTGGGTGAGCGGTATTTCTGAGCCGTTGCAGTTGCGGATACAGAGTTTGCGAGGGTCATTCATCTCATCCTCAGGCGGGCAGTGCGTAACGGCGCGGGCAGGGCGATTCATTGGTGCGGTTTTTTACCGAACGAGCCGCCTCCGGCCATCTCGGGTGACGGTTTTGCAATATCCTGCGAGAGGTCTGTATATCTCCGCCCGGTTGGCGGCGTGTGTCCTGGGGCCAATCCTGTGCGCCGGCGCAGCGCACGCACAAGTCGCCTCGACGATCGTAGATCCCTTCGTTCCTGTTGATTTCGATCGAGGCCGTAATGTCGGCGTGGCAGAACAAGGCGATCCCAATTTCCAGGCTCTGGGCGTGCGGTTCGGCACGTTCACTGCCTACCCGTCGATAGCAGTTTCCTCAGGTGTGACCAACAACGTCTATCTCAACAACATCGATAAGGTCTCAGACGCGGTATTCACGCTCCAGCCCGGCATTCGCCTGCGCTCGGGATGGTCTCAGAACAGCATTGACATCGCGGCCAGCGCCAACGTGGTGCGTTACGCGCACGAGACCTTGCGTAATCGCCAAGAATACAGCGTAACCGCCATCGGCTTACTCGATATTTCAAGCAACATTCAAGCGCGTGCCCGCATCCAGTATGATCGGCTGGCAGAATCACCTTACGCGAACGACCTAGCCGCCAACGTTTCTGTGCTTTCGCAATATGCGCGACTCGTTCCCAACCTTGCCTTCATTTACACACGCGGACATACCCGCCTTACGGCAAGTGCTGAGCAATACACGTTTCGCTTCAACACGATCCGGTTTGCGGATGGCACGTCGCGTGACCAGTCGGAGCGCGACAAGACCATCAATCGTCTGGCCATTCAAGGTGACTACGCCTTCACGCCCAGCTTGGCCGTTTATGCCCAAGCAAATGCAGATCAAACCAATTACAAAACGCTGAGATCGAGCGGTGCGGCAAATCGTGATGGCGACGCTGTCAGGTTCATCACGGGAGTTTCCTTGGATTTGGCCGGATTGCTGCGCGGAAGGGTCGGGGTCGGCTACGTTCGGCGTACCTACGATTCGGACCTCTACAAGACGGCTCAAGGCTTATCGCTCGAATCCGATCTCGCCTTTTTTGTAACTCCGCTTACGACGGTCACGCTAGCCGGGCAAAGCTCAATCCAGGATGCCAACATCGGCAACAGCGGTGCCTATCGGGACAACCGTCTTTCGTTGACCGCGGACCATTCGCTACTGCGTAACTTGCTGATAACAGCCAAAGCTTTGTGGTCGCAGCGAAAGATCCTGGAAAATGCATCGAGCAACCAGACGGTCACGCAGTTTACGTTGAATGCGAAATATCAGACAAATCGCTTCACGAGCATTGGCCTTGGCTTAGGCTATGGGAAGGGCCGCTCCACTGGTACGTCTGCGGGCGTCCCTTTCGACGAGCTTCAGGGGCAAGTCACCTTGCAGGTAAGGCTGTGATAGTGATGAATACAAATATGATTGATCTGCGTGAGGCCGATCGGGCAGGGCAAGGGACTACGCAACCATGAAAGTCATGAAAGAAGCTGCAAACTACGAGGCTCGGTTGGCCGATGTCATCCGCTCCGCTCGGGACGTGGTGAAGCGTCGGTTTTTGATGCTTATCTTGGTGGCCGGTATCGTCACGGCGATAGGGATTGCGGCTACTTTGTCGACGACGCCGGTCTACGAAGGCGTCACTCGCCTTCAGATTGACCCATCGCGCAATCCGTTGTCCCGTAGCGCTTCTGAAGCCCAGGCGCAGCTTGCCAGCGAGGCGATCGAGACTGAGGTTTCAGTCATCAATTCGCTGGATTTGGCCCGCACGGTCGTAACCCGGCTGGGCCTCTTGAACGACCCGGAATATGCCGAAAACGTAGAAGCGCGTGAGAAGAAGGGGCCGGTCAGCGCATCGGAAAAGATGGATATAGTCGCGGGAGCGGTATTGGCCGATCTCTCGGTCAGCCGTGAAAAGCTGACGTATATCATCGGGATACGCTACCGTTCGAAAACTCCGGCAAAAGCTGCGAAGATAGCCAACGCTTTTGCTACCGCATATCTCGATACGCGCGTCGGCAATAATATCGGCACCGCAGCTCGGCAGTTCGCCTTCTTCGAGAAGCGTCTTGACGAATTGGCACTGGAAGCGCGCGCTGCTGACCAGAAAGTTGCCGATTATCAGTCGCGTTACGGCATCGTCAAAGGTGGTGCGAATTCGCAGACGACCATTGTCGACCAACAAGTCGGTCCGTTGGCGGTCCAACTCACCCAAGCGCAGGCGCAAGCCGAAGCGGCCAAGGCGCAGCTTTCCATGGCGCAAAACCAGACTCGGGCCGGTCGGCTTGATGCGGTGGCGGATGTTCTGGATTCGGGAACGATTATCGAACTGCGCCGTCAGCGCGCGGAAATCACGCGAGACTTGGGCCTCATCGAGAATCGTTATGGCCCCCGTCACCCGGAAACGACCCGTGTGCGCGACCAGCTTGGGCAGATTGATGCCCAGATCAAGGAAGAGGCGAATCGTGTTATTCGTTCGCTGCAAGCCAAAGCGTCTGCGGGCAATCAGCAAGTTGTCGCGCTTCAAAGAGAGATGAATCGCCTTGAAGGCGAGCAGGCTCAGGATGCCCGGGCGCGCGTGACTGCCGACAGTCTCCAGCGTGAGGCGGACTCCAAGCACACCGCTTACGATAAGATGGCGGACATGGCGCTCGAAACTCGCCAGGCGTCGCAGAACTCGATCGCCCAGGCGACAATCGTCGATGCCGCCGACACGCCGTTGCGTCCTTCCTGGCCGAACAAGCCGTTGCTGTTCCTGTTGTCGCTGCTGGTCGGCGTCGGCGCTGGCATTGCGGTGATTACCGCTCAGGAGCTTATGGTCGCCGGGCTTCGTACCATCGACGATATCGAGGGTACGCTAGGCATCCCGCTCATCGGTGCTGTCCCTGCGGTAAAGAAGGTTGCGCGTCCTGCCGACCTGCTACTGGAAAAGCCCACGTCGCAGTTCGCCGAGGCGCTCCGCAACGTGCGTGCCTCGATCATGGGTGTGAAATCCGGCGTCGAGCGGCCCAGGGTTATTGCGCTGACATCAGCCATGCCGGCGGAAGGCAAGACGACGACCGCTTTGGCGCTGGCGCGGACAATGGCATTGAACGGCAACAAGACCATGTTGCTGGACGTGGATATCCGGCGTGCGCAGCTACGGCAGATTTCGTCGAATTCCGGGAACATTCCTGGGACCGTCGAGCTGCTTCGCGGAGAGGCCAAGCTTTCCGAAGTGCTGCAGCCGACCGGGCTCGAGGGGTTGGATCAGATCGTCGTTCGCGAACCGTATTTCAGTTCAGAAAATCTGTTCGGCGACCAAACGATTCACAACGTGCTCAACGAACTTTCAATGTCGTACGATACCATCATCCTAGACTTGCCGCCGCTACTGGGCCTTGCCGATGGCCGCTTCTTGGCGGCTCTGTCAGATGCTGTAGTCTTGATCGTGAAGTGGGATGAGACGCCCGAGCACGCGGTGGAAGCGGCGGTCAACGCGTTGAAGAGCGACAATTCGAACTTGATCGGCGCTGTATTCACCATGGTGGAGGCAGGGGCTCGTACCGTTGGCAGCTATTATTACGATGCCAAGTATTCGCACTACTACACGCCGAAGGAAGCCTAAGGCTAGATACCCGGCCTTATTACGGGGCCGGGTATAAGTATGTGCTGGCTTAATTCTATCCCAACATCGACTTCAGTTTACGCCTGAAACCAGGGGAAGCGGTTTCGTTAATGTAGCGAGCCAAACGTTCGGTGAATTCCGATGGCGCTTCTGAAGACAATCGTGGAGCGGCGGTCAACTCGTCGCTTCGTTCCAGCAATTCTCGAACGTGATCCTCGTCCTGCGCCGCATAGACCCCGGGATAGTGACGAAATTGGCCCAGCGTCGCCAGTTGATGCCCATTGCGATGCTCTTTGCGTTTGTGGTCACGTGCCAGGATGATGATCGGCTTGCGCAGTTCCAGCGCGTTGATAAGCGAACCCATGCCTGCATGGCTGACCATGACCGAGCATTGTAACTGCATTTCGTAGAACTTGTCGTGCTCCAGAAACGGAAAGCACTGCATGGCGCGAGGGATATATTTCGATGGACCGATTTGGGCAATGACGTCGGTACGACCCTTGTCCTGCGCCCAACCATCGACGGCCTTTATGAGGCGGTCGAACGGCAATTGTGTCCCGACAGAGACGAGGATCATAGTATCTGCCCGAAGTATTGAAGGTGAGGTGTCGTTTGCGCCAAGTGCGGCCATTGCGTCAGTCGTAAGTCCGCAAAAAAGCGAACTGCCTTGCAAGACAGCGAAAGTTCCTCGCTGTTGGCAATACTGTCAATCCAGATGGTTTGAATACCGCGCAGTCGCGCAAGAATCAGCGCCGCAGCGCCCGGTGCTGCTCCTGTCGAAACCACCAGATCTGGGCGTGTTTCGCGAATGATCCGCCAAAGCTGAAACACGGAATGAAGCAAGTTTAACTTGGAATGCCGTGAGCTATCGGTAATCGTGCGAACAGGCCGACCACCCACCGGTGCGGCGAGGTTCGATACCGTACTGACGAATTCGCAGTGGCAATTCCCGAACGCTGCTCCCAACCGGGTCAGTTCTATCCAATGGCCGCCGCCCGATGCCACCAAGAGTACGCGCCTACGGGCTGGAAAAGTGACGATCGTATCGGATGCGATCGAATCATCAGGTTGTCGCATCGTTGCGATATCCGCCCTTTTGCCGATGCCATTTTGATCAACCGCCATCCTCGCACGTTATCTCCTAGAATCCGGAACTCCAATAGGCTTTGGTGCGGTACGGGGAAATGCGAGATTCGATTTCAGTTTCCGCTGGAGTAGGTTAGAGGTCATGTAGTGCTGAATTCGCCGATGAACTTCCACGCCGTTCGGATCGTTCTCCGCTTTAGCGCAAAGCTGCGGGTTTATGGCCCCGCTAACGATACCGAAAAGGGAAGTCCTTGCCTAGCACCGAACCGGGAGACCGAATTTACGCCATCGGCGATATCCATGGGCGCCATGATTTGCTGAAACAGTTGCTGGACAAGATTGGCGAACATTCGGCCTCGCTGCCTCGGCCCCGTGCGTTGCATTTGGTGTTTTTAGGTGATTTGATCGACCGTGGCCCGGATAGCGCCAAGGTTGTAGAACTCGTTGCGGACCTCGAAATAAATACGGATCAAGTCATCGCATTGATGGGAAACCATGAAGAAGCGATGTGTCGCTCTCTAGAAGGTGATCTGACTGTATTGCGCAAGTGGCTGGATGTCGGCGGCGCACAGACCATAGAAAGTTATGGTTTGCAGCTCCCTCAGCCCGATGCGGACTTGCGCCGCTACGTCCGATATTTGAATACCTCGCTGCCAACCGAGCATACTCGATGGCTGCGTAATCTGCCGCTGACGGCGCAGTCAGGCGATTATTTTTTTTGCCATGCAGGGGTCCGCCCAGGGGTGCCGCTTAATCGGCAAACGCGCGACGATCTTTTATGGATTCGCGGTGATTTCATCGAGGCCGATGAAGATCATGGTGCTGTCATCGTGCATGGACATACGATTTCGCGCGAAGTGGTGAGGCGGTCCAACCGGATCGGAATCGATACGGGCGCTTATACGACGGGTCTTTTGTCCGCGCTGTATTTGGAAGAGAATCGCCAGGAAGTTTTGTTCGCACGTGCGAATTCGTGACGCGTCCGTACCTTTTGGCCTTCGCTAAAAGGTGCCAGACCAAGGGAATTGACTTAGTTCGCAGTTGCAGCCATAGAATGGACAGGTAACATCCGCGTCTGCGTCTAGGAGACATAAAGCATGAAGAAAATTTCTGTTGGTCTGGCACTAGGCGCCATGTTGGTTGCCACTGCCGCTTCGGCTGCTGATCAGCGCCCATCGTATATGGCTTTCAAACCTTCGGCGACGTCAGCTTCTTTTGAAGCGTCTGCGACTCCCGCTTCTCCCAGTGTTGCCAAGCGGAATGGCATTAAGCCTGCTATCCTTATTCCGTTGTTGGTCGGCGTGGGTGCGATTGGCCTAATCGCTGCTTTCACGACTGGCAGCAGCGGCAGCCCGAACTAATTGGTTTTCAAGTCGGGCTTTATAGCCCACTTGAATGACGGCTCGCCGCGCAACAGCGCAGTGAGCCGTTTGCCGTTTAGAATGTTTGTGCACTTGTTCTAACCGCCGCCGGCTATGAGGCGTGCTTCCAGTTCCACCTCTTTGATCCGAATTTTGGCAGCGGGATGGGTCGGTCCTGCGCTCATGTTCCCAGTCGAGACAAGTTTGCCAAACGCGCGGGCAGCACCTGAGGTATCATAGCCGGCGGTTGCCATCATGCGAACGGCAGCTCGATCGGCCTCGTTTTCTTCCTTCCGGATGCGGCCCGCCCCGATTCCTAGCGCAGCCAAAGGCCGGCGAGGGGCATCTGCGTGACCCATTACGACATGCGCCAGTTCGTGAGCAATCACAAAGGCCAGTTCGTCGTCATCCATCAGTCGCGCTAGCGAATCGGTAATTGCTACATAACGGCCGTCCGACCAAGCATCAGCGCCCCCGCTGCGAATGGTCGTAAATTGGGCAGCGCAACCGGGTTGCTGCACGATCGTTGCGTCAACGACCGTACCTTGCCGGTTTACGTAGAGATGGACAGGTTGTCGCTGCAAGTGGTCCGAAAGTAGGGCTACAAATGCTTCGGTCCGCGCATAGCTCGCAGATTTTCCAATCAGATCCAGCCTGAACTGCCGCAAGTCGATCCCGTCCATCGCGACGATTTCGTCCTCAGTGCGCAGACTTGCGTGTTGCGCGGGGCTGTCAGGAACGACGCCAATGATTCCAAACCCCCGGTCGAACCCGTGCTGCTTGGCTACCGTAAGGCGGATGCGCCTATCGTAGGCGGCAAGGTCATGCAGCAGAAACCCTGAAGTCATTGCGTGCTTTGTGCACTTGGCGACGTTGGCCGTGACAAGCCGATAGCCAATGGTTGCCACCCGCAAGGCCGGGCTGGTTGGCACTTCGCGATCGGAAACGCTGGCGACCAGTTCTGCGGCGGAGGCATCCGGCCCCCACAATGCCGTCGCCAGTTGCAGGGTGAGCGCCGATATCGTTGTGCGGTAGCCCGGCGGCCAAAATTTTCTCTGCTTCAAACTGCTTAACACGTCGTTTCTTCCTATTCTCGTTGTGGCTCTTGTGCTTGAACGGCCAAACAACGGGAGGATATTGCGTGAGAGTGAGCGAGTCTGGCATATCGGACTTCATTCATCGACACAGTTTTGGTTGGTTAACGGTAACAGGGCTGACGTGCCCGTTTGTTGTGGTTACACTGCTGTTTGGTGGGGCTGGACTCGCTTATCCGCTGTTGTCATGGCTGATTTTCGTTTTTGCAAGCCTCGCTATCTGGACCGTCTTGGGCAAGACTCGTTGGTCTCAGATCCCGCCTTTGGGTAGAGCTGCCACTTTGCTCGGCGGTATTTTTGGATTGCTGCTTCTGGTGCAAGCGGTGCCACTGCCGGTGTTGATCTGGCAGAGAATGCCGGGGCATGACGTAGCCGCTCAGATTGCCGATGCCGCCAATGTGCATCCCTGGATGGCATGGAGCCTTGCGCCGGACCGCACCCTGCAAACCATCCTGAGTCTGCTACCACCCGTTGCCGGGCTCTTGGTAATGGCGGTCAGCGCTCATCCCGGCCGAATATTGATACTGCGTATCGTGATTGCCTTCGGAGCGCTGAATGCGGTTCTTGGTATAATCCAGTTCGCCGCTAGCGGCGGTGCGCCCTTGCTGTTCGATACGACGCATCGCGATGTGGGCGTTGGACTGTTTGTGAACCGGAACCATCTGGCCATTTTCCTGCTGATGTCGATGCTGCTGGCAGTGTTGCCGGGCGTTGTACGGTTCTCGCAACAGTCGACGCGGACGTTGGTGGCGGTTATCCGGGCGATCGTCGTCGCATTGCTGGCGCTGGGCGTCGTAGCGACGATGTCGCGCGCGGGGCTGGTCATGCTTCCTTTCGTCGGGCTTTGTGCAGGTCTGCAACTGTACGAGGGCAAGCTCAATGTACGCGCGCTCCTGCTTGCCGTAGTGATTGCGGTTCTGGGGGTGGGTCTGTTTTCCATGTCTCAGCCGGCCGAGCGGATTCTCTCGCGGTTAGAGGTAGCCGCCGAGGATAAGCGCTTCGATTATTGGGAAAACACCTGGTTTTTGGCGCGCGACGCGTTGCCGTTGGGGACGGGCTTTGGCACTTTCCAATTACTCTATCCTACTGCGGAACCGCTTAACGAAGTCGCGCCTGACGTCGTCAATCGCGCGCACGACGACTATCTGGAGTCGTTCCTTGAAGGGGGCGTGCCGGCAGCGCTTCTGATAGGCTTCGCGGGCATCATCGTGGTGTTGGCAATCGTGCGTGCGCGCAAGGTTGCCAGGACGCGCTTTGAGCAGCGCGCGCCATGGGTCGTTTCGCTCGCCTTTATCGTCCTGGCGGCTGCTTCGCTGGTGGACTACCCCATTCGGATGCAATCGATTGCGTTGCTGGCCGGATTGATGCTGGGCTTGCTGTTACCCACGCCAAACACCGAGACGCGCAGGGACGCCGTTTCCATTCGATCACGCGCTGCGATTGCCTTGCTCCTCCTCATCCTGTCGACTTTCGCGACAGCGGCTGGTTGGTCCGACCATTTCGTGCGCGTCGGTCGACCGGATATTGCGGTCGCTATCAATCCGGTCTCCTCCCAAGCGTGGTCAGCATTGGCGACCAAGTTCGAGATCGCCGGAGATGCGACCAGTTCGTCACAGGCTGCGCGTAAGGCGCTGACGCTGTCTCCTATGGATGCCGCCGCGCTGCGCGCAGAAGGTGCCGCGCGGATTCAGCTTGGCGATGTCGAACAAGGCGCGTCGTTGCTCAGTTTGGGTGCCAAGCTGGGATGGCGCGACGTTTACACTCAGCTTTGGCTTGCCCAGCAGGCCCTGGCTGCTGGGGCGGACGGATTCGCGGTCCAGCGCGCGGATGCAGTCTTGCGGCAGAACCGGTTCTTCGACCAAGTGCTAAGCCAGCTTCCGCCGCTGATTGCCCATCAGTCGGGGCGCGATGCTCTGGCTGAACAGCTTTCCTACAAGCCCGGTTGGCGCGCCGCCTTTTTCAATCAGGTCGCACGGACAAAGGGGTATCGCGTCGATGACTTGCTGGGGCTACTGACTGCACTGCGCAAACGAGGGGCGCCCGTCACCCCGGCGGAGACGGCACTTGTCCGGGCAGTCTTGGCTGATGCCGGCGACTTTGCCGATGCGCGGCGGGTATGGCTGGCGAGTGGCGGCATAGGGAACATCGGCGATCCGGGATTTGAGCAAGGGCCGGAAGTGCCGCGCTACGCGGCGCCGTTCGGCTGGAAGGCGCCCGATATGCTCGGGGTACGCCTTCGCTACGACGAGCCTTCGCCCAAGCTATCAGGGCAGGCCCTGGCGTTGTCTTCTGATGGCGAAGCCGCAGGACCAGCTCTGGTCCAGACGATTGCCCTATCACCAGGGCGCTACCGCATTTCGATGTATGGGCTGACGCGCAAGCCCGAACTTCTTGCAAAGCTTGGAGCGGGGGTAGCGTGTCGCCTGGCAACGTCCGCCCAAGCATCGCCACCGATCGAAGCCGTACTGTCATGGAAACCGACGAAAGACGGATGGTTTGCAGGAGCCGGCGAGATCCGGGTTCCAGCGGGTTGCCCCGGACAGGACTTGTATATCGCCATTCCTCGCGCTGGTGTTGAGCCGTACTCTTTGTGGTTAGACCAAGTGGCGGTAACGCCACTAAGGGGCGTTTCCGATTGACCTAGCGGGTCTTTTTATCGAGACAGTAGAGCATCTACGGGGTAGGGTCGCGGCTTGGTGGGGGCCGCCAGGCCTGAGCGGGTTTCCGGGGAAATACATACGATGGTTCGACCGACTTGTTCCGTGGTCGTTTGCATGTTGCTGCTGACGGGCTGCACAGCCAGCTACGTCGGTCCTCAGGTCCGCACGGGTGAAGCGGCTTATAACATGATTCCCGCGCCATCGGCCGATCAGATAGCGCGTGAATACACGATCGGCCCGCTCGATACCCTCGACATTGCAATGTTCAACGAACCGGCAGTATCTTCCAAAGGTATCCCCGTAGATGCGGTCGGAAACGTTGCGCTGCCTTTGATCGGAAGAGTGCGGGCCAGCGGAATGACCGCTACCGATCTCGCGACGAGCCTCGAAAAGCTCTACGATCGCTATTATGTGAAGCCACAGATCACAGTCGTTGTTACCAGCTCCGTTTCACAACATGTGACGGTACAGGGCGACGTGATGGAACCGGGTGTCTACGAATTCCGCGGAACGACCACGCTGCTCGATACGGTTTCGCTGGCAAAGGGCGAAAGCCCGAATGCCAAGCTCCGCGAAGTTATCGTGATCCGCTATGTCGATGGCAAACGAATGGCAGCGGCTTTCGATCTTACCCGTATCCGTAGCGGTATCGATCCCGATCCAGCGATTCTTGGTCGGGATGTGATTATCGTCGGCCATTCCAACTCGAAGCAGGCCTGGAACGATCTGTTGAAGGCTGCTCCGTTGCTCAATGTTTTCGCCCAGTTCTGACGTTAGCAGGAAAATTACAGACGTTTATGCGCCAAGCCAGAATGTATAGCGGACAGCCCCAAGAGCTTGAGCCCGGCGACCTCGATGGTCTGGACGTGGAGCGCGAGATGCTTCTGGCGAGCGGACGACCATCGGCATTCGACATCCGGGCGCTGGCTGGAGCTGCTTATCGCAACAGAGCGGCAATCGGCATCATTCTATTGGTTGCGCTGCTGCTTGGCTTGGCCTCGATCTTGTTTATGCCACGCATTTATGAGGCCGAAGCTACCGTCCAAATTGATCAGCAGACGGCCAAGGTTTTGGGCACCGAAGACGTCGAACCGGCGGTAAGTGGAACCGAGGCTGATCGTTTCCTGCAAACCCAAGTAGATGTTCTTACCAGCCGTGGCATGGCCAAGCGGGTCATCGACAGTTTGGGGCTCGACAAGAACGGACGCTTTTTCGAAAGTTTGGGTGATGGGAGCGTCGCTGATCTCACCCCGGTCGAGCGGGACGAACTGCTGCTGTCGACTTTACAGAAAAATTTGACGATCAATCTTCCGCGCAATTCGCGGATCGTCGGCATCGCATTCAGTAGTCGCAATCCCGAGCTTTCTGCTCAGATTGCCAATACTTATGCCAAGCAGTTCATTCAGGCGAACATCCAGCGTAAGTTCTCGACGGGTGATTATTCGCGCAACTTCCTTCAAAATCAACTCGATGTCGCCAAGAAGCGGCTTGAAGTGTCCGAACGGCAGTTGATCGACTATTCGCGCGCCGCTCGCCTGATCGATGCCAGCCAGGGTGCGACCACGGTCGGCGGACAGGAGGGGCCACGCTCGTTGGTCACAGCCAACTTGGTGCAGCTCAACCAGGCCTATGCTGACGCCAAGGCGGCGCGTCTGCAGGCCGAACAGCGCTGGCAGCAGGCGCGCGGTGTGCCTGTCACGACTTTGCCCGAAGTGCTTTCCAACCCTGGCATGCAGCAATTGCTGCAAAAGCGGGCTGAATTGAATGCCGATTTGAGCCAAATGCGTCAACACATGCGCGGCGATCACCCGACTGTTTTGCAGGCAATGGCGCAAGTCAACGAACTGGATCAGCGCACCAACGCACTGGCAGAAAACATCCGTTCTTCGATCCGTAACCAATACGTTACCGCAGCGAAGCAGGAAACGGCGATCGAAGACCAGGTCAACACGCTCAAGTCGGCGACCCTGTCTGAACAGGATCGAGGGGTTACCTACAATATCCTCAAGCGCGAGGTTGATACCAACCGGCAGATGTATGAGGGGCTACTCTCTCGCTTCAAGGAATTGAGCGCCCAGGCAGGCATCACTAACAACAACATTACGGTTGTCGATGAAGCGGATGTGCCGATCAAACCATCGTCGCCGCGTAAGAAGGTGAATATGGCCATCGCGCTAGCCGCTGGTCTAATTATCGCGTTCGCGTATGCTTATGGGCGCGACAAACTTGATGACGCCATTCGCGATCCGAGAGACGTCGAGGCGAAGCTGCACCTGCCGTTGTTGGGCGTCATTCCCGCAGTCCCGAACGCCGACATCAGGCACGAGTTGGATACCCGCTCGCTGCTGGTCGAAGCTTATCACACCATCCGCAGTTCTGTAGAATTGTCCTCCAACCAGGGCCTGCCGAAGTCTTTGGTTATAACGAGCAGCAACAAGGGCGAGGGAAAATCGACCACGTCGTTCGCGTTGGCGCGTGATTTCGCGCGACTTGGCCGGAAGGTTTTGATCGTAGACGCTGATTTGCGGCGGCCCTCGCTTGCCAGCTTCTTTGGCGCGATCGAGAACGCACCGGGACTATCAAGCGTGCTAGCCCGCATGGTCGATGCGAAAGATGCCGTGGTATCCGGCAACGAAGACAACCTGTGGTATCTTCCCAGCGGCCCGCTGCCGCCTGATCCGGCTAGCCTCTTCGCGGGCTCGGCGATCCACGATCTGCTCGCTGCCCTAAGTGACCAGTACGAGGTTATTGTGTTCGACGCACCGCCCGTGATGGCACTGGCCGACTCGGTCGAAATGGCGGCAGCGGCGCAAGCCACGATCTTCGTCGTAGAGGCGGGCAGTGCCCACTTCGGTCAGACGAAGAACGCGGTTACACGTCTCCTGCGGGCTCAGGCGAAAGTTATCGGCTGTGTCGTGACCAAGTACGACCGCCGGCTTGCGGGTTATGGCGCGGACTACGACAGTTATTCAGCAGACTACCGTTGACCTGCGGCACGTTGCTCCATTGAGGGTCTTTTCTGCCAAGCGTCCTTAGTGGGTAGGAGGTGTCCCGATGATCCAGCGATCATCGCTCGCAGTAGGATTTTCAGCCGCCTGAGCTGGTGTCGATCGTGATGCGGTTGGCGCAGGAGTAGGGGCGGCCTCTATCAATGGACGCTCCGCCGCGGAAACACGCTTGGCGGCGCCTGCGTCGAGAAGCAGGGCTTCGCCTTGGATGAGTTGCGCGTCCGTCTGGGGCATGCCTGCCACGGTCGGCTCGGAACCTAGGTATCGGCTCGTAAAGCTGCCACCTTCACCGGCGGCGCCACTCCAGCGATAGAAGATGTGGTGGCCTACCGTCGCTAGCTTCTGCAGGCTTGGCGCCCAATAAGGGACCACGTAGTCGGCATGGTAGTGCGTCGCCCAGCCCACTGGCGCATAGACTGAACCAGCCAGTGCCGCTGCGGCTACGCCCTCCGCGCGCCGCCAGCCTTCGGGGGAAGGCATACGCTGCAACGAGCCGTCGCAGGTGAAGGAGAACTGGCAGCCGGTGGGCCGTTCGGAGCCTTGATAGACCACGCCGCAGACGGTGTGCGGAAATTGAGGGTGGCGCAGGCGGTTGAGTACGACCTGGGCGACCGCGCGCTGCCCATCAGTCGGCTCGCTGCTTGCCTCATAATAGACGGCAGCAGTCATGCACTGCAGCGAGCGCGAGAAGCTGGTGCCAGCGCCTCCTGCGATGCTCAACGGCGAGGCGACCTGAATTGCGAATTTAGACGAGGCAATCTTGGCATTCCAAGCGACAGCCTCTTGAGCAGAGAGCGGCCGCAGCGATTTGGGTGCGAAGGGCGATTCGATCATCTTGGGCATCGTCGTCCCGGACATGTGAGGCAGGGCTGCAGACCGCGCCTGGTCACGAAAAGGGTTCCACCCACCAAGATCCATCGCGACAAGCTGCGGGCCGGCGACACAAGCCAGCACAAAACCTGCCTTGCCATAAACCTTGAGCCTAGCTTGGCGACGTTTTCGGGCAGAAGGCGTCAGCCACGTGTAGTCTAACGTATGTGATCTTGCTTGCATCAGAGACTTGAATTCGATTTCAGGAACCCGATCCTAGACTGATAGCGGCCTTGTGACGAACGGAATCTCTGCTAACTGAGCTGCTGCCACGGTCGAGCGCGCTACCGGGCGTGAGGAACTTGTGATGATCTTTCCCGCCCTGATCGCTTTGACCGTAGCAACGGTCGCGCCCCATTCCGCACCCGAAGCGGCTGCTACGGCGCGGCCCACGTCGGTCGCCGGACCGCCCGCTCTGCCTGCTACGGTCAGCGGAACCCCTGACTCTGGTGCTGCCGCGCCGGTGGCAACTCGGCGCCCTGGCGGCCCTGGATTGGCCAGTTCGGCACTGCTGACCGCCGACAGCCTCCGTAGCAAATGCGAAGACACTTCGGCGGTGCTGGCGTCTTATTGCTATGCCTACATCGCCGGGGTTTACGATAGTATCCGGGCTTATGAGACATGGCTGAACATGCGCGAATTCTGCCGCCCCGTACGGGTGTCTCAGGCAGATCTCCGGCGGGCCTTCCTCGATTATCTTCGCGCCAATCCGCAGGCGGCTTCCGGAGAGGCTGCATCGGTCGTGGTGATATCGTTTCGCCAGAAATTCTCATGCTCCAACCCGGTGGAGGGTCAGCAAACGAAGTAAGGCAGCTTCGCCGCTAGGCGAAGTTGAGGATTTCACCCGTAGCGTTGAGCGCTAAGCCAAAGGCCACGCTCTTCATCAATTCGCGCGCGGTGACCGGCAAGTTGCAGTTGATGACTGCCGCTAGCAGCGACGTGGTCGCAGCGAACAAAAGGACGGCCCACCAAGCAGGGAAGTCCCGCGACAATAGCGGGAATGGCCAATCCGCGATCAAGGGCAAAACTACTTTGAGGAAGTGTCCGAAGACCGCCGCGATCCAGTGCGCCAAAAACCGTGGCCAAGTCTCTGTCAGGGTGAGCTGAGAATCGCGGCTCATACATGGCGACTTTCGCCGGTCACGCGCTGCATATCGTCAATTATCGCTTCGATCAGATTTTCATAATAGAGATCAAAGCCATCACCCAGATCGCCTGCGTCTTGCATTTGGGCCTCGCCCCGGCGAGCCGCAATCCGATCATAAGTCGCACGAAGCTGCCATTCCGCCATGGCGCGCCAAGTAGCCCGATCACGCGCGGCGATTTCTTGTTGGGCCAAGCCAAGAAGAAGGGCGACGGCGCCCAAGATCGCGAAGGCTACCGCGATGTAGTAGCTGCGTTCCCAGATAGCGCGTAGTATCAGGCCATAGATTACGGTGCCCATCACCAGTAACAATAGGAAAAAGCAGGCGATGTTGATCGCCCTGCCGAACCTTCGTAGCCGGTTGACCGGCCCGCCACCGATTATCCCGTCAGCATCCATCGAACGGACCATGCCAACCATTCACACGCCCCGCAATAGCCCAGGCCGACAGGGAAGGTACAAATACTGATCTGGCAGAAAGCAGATCCGTGACTATTTTCCGTACCGATCAGGTCTGGCACGATCGCGCCCGTGTCGGTTTACGCTGCGATTTCCTGGCTGGGTTCGATCGACTGTTCGGGGGCCTGGACCAATGTGCATCCTCGACAAGTCGATCGAATCTGCAACGTTGTTGGGGTGGACGGCCTC